>JBGQKQ010000114.1:0-9578 GCA_041499655.1 Gammaproteobacteria bacterium
CGCCGAGCGCTGGGATCCGCAGGTGCCGGAGCTGCGCGACCAGCCCGGCTTCGCGCAGGCCTTCCTGCCCGGCGGCCGTTCGCCGCGCACGGGCGAGATCTTCCGCTTCCCCGACCAGGCGAAGACTCTGGAGAAGATCGCCGCCACGAAAGGCGAAGCCTTCTACCGTGGCGAGCTCGCCGAAAAGATCGAGGCCTACGCGAAGAAAACGGGCGGCGTGATGACGCGCGCCGACCTCGCCGCGCACACGAACGACTGGGTAGGCACGATCAGCCAGGACTACCGCGGCCTCACCGTTCACGAGATTCCGCCGAACGGCCAGGGCATCGTGTGCCTGATGGCGCTCGGGATTCTTTCCAACTTCGACGTCGCCGACTATCCGGTCGATTCGGCCGACAGCGTGCACCCGCAGATCGAAGCGGTGAAGCTCGCGTTTGCCGACGCCCGGCGCTTCGTCGCCGATCCGAAGGCGATGGGCGTCAAGCCTGCGCAGCTGCTCGACCCGGACTATCTCAAATCGCGCGCGAAACTGATCGACATGAAGCGCGCCCAGGATTTCGGCCACGGCACGCCGCCCAAGGGCGGCACAGTCTATCTCACTGCGGCGGACGCCGGCGGCATGATGGTGTCCATGATCCAGTCGAACTTCATGGGGTTCGGGTCGGGCGTGGTCGTGCCCGGGACGGGCATCAGCCTGCAGAACCGCGGCTCAGGCCTGGTGCTCACGCCCGGCCATCCCAACCAGGTTGCGCCCAACAAGCGGCCCTTCCACACCATCATCCCGGGGTTCGTGACGCGCGGCGGCGAGCCGCTCATGAGCTTTGGATTGATGGGCGGGAGCATGCAGCCGCAAGGCCACACGCAGATGATGGTGCGCATGGCCGACTACGGCCAGGGACCGCAGGGCGCGATCGACGCCCCGCGCTTTCGCGTGGTCGACGGCCTGAGGATCACCTTCGAGGACGAGTGGCCGGCCGCGACTATCGCCGACCTGGCCGCGCGGGGCCACCAAGTGATGAAGCTGCCCGAGGACTACAACGCCTTCGGCTGCGCCCAGATCGCGCACCGGCTCGAGGACGGCTATCTCGCCGCCGCGGACCCGCGGCGCGACAGTCTACCGGTCGGATTCTGATTTCCGGACGGGGCCGCCCGGCCCCGCCTTGTCGCTCTCCTCGAGCGCCTTCACCAGCGCGTTTCTCGCGAGAAGGTTCGCCGCGGGATCGTCGATGGTCTGGTACTTGTGCACGATCCCCTGGACCGAATCGAATGCGGTCTTGTCGATACGGCCCCGCTCGTAGAAGAGCGAAGCGGTGATCATGATCCCGAGGCGCTCCACCACCGGGCTGTTGCTGATCACCGGAGCCGCGGAAACCTTTTCGAGGTACTGCGAATAGAACTCCGACCATTTCATCTTTCCGGATTCCGCCAGGGGCTCGTTTGTCGCCGCCCAGTTGTCGACCTCCTGGATGCCGTAGGTCTCGGTGAATATGGCGCAGCCGCACGTGAGAAGCGCGAGAGCGAGGGCAAATGTCCGGACCAGCATGGGGCAAGTATGGTAACCCAGCGCGCGCCGTGTCACCGCGGGGACCGGTAGAATGCGCTGCGAGAACGGCGCGGAGGAACGGGTATGCTGAAGCTCTGGGGCAGGATCAATTCGATCAACGTGCAGAAGGTGGCGTGGGCGCTCGAGGAGCTCAAAGTCCCCTATGAGCGCACCGACGCCGGCCTGCAGTACGGCGTGGTCAACGAACCCTTTTACCGCAAGATGAACCCCAACGGCCGCGTGCCGACGATCGAGGACGACGGCCTGGTGCTGTGGGAGTCGAACGCGATCGTGCGCTACCTGTCGTCCAGGCACGGCGCGGGCACGCTCTGGCCGAACGATCCCAGGCAGCGCGCCGACGCGGACCGCTGGATGGATTGGGCGACGAGCACCGTCGCTCCGGCGATCACGCCGGTCTTCTGGGGCCTCATACGCACGCCTCCCGAGAAGCGCGATCTCAAGCCGATCGGGGAAGGCGTCGAGAAACTGGCCCAGGCGTTCCAGGTGCTCGAGCAGTCCCTCGAGGGCCGCGACTACGTTGCGGGAAAGGCCTTCACCGTGGGCGACATACCGCTCGGCACCTTCGTGTATCGCTGGAACGCGCTCGACGTGAAACGGCCGGTGCTGCCGCGGGTCGAGGCGTACTACCAGCGCTTGCAGCAGCGCCCGGCGTACAGGAAGCACGTCATGCTGCCGCTCAGCTAGCGATCAGCGCTGCAAGCCGCGCGTCGCGCTCGGCCTTTTCCAGCTTCGCCAGATCGCGCACCGCCTGATAGAAGGCGGGGAGATCGCCCTGTTTCTGCGCGAGCAGCGCGCGAAAGGCGGGGACGAGCTCGCTGTAGCTCGCAATCGACACCAGGAACGCGTTGTTCATCCCGCGAGCGAGCAGACGATCGAAACCCGCGAACCCGCCCCAGGACGCTTTCAGCGCCCCGTATTCGTCGTTCATCTCCGCGAACAGGCGCCGCTTTCCCTCGCGCTTTTCTTCCGCCGTGATGAGCCGCGCATAGAAGTCGGCGAGCTTCACGCGGGACTTGAGGATCAGCGCGGAGAACTCGGAGCGCCGCCGGCGGGAATCGGCGTAGGCCGAGCGCTGCGCGGGCGTTCCCTCGCGCTCGAGCCACCTGCGCAGGCCCTCTTCTTCTACCGTTGCCGCGAAGGACTCGTTGAACACGGTGTCGCCCTTGACGTACACCTCCTGATGGGCGAGTTCGTGAAACACGATGCGCGCGACCTCGGGCTCCGGGTACTGTATGAACGTGGAGAGCACCGGGTCGGAAAACCAGCCGAGCGTCGAGTACGCGCTGACGCCGCCGATGTAGACGTCGTCGCCCTGTTTGGCCAACTCGTCCGCATGCCGCTGCGCCGCCTCCTCAGAGTAGAAGCCCCGGTAGCTCACGCATCCGGCGAAAGGGAAGCACGACTGGACCGGTGCCACAGAGAACTCGGGCGCCGCGAACACGTTCCAGAGCACGTAGGGCCGGCCGAGGTCGGCGTAGCGGCGGTAGCTGTCGTTGTCGGGGAGGGCGAGCTCGCGGCTCGCGAACTCCCTGATCGCGAGCACGCGCTCGAGCTTCTCGCGAAGCGGCGCCGGCGTGTCCGGCTCGCGAAGACGCTCCTCGATCGGCGCGGCGCGCCACATCACCTCGAGGTGGCCGCTCACCGCCTGCGCGTAGTAGGCGACCGAGCTGCAGCCCGACACGAATACCAGCGCCCCGAGAGCCGCGATCCGCTTCATCGCGCGAACGCGCCGGTTCTGAGGAACGCCGTCGTCTGACGCGCGACCCGCGAAGAAGCGAGCATCATCGTGTGGCCCAGCGGCAGGACCAGATGGTCGCGCAGCGCGGGAAACCTCGTCTCGTCGAGGCAGACGACGCCGTCGTTCGGTTTGGGCAGGTGTGTGAGCGCGGCCCCCAGGCCGAACGCCCGGGTGCCCGCAATCGCGCCGATCTCGAACCGGGAATCGACGGAAACGTCCACGGGCTCGCGCCAGACGGCCAGGCTTTGCCCCATCATCAGCTCGCCCCCGATGCGCCCGGCGAGGCCCGCCGCCGCGCGGCAACCGGCGACGGGCGAGCCGAGCAGCACGGCGCGCAGCACGCGCGGGTCGGCCGCCCGTTGCAGATAGCGCATCACGATGACCCCGCCCAGGCTGTGGCCGACCAGATGCACGCGTGCCGCGTCGAGTTTCGCGATCTGGTTCGCGAGACGCGAAAGATGCGCCTCAAGCGGATCGCGCATGGTGCGATAGCCGAGCGCCTGCGCGGCGAAACCCTCGCGGCGCAAGGCGTGGGTGAGATAAGCCATCACCAGGCGATTCATCCAGGCTCCGTGCAGCAGGAGCACCGCATCCCTGGAACGTACGGTCATGGCAGTGGGCTCGCGCCCGTCGCTTCGGTCCTCCCTCTCGCGAGCATCGCGACGACCGCGAACAGGGGCAGCACCGCGGTGGCGACGAACCCGTTGCCGTAGCTCCCGGTCAGGGACACGATCGCTCCGAATAGAGGCGGCCCGATCAGCACTCCGGCGAAGGTGAAGAACTGCGTTCCGCCTGTGAGGAAAGCGACACGGCCCTCTGGGGCGAGCCGCGCGACCTCGGCGAGAAACACGCCGTTCCAGCCCACCGCCGTGGCACCGTAGAGCAGGCACACGGTGAGGACCGCGGCCGCCGACCAGGCGGCGGTGAACGAAGCCACTGCGAAGCCGCACAAGGCCATCACCAGGCCGAGTGCGGCGAGCACCGAGCGGGGCTCGAAAACATGATCGGCGAGCGCTCCCCACAGGACCCGGCCAAGGACACCGGCGCTCATCGCCGCCGAGAACACCAGGCCCGCCGCGAGAAGGGAATAGCCGAGCTCGAGCTTGAGATAGGACACGAGGTAGGTGATGAAGCTGATCTGGATCGCAGAGTACACCGCCGAGACGACTCCGAGCTCGCGAATCGGGCGGTTTGCCCACACCTCCGCCACGGGTGCGGCAAAGGCCAGAATGTGCAGACGCTCCGGTTTTCGCGCCGTGTCATAGACGCGGCGATACGGCGCGACCACCGCGAGCAGGACCGACGCGCCGAGCGCCAGGGCCAGCACCGCGGCCTGCCAGCTCATCCACAGCAGCAGGCCCGGAACCAGGATCCCCGCAACGGCGCCGCCGAGGGGGACTCCCGTCTGCTTGATGGAGAAAACCATCGAGCGTATCCGCGGCGGCGACGCGATGGCGAGAATGGCGGAGCTCGCCGGGTTCACCAGGCCGTGGGCGGCTCCGAGCAGCGCCCCGCACAGGAACAGCAGCGGGAGATGCGCGCCAGCGCCGGTCACCAGGCCGAGGGCAACCCCGAGAACGGCGATCTGAAGCATCCGCGCGGGGCCGTAGCGTCCCACGAACGTGCCGCCCGCGAGCCCCGCGAACATCGCGACCATGTAGGAAAATCCGACCCATCGGCCCACCGCCGCGGGCGCCACATCGAAGTCGCCGGCCGCGACGGGAGCGAGCACCGAGGGCACGGCAAGCGCCATCGCCGTGAGCGACTGCACCGCAAGGGTCACCCCGATCGCGGCGACCAGCCGCGCAGTGCCGCGTTCCTCGCCGCCGCTCAAATTCGAAGGCGCAATCGGGGGTGCGAGCTCTGGCGCCCGCTCACTGCGAGCCGCGCTGGAATTCGTAGCGCAGGGTTACCGCGTGCTTGCCGGTATTGGTCCACACCAGGCAATGATCGCCTGTGGCGCGCGGAGCGAAGCTGCCCGAGGCGCTCCCGGTTGCGTCGCGCTTGAGGTCGATGACTTCCTTCACATCCTGATGCGAGAGCTTGAAGCTCACCGGCCCGTCGGCGCGGAACTTGTAGAGGAGGCGCTGCTTGATGTTGAGCGAGAAGCATTCCTTCTGCGCTTCCGAGACGACCAGAGTCTTGGTCACGACTCTCCGGTCCTGAGCCCACGCCGCCGCAGACAACGAAATCGCGGCGCCGATCACCAAAAGCCGAACCATCACCGCCATGAGCGATCTCCAGATCATGCTGCCCACCGGCGGGGATATTACACCGTCATAACGGCAAGCCCCGCGGGCAGATTTCACAGCACCTCGAAGAGTCCCGCGGCGCCCATGCCTCCGCCGATGCACATCGTCACCACGACATGCCTGGCGCCGCGGCGCTTGCCCTCGATGAGCGCGTGGCCGGTGAGGCGCGCCCCGGAAGCCCCGTAGGGATGGCCCACCGCGATCGCCCCGCCGTTGACGTTCAGGCGCTCGTCCGGGATGCCCAAGCGATCGCGGCAATAGATGACCTGCACGGCGAAGGCCTCGTTCAGCTCCCACAGCCCGATGTCCTCGACCTTCAGCCCCGCGCGCTTGAGAAGCTTGGGAACGGCGAAGACCGGCCCGATTCCCATTTCGTCGGGCTCGCAGCCAGCGACGGCGAAGCCGCGAAAAACCCCGAGCGGCTTGAGCTTGCGCGACGCCGCGGTTTTCGCATCCATCACCACGCAGGCCGAAGCGCCGTCGGAGAACTGGCTCGCATTGCCTGCAGCGACGCAACCGCCGTCGATGGCCGGCCGGATCTTCGACACGCCTTCGTAAGTCGTGTCCGCGCGAATTCCCTCGTCCGCGGAAACGGTGAGCTCCCGGGTCGTGATGCGGGAGGTCTCCTTGTCGGCCGCACCCATCACGACCTCGATCGGCGCGATCTCCTCGCTGAATTTGCCGGCAGCGAGCGCCGCGGCGGCTCTCTGCTGGCTGCGCGCCCCGTATTCGTCCTGACGCTGCCGCGAGATGTCGTAGCGCTTGGCGACGTTCTCCGCGGTCTGGAGCATCGGCCAGTAGATCTCGGGCTTGTTCTGGACGAGCCAGTCCTCTTGCAGCATGTGCTTGTTCATTTCATTCTGCACGCAGGAGATCGACTCGAGGCCCCCCGCGGCATAGATGCCGCCCTCTCCGGCGAGGATGCGCTGCGACGCGAGCGCGATGGATTGCAGTCCCGAGGAGCAGAAGCGGTTCACCGTGAAGCCCGCGGTCGCCACCGGCAGCCCGGCGCGCAACGCGATCTGGCGCGCGATGTTCGCTCCGGTGGCACCTTCGGGGTGGGCGCAGCCCATGATCACGTCTTCGACCTCCGCGGGGTCGACTCCCGCTCGCGAGACGGCGTGCCGCACGACGTGCGCGCCGAGGGTCGCGCCGTGGGTCATGTTGAAAGCGCCCCGCCAGGATTTGCAGAGCGGCGTGCGCGCGGTAGAAACGATCACGGCTTCGGTCATGTCGTGCTCCTAGGTGAAACGCTTGCCCTCGCTCGCCAGGCTCGCGAGCAGCGGCGCCGGCTTCCAGAAGGCGGGGTCGCCGTGGGGATTGGCCGCGAAGCGCTTCATGGCCGCGACCACGTTGTACAGGCCGACTTCGTCGGCGTAAAACATCGGGCCCCCGCGGTAAAGGGGAAAACCGTAGCCGGTCAGGTAGACCATGTCGATGTCGGAGGCGCGCGAAGCGATGCCTTCGTGCAGGATCGCCGCGCCCTCGTTCACCAGCGCAAAGATCAGGCGCTGGACGATCTCCTCGCCGTCGATCTTGCGGCGCTTCGCGCCGATCTCCTTGCTGTAGTCGGTGATCATCCGCTCGACTCCGGGGTCGGGGATCGCGTCGCGGCGGCCGGCCTCGTAGCGATACCAGCCGAGCCCGGTCTTCTGGCCGAAGCGCCCCTGCTCGCACAGCCGGTCGGCGATCCCGGAGTACTTCATGCCGGGCTGCTCGCGGTAGCGGCGCTTGCGAATCGCCCAACCGATGTCGTTGCCCGCGAGATCGGACATGCGGAACGGCCCCATCGCCATCCCCCATTTCTCGACGGCGCGGTCCACCTGCTGCGGAGTGGCGCCCTCTTCGAGGAGAAACAAGGCCTGGCGGAGGTATTGCTCGACCATGCGGTTGCCGATGAAACCGTCGCAGACGCCCGATACCACCGCGGTTTTCCTGATCTTCTTCGCCACCCCCATCACCGTAGCGAGCACGTCCTTCGCGGTTTTCGCGCCGCGCACCACCTCGAGCAGCTTCATCACGTTGGCGGGACTGAAGAAGTGCGTGCCGATCACGTCCTCGGGCCGTCTGGTGAACTCGGCGATCCGGTTCAGATCCAGCGTGGAGGTGTTCGAAGCGAGGATGGCGCCGGGCTTCACCGTCTCGTCGAGTTTCCTGAAGACCGCCTCCTTCACCGCGATCTCCTCGAACACCGCCTCGACCACCATGTCGGCGTCCTTGAGGTCGTCGTAGGACTGCGTGGGCTTCAGCAGCGCCATGCGCTCCGCGACCTGCTGCGCCGTAAGCCGCCCCTTTTTGGCGCTCGCCTCGTAAATTCCGCGGATCACAGCCTGTCCTTTGTCGAGGGCGTCCTTCTTGGCCTCGAGCAGCACCACGGGAATCCCGGCGCTCAGGAAATTCGCCGCAATCCCGCTGCCCATCGTGCCCGCGCCGACGACGGCAACCTTGGTGATCTTGCGCAAGGGGGTGTCCTCGGGCACATCCGGGATCTTCGCCGCCGCCCGCTCGGCAAAGAAAGCATGACGCAACGCCCGGGATTCCGGGGACTGCATCAACTGCAGGAACAGATCCCGCTCGATCCGAATGCCCTCCTCGAACGGAAGGCTGACCGCGGCGGCGACGGCATCGACGCACTTGAGGGGCGCCGGAAAATTCCCCGCCGCCGCGCCCACGGTGTTGCGCGCGAATTGGAAGAAACCTTCGGCGTTGGGAAAGCTGACCTTGATGTCGCGCACGCGCTTCAAGGGCCGGGCTTCCGCGACGACCTTGCCGGCGAAGGCGAGCGCGCCCTCGAGAAGGTCTCCCTCGATCATCGCGTCGAAGAGCCCAGTGCCTGCGAGCTTCTCCGAGGGGACGGCCTCGCCCGACACGATCATGTTGAGGGCGGCCTCGGCGCCGATCAGCCTGGGCAGGCGCTGCGTGCCGCCCGCGCCGGGCATCAGTCCCAGCTTGACCTCGGGCAGCGCGATCTGCGCTCCCTTGACGGCGACGCGGTAGTGGCAGGCCATCGCAAGCTCCAGCCCGCCTCCCATGCAGGCGCCTCCGATCGCGGCGACGACCGGTTTCCCGGCGCCCTCGAGAGCGCGGATCACGGTGTTGAGAGAGGGTTCCGCGGTCGACTTGGGCGAGCCGAACTCCCGGATATCCGCGCCGCCCGAGAAGGCGCGCGGACTGCCGATCAGTACCAGGGCTTTCACGTTCGCGTCGGCCTCCGCGCGCGCGAGGCTTTCGACGATCTCCCGGCGAAGATCGAAACCCAGGCCGTTTACCGGCGGGTTGTTCATGGTCAACACGGCCGATTGGCCGTGCAGTTCGAAGCTTGCGCTGCTCATGCCGTCCCTGTCCGATGGGAAATACGGAGATTATCCCCCGGCCGGGCCCGGGGAGCGAAGCACGCCGGCGGACCCTTCGGAACCACTACCTACTGCGGAAGAACGAGGATGGGCAGGATGCTCACGATCTGCCATCCTTCAGGTTTCTTGACCATCACCAGATTGATGTAGAGACGGTTCCTCGCCGGCTCCGCTCCGGGTTCGCCGACGCTCAGCTCTGTCGGCGCGTACACCTGCGCAACGCGCCTGCTGACCGAGATGACCCGCAGATCCTTCTTGTCGACATCGATCTTCCAGGTGCCCTTGTAGCGCTCTTCCAGACTCTTCAGCGCCGCGTCCCTGCCCCAGATAGGCTTGCCGCGGCTGATCCAGAGCATGTCCGGCGAGTCCGACAGCAGGTTCCGCATGCCCTTCAGGTCGTGCGCGTTCTGGGTGGCGATGTACTTGTCGAATACCGCACGCACTTCGTCTTCCATGGTCGCGGCGCGAGCCAGCGTCGCGGCCATCGCCAAGGCAATCATTATCAAAAAACGCTTCAACATTCCTCCCTCCAACACTCCCTGCTGTTCTAGTGGGCCCGCCTGGACTCGAACCAGGGACCAAAGGATTATGAGTCCTCTGCTCTAACCAGCTGAGCTACAGGCCCGCGATCTAGTTGTTGTCCAAAAAGCTCTTCAGGCGCTCGGATCGCG
>JBGQKQ010000115.1:0-9571 GCA_041499655.1 Gammaproteobacteria bacterium
AGTCCGAGCGCGAGTCCGCCGCCGAGGGCGGCGCTGCTGACCAGGAAGGAACGGCGGGTGAATTTCGGCATAGCGGTCATGGTCGGCTCCCTCACGCGGCCTTGGTGGCCATGTGGATCGCTTCGCGCACCTGCTGGAAGGTGCCGCAGCGGCAGATGTTGGTGATGGCGGCGTCGATGTCGGCGTCGCTCGGCTTCGGATTCGTCTTGAGGAGCGCCGCCACCGCCATGATCATGCCGGACTGGCAGTAGCCGCATTGCGGCACGTCGTGGTCGAGCCACGCCTTCTGCACCTTGTGCAGGGTCTTGCCGGAGGCGAGGCCTTCGATCGTGGTGATCTTGGCGCCGCTCACCGCGCTCACGGGTATCGAGCACGAGCGCACCGGGAGGCCGTTCACGTGCACGGTGCAGGCTCCGCATTGCGCGACGCCGCAGCCGTATTTGGTGCCGGTGAGGCCGACCTGCTCGCGGATTACCCAGAGCAGGGGCGTGGTCGGATCGACGTCGACCTCGTGGGACTTGCCGTTGATGGTGAGGCGCATTCCTCTTCCTCCTTGTGATGCCGGCTGCGGACGCAGCCGGCGCGGATGACGTTGCGCCGGGAAGTATGAACCAAACTTCCCAGCTTGCCACTCCCGAAGTCATAATGCGGTGCAGCACGACAAGCGAGGTGGGCGAGTGCCCACGTAAACACGCGGAGGGCCGGATCTAGTCCGGCGTGGTCGCGAGCGGCACCGGCACGGCGATACGGAACCCCTGGGCAAAGTCGACGCCCACCTTGCGCAGCGTTGCGAGCGTCTCGCTCAATTCCACGAACTGCGCGACGGTCTGCAGGCCGAACTTGTGGCAGGCGTCGTTGATCTCCAGCAGGATCGACAGGGCGCGCGGATTCCTGTGGATCTCGCGCACCACACGGCCGGCGAGCTTGACGAACTGGATGCCGGTGTTCCAGTAGGCCCTGGCGTCGGTTTCGGTGCCGGCAAAATCCGAGATCGCCACGGCGCAGCCGAGCTCCTTCAACGAGGCCACCATCCGCCTCGCCGCGTCGCGGAAGCCGGCGAACTGCCTGACGGTGATCTCGAACCACAGCCGGTCCGGCGGGATGCGCGAATCGTAGAGGGAGTCGAGCACGTGCCTCGGAAAATCCCCGTCGTTGATCGTATCGTCGGCGAGGTTGATGTTGAAGTTCGGGATCTGCCAGCCGACCTGCGAGTCCCTCTTTTCGGCCGACCAATTCAGGACTTTGCGCACCTCCCAGCGGTCGAGCGCCGGAGTCAGGTGATTGGCTTCGAGTATCGGGAGGAAGTTTCCCGGCGGGAGCAGGTACTCTTCCTCCTCGCGCAGCCGCACGAAGATTTCCATGCGCTTGCGATCCGATTTCGCGGCGAGAGGCTCGATCTGCTGGCAGAAGAGCGAGAACTGATCCTGCGCCAGCGCCTCGGCGAAGCGTTCCGCGGTCTGGATTCGCGCTTCGATCGTCTCCCTGATAGCGGGGCGCTGCACGCCGTCCAGGGCGGCTGCGCCGTCGGTCGTCGAAGCCATTTTCTGAATCCCTCCCGAGGATCCTGCGCGTGCTACCCTAGGGTTTGCCCGGGCTTGTGTATATCCGGCAAAGCGGGACAACCGCTGTAGGGGAAACCCGACGATGGTTCTTGTCCGTGTATGAATTCCTCCGCCGATACCGGGTCCGACCGTCCGATCGCCTACATGGAGCGCACGCGCGAGTACTACCTCGCACTGGGATATGGCAATCCGTACGCGTGGGCGCACCATGCCGATGCGCCTTTCCAGCCGCTGAAGAAGCCGCTCGCGCGTTCGCGCGTGGCGCTCATCACGACGGCCGCGCCTTATCAGCCCGACAAGGGCGACCAGGGACCGGGTGCGGCCTACAACGCCGGCGCGAAGTTCTACAGCGTGTACTCGGGCGATACCAGCCTGGATCACGATGTTCGCATCGCCCACGTCGCCATCGACCGCAAGCACACCAGCATGGAAGACAGGGGCACCTGGTTCCCGCTGTCCGCGCTGCGCCGCGCCGCGGTTGCAGGAAGAGTGCAGCTCGCTCCGCGGTTCCACGGCGTGCCGACCCACCGCAGCCAGGAACGCACGCTCTCGGCCGACGCGCCGGAAGTCCTGAAGCGCTGCATCGAGGACCGGGCCGATTGCGCGATCCTCGTCCCCAACTGCCCGGTGTGCCACCAGACCGTGAGCCTCGTCGCGCGGCACCTCGAAGCGAACGGCATTCCGACCGTCGTCATGGGCTGCGCGAAAGACATCGTCGAGCACTGCGGCGTCGCGCGGTTCCTGTTCAGCGATTTTCCGCTGGGGAACAGCGCGGGCAAGCCGCACGACGGCGATTCGCAGGAACTGACGCTCGAGCTGGCCCTGGCGCTCCTGGAGACGGCCGCGGAGCCGCGCACTACCCTGCAGTCGCCGCTCCGGTGGAGCGAGAGCGCGGAGTGGAAGCTGGACTACAGCAACGTCGCGCGCTTGACCGCGGAGGAGATCAAGCAGCGGCGGGCGGAGTTCGATCGCGGGAAGGAGAAGGCGAGGGAGATGCGCGAGGGAAAGCTGATCGCGTAGTTCAAAACGGTCGCTTTCTCCGATACGTCACTCCGCTTTCACTCCCGCCTCCCGGATCACCTTCCCCCACTTCTCGCTTTGCGCGCGGATGAGCGCCGCGTACTCCGCCGGCGTGCCCTCGAGCACGACGGCGCCCTCGAAGTCGACGCGCTCGCGGAATTCCCGCGTGGCGGTGATGCGCGCGATCTGGGCGTGGATTTCGGCGAGCACGGGCGCAGGGGTTCCGCGCGGCGCGAGGATGCCGTAGGCCAGCGTGCTCTCGTAGCCGGGCAGGCCCGACTCGGCGACGGTCGGCACGTCGGGCAACTGCGGCATGCGCCGCTCGCTCGTCACGGCGACCGCGCGCAGTTTTCCCGCACGGATCTGCGGCAGCGCGGGCGAGATCACGCTGAACATCATCGGCACCTGTCCGCCGAGGACGTCGGTCATCGCCTGCGCCGTGCCCTTGTAGGGCACGTGGGTGAGCTTCACGCCGCCCAGGGACTGGAGCAATTCGCCCGAGAGGTGCGAGCCCGTGCCGCTGCCGCTCGAGGCGTAGTTGATCTCGCCCGGTTTCGAGCGCGCCTGCGCGAGGAGGTCGCCGACCGAGCGGATCGAGGAGTTCGGGTGGACGACGAGAACGAGCGGGGCGGATGCGAGAGGGCTGATCGGTGCGAAATCGCGCAGGGTCTCGTAGCCCAGCTTCGTGTACAGAACCGGGTTGATCGCCAGCGTCCCGGTGTGGCCGAGGAGGAGGGTGTAGCCGTCCGGCGTGCTTTTCGCAACGAACTCGGTGCCCACCGACCCGCCCGCGCCCGGACGGTTCTCCACCAGCGCCGGCTGCTTCCAGGCCTCCGAGAGCTTTTGCGCCACGATGCGCGCGAACGCGTCGTTGCCGCCCGAGGGAGGAAAGGGAACGACCAGGCGCACCGGCTTCGACGGATAGGACTGCGCTTGCGCGGCCGCGCAGGCGAACGCGAGGAAGAGAGAGGCGAAGAGCCGCATCATCGTGAAGGGCGGGTGCCACAACCGGCGAGATGCAGCAGATTAGCTCAAACTCCGGATCAGCAGAGCAGAATTGCGCGCCGCCGCCGTATCCTCGGACTTTCCTAGCGCTGCGCGAGATACGCCTTCGCCAATTGCAGCTCGGGTCTCGCGCGATCGGCCTTGTCTGTCAGCGCGATGAATTTCGCGTAGTACATTTTCGCCTTGTCGCGGTCGCCGGATAGCGCGGCCGCCTGGGCGGCGCCGTACACGCCGCGATAACGGTTGGGTTCGCGCTGCGCCGACGCTTCGAACGCCTTGAGCGCCTCGGCCGGCTGCTTCGCCTCGATCAGCATTTCGCCGAGCAGCTCGCGCGCGGGTACCACCGGACCCGGCGTGACGATGTGCTTTTCCATCGAATCCTCGAGGTCGGCCGACGCGCGCATTGCCTTGAGCGCGTCCTCCTGTGGGCCTTGCACGAGCGCGATCCAGCCACTCACGGCGAGCCTCTGGACTTCGACCTGGTTCGACCAGTAGGTGTTCTTCTGCTGCGTAAGCCCGTCGCGCAGCTGCGCGAGCTTCAACTCCTCTTTCTGCGCCGACGCCACATCGCCGCTGCGGGCAAAGCCCAGGCCGCGCGCGAAGTGGGTGATGGCGTCGGGGAAGAGGAACGGGGTCGTGTGCGCCTCGAGCGCGATCGCCTCCGACCAGGCGCGGCGCTCCACGACAAAGCGCGCAGGCATCGCCGCGAGCGCGTAGTGCCCTATGAAGATCGCCGGGTTGACCTTGATCGAGGTGCCCTCGGCGACGACGCGCTTCGCCTCGGCGTCTTCGCCGAGCTGCAGGTAGGCGTGGACCAGATAGTCCATGGCGTGCGCCTGCTCCTGCCCGTTGCCTTCCGCTTTGGCGGCGGCGGCCGAGCGCAGGTTGGTGTCGATCGACTCCTGCCACATGCCGCGCCGCGTGAAGATGTGCGAGGGCATGTGCAGCGCGTGCGGGTGGTTCGGCGCGATCTGGGCATAGAGCTTCGCCGCAGGAAGTCCGCGCTCGGCGATCGATGGGTAGTCGTAGCTGTGGATCAGGTAGTGCGCCACGCCGGGGTGATCGGGCTGCTGCTTGAGCACTTTCTCCAGGATCGCCGCCGCCTTGAGCTGGTTGGCGTAGGTCCTGTCGGTGAGCTGCGCGGTCATGTCGAGCGACAGCGCATAGAAGATCGCTGCTTCGGTGTCCTCCGGATAGCGCTGCGACAGCGCTTCCATCGCCTTTTCGTAGGCGAGCCGACGGTCGCGGAAGGCGATCTTGTCGGCGTCCCGGTAGATCAGGTCGATGGCGGCGAGGTAATCGCGCTCGCGCTGCGTCTTCGCGCCGATCGCCTTGGCCCGGTCGAGTCCAGCCAGCGCGTCCTTGGTCGCGGCGGGGTTGGGCTCCTGACCGGTGAGCGGGTTCTGCTGCATGGCCATGGCGATTCCCCAGTAGGCGATCACGCACGACGGATCCTCGCGGCCCACGGCGATGAAGCCCTCGATGGCGTCCTTGGCCCAGAACGAGTGCAGCAGGGCCATGGCGCGGTCGAATGGCTTCTCGACCGCGGGGCTGCACGAGGTGGTGAAGTGCACCTTGCCGAGGTCCTGCGGCGGGGTGCGGGCCGGAGCTTGCGCCGTTGCGCTCTGGACGCCGAAAAGCGCGGCAAAGGCTGCCGCGACGAGCGTATTCGCTGTCTTCATGGAGTTCTCCTGGATTTTCGCTGCGCGCTAGTGTCGCAACTTCCTTGGGTGAAATAAATACCTCAATCGGCAATAGACTGTTGCAGAAACTGGAGTAATAATCCCGCCGTGGACAAGCTGCTCGCCATGACGATCTTCGTGCGCATCGTGGACAAGGGAAGTCTTACCGCGGCCGCGAACGCGCTCGACGCGTCCCTGCCGACCGTGGTCCGGACCCTCGCGGCGCTCGAGCGCCAGCTGGGCGTGTCGCTCCTTACCCGCACCACCCGCCGCATCCATCTGACCGACGCGGGGGCCCGCTACCTCGAGCGCTGCCGCGTCATTCTTTCCGAGGTGCGGGACGCCGAGGCGAAATTGACCTCCAGTCAGGCCGAGCCGCAGGGCAGGCTGGCAGTCACCGCATCGGTGCTGTTCGGGCGGCGCTACGTCGCGCCCATCGTGAGCGAATTTATCCGGCGCCATCGGGACGTCAACGTGGAAATGCTGTTTGTCGATCGCGTCGTGAACGTAGTCGAGGAAGGCCTCGACGTGGCCGTCCGTATCGGGCATCTCCGCGATTCTTCGCTGGTGGCGATCCGGATCGGTGAGGTTCGCCGCGTGGTGTGCGCCAGCCCGCAATACCTGCGCCGCCGCGGCGTTCCGCGCGCGCCGCAGGACGTCCGGGAGCACCTGTGCGTCAGGCACATGGGCCTGTCGCCGCGGAACGAATGGAATTTCCGCGTCGGCCGGCGCGCCCTGAGCATTCCGATCACCTGTGCGCTGGTGAGCAACGAGATCGACAGCACTCTCGCCGCGTGCGTGAACGGCCTGGGGCTGGGGATGTTCCTCTCGTATCAGACCGCGCCGTACCGAAGGTCGAACAAGATCCGCTATGTCCTGGAAGAGTTCGAGACCGAGCCGCTGCCGGTGCAGGTCGTGTATCCGCACACTCGGCGCCTTTCGACCACTGTGCGCGCCTTCGTCGACGAGTGCGTGAAGAAACTCCGGCAGGTCAGGCTGGACTGACGCTCGCGGGCTATGGCTCGGGTGGGCCGGCCCCCTCGATTCCTATGCGTTCGGCATAGGTCTTGCTCGGTCTTCCTTGCCCCATCCGGATTCCGGAATTTTGACCGGCGGCGGGAGCGGCAGCGGCGGATATCCGTCGCCGCTGACGCTCGTCCGACATCTGCCTGGCAAGGGCGGGGGGCACTGCCCAAATACACCCGAGGAATTGGTGACAGGCTCGAGAATGAGAACGCGCCACGCAACTGCCGGCTCGCCAGGCTTCACGCTGATCGAGCTTCTCATCGCCGTCGGAATCTTCGGCGTGCTGGTGAGCCTTGCGAGCGCGAAATATTCCGACTATCGCGAGCGCATACGGGTTAACCAGGCCGAGACGGACATCGCCGCTCTCTCGGTGACGATCTCGCAATACATCCTGGAAAACCGCTCGCCCCCGGATTCGCTCGTCGACGTCCGCGCGGGTGGCAAACTGGATCCCTGGGGACGGCCCTACCAGTACTTAGACCTGACTTCCATCAAGGGCAAGGGCAAGGCGAGAAAGGACAAGAAGCTCAACCCGCTGAACACCGATTTTGATCTGTACAGCATGGGGAAGGACGGCGCGTCCCAAACGTCGCTGATGGCGAATACGAGCCGCGACGATATCATTCGCGCGCGCGACGGCCGCTTTATCGGGCTGGCCCAGGACTTCGACCCGTGATCCGGCTCACGCGCCGCTTTCTCACTGGCCGGGTCGCCCGCCGGGTGTTCCTGCTGTTCGTGCTTTCGGCGTTCATTCCGCTCGGGCTCGTGGCGGTGCTGTCCCTTGCCCAGGTTCGCGAGGTGCTACTTCAGCAGGCGGAACAGCGTCTCGCGTCGACGAGCAAGGCGTATGGCACGGCCATCTTCGATCGCTTCCTTCTCGCCTCGGAAGCGGCTTCGGGCGCCATCGTATACAAGGATCGATCCTGGCGCGCTCCTTCGTCCCTGAGCCGATACTTCCGCTCGCTGGGCATGGTCGATGCGAAAAACAGGACGACAGGCCTGCTGGGAGAGCCAAGCCTGCCGCCCTTGAACGACGAGCTGCGCCGCAGACTGGCGTCGGGCAAGCACGCACTCATCTTCACCCAGGACCGGTCGGTCACCCGCGTGCTCCTGCTGATACCGGACTTCAGTCTCGGCGCCGGCACCGTCCTCTTCGGCGAGCTCCAGCCGGAATTTCTGTGGGGGTATCCGGACCTGCTCCCCGCCGCCACGGACTTTTGCGTGATCGACGACGGGACGCGGCTCGTGCTGTTCTGCACGGCGCCCGTCCCTGACAACGTGTTGAAGGCGGCCGACGCGCCGTCCATGCAATCGGCGCTGCGCTCCTTCAGCTGGGTCCAGGATCAGGAAGGACGCCGCGCGGTCGCGTGGGGACAGTTCCTGCGGGCTGAGTTCGGCGCGGGCGACTGGATCGTCGTCGCGAGCCAGCTGGAGAGCTACCAACTCCGCCGTATCGGCGAGTTCCGGCAGCTCTTCATCCCGGTGGTGCTGCTTGCGCTGCTGGTCGTAACCTGGCTCAGCGTGCGGCAGATTCGCAGCACGCTGGTCCCGGTCGAAGAGCTGGCGGCGGCGGCACACCGGATTGCCCGCAACGATTTTGCGACACAAGTGGACGTCAGGCGTGATGACGAGTTCGGCGAACTCGCGGCCGCGTTCAACCATATGTCGGCAAGATTGGGACGCCAGTTTTCGACACTTACGGCACTCGGGGAAATCGATCGCCTCATCCTTTCGAGCCCGGATGCCGAGCAGATCGTTCGCACCGTCCTCGAGCGCATGGGGAGCCTGGTGCCCGCCGAGTTCTTGAGCATTACGCTGCTGGATCACGACAATCCGGACCTGGCGCGCACCTATGCGTGCGAAGCGCGTGGTCCCGGTGACATCTCCATCGCCCGGCAGGAGGTGTCGGCGAACGAGCGCAGCGTGCTCGAGGCATCGCCGCAAGGCTTCTGGATTCGTTTGAAAGATGCCGCGGGATATCTTTCACACCTGCGGGACCGGGGCATGGCCACCGTGTATGTTCAGCCCATCATCTGGCGCGAAACCGTCTGTGGCGCCCTTGCACTGGGGTTTCGCGCGACGCCGGGCATCGGCGACGAGGATCAGAAGCAGATCCGCGACTTCGCCGACCGGGTGGCCGTCGCTATTTCGTCCGCGCGGCGCGACGAGCAGTTGTATCAGCAAGCCCACTTCGATTCGCTAACCGGCCTTCCCAACCGCTTGCTGCTCCGGGACCGCCTTACCCAGGAGATCGTCAGGTGCCAGCGGGAAGCCGGTTCATTCGCCCTCCTTTTCATTGATCTCGACCACTTCAAGAACGTTAACGACACGCTGGGGCATACTTCCGGCGACGCGGTTCTCAAGGAGGCGGCCCGGCGGATCTCCCTTTGTCTTCGGGAGACCGATACCGTTTCGAGGCTCGGCGGCGACGAGTTCAACGTGATCCTGACCCGGCTTCAGCACCCGCAGGACGCGGGGCGGCTAGGCGAGCACATCGTCAAGTCGCTGTCGGACGCATTCGTCGTCAATGACCAGAACTCCTTTCTCAGCGCGAGCATCGGCATCGCGCTGTATCCGGAAGATGGCAAATCCGCCGAGGCACTGATCAAGAACGCCGATACCGCGATGTACCGGGCCAAGTCGGGCGGGCGGGCCCAGGCCGTCTACTTCGAAGAGAACATGAACGCGATGGCGGTCGCCCGGGTCACGCTCGACCGGGAGCTTCGCCGCGCGATCGATCGAGGCGAGCTCAAGCTGTTGTACCAGCCTTTGATCGATCTTCGCACCGGCGGCAACTGCGGCGCCGAGGCGCTGTTGCGCTGGGAGCACCCCGAACTTGGCGCGGTCTCTCCAGCCCAGTTCATCCCGGTCGCGGAGGAGTCGGGCTACATCGAGCAGATAGGGTGCTGGGTGCTTCACGAGGCCTGCCGCCAGATGAAACAGTGGCAGGCCGACGGCGTTGCGCTGGAGCGGCTTGCGGTCAACGTTTCGGCACGCCAGTTCCGCAAGCCCGGCCTCGTCGCCCTCGTCGCGGAATGCACGCGCGCCGCGGGGATAGCGCCGTCGTGTCTCGAGCTGGAAATCACCGAGACAGTCCTGATCGACCAGGGTCCGGGAGTCGAACGAATGCTGCGGGACCTTGCCGCAACGGGCGTTAACATTTCGCTGGACGATTTCGGCACCGGGTTTTCCTCGATGGCCTACCTCAAGCGCTTTGCTGTCCACAGCGTCAAGATCGACCGTGTCTTCATCGAAGGTCTCGGCCGCGACACCGAC
>JBGQKQ010000116.1:0-9346 GCA_041499655.1 Gammaproteobacteria bacterium
CCTGCGGACGTCTTGCCGTTCTGCCCTTGCTCGAGTTCGTACGAGATCTTCTGGTTCTCGGTCAAAGTACCGAGCCCGGCGCGTTCAACGGCCGAGACGTGCACGAACACGTCCTTGGATTTGTCGTCGGGTTGAATGAAGCCGAACCCCTTGCTGGAATTGAAGAACTTTACGGTACCGATAGGCATGGAATCTCCATAGATTGCGTCGCCGCGCACGATAGTGTGCGAAGCATCAAATTAGCTTGTGGGAGAAAACCGGTAGGGGTAACCCCGTGGGGATAACCGCGGACTGACCCAGTCGAATTCGACTTTCACTACATTGGGGCACAGGCCCTAGTTAGCAAGGGGATTGAGAAATATACTTTCGATCTTGAAGCTCTTCCCCTCCTCCGTCCGCGGCACGGCTACACCCGGCCCCGGTGCGCCCCCACAAGGGCTGCTCGCCTTCTACTGGCATTTCGTGAGCCAGACGAAGGGCTGGTACGCGGCGATGTTCGCGGCTTCGCTCGCGGTGGCGCTGCTCGATACGGTGATCCCGCTTTTCATCGGCAAGCTGGTGTCGCTGATGGAAGCCACCGACCGGCAGGCGGCGCTCGCGCGCGAGTCGCCGATGCTCGCCGGGATGATCGGCCTGGTGCTGATCGCAAGGCCGCTCGCGATTCTCGCCGACATGGCGATCCGCCAGAACGCGCTGATCCCCGGCGTGACCACGATGATCCGCTGGCAGAGCCACTGGCACGTGATCCGCCAGAGCTGGCCGTTCTTCCAGAACGATTTCGCCGGCCGGATCGCCAACCGCGTGATGCAGACCGCCAACGCGCTGCGCGAGAGCACGATGGCGAGCATTCGCGCGGTCTGGTACATCGCCGTGTACGGCACGAGCGCGTTCGCGCTGATGGCCGCGGCCGACTGGCGCCTCGGCCTGCCGACGCTCCTCTGGTTCGCGGGCTACATCCTTTTCCTCCGCCACTTCGTGCCGAAGCTCAGGGAGCTCGCGAGGACGAGCTCGGAGTTCCGGTCGCTCGTCATGGCGCGCGTGGTCGACAGCTACACCAACATCCTCACGGTGAAGCTCTTCGCGCGGCTCGCCGACGAGGACGCGTACGTGCGTGAGTCGCTCGACCAGCACCAGGGCGCGATGGCCGCGCACATGGGCTTGATCACGCGATTCATGATCGCGCTCACGGCGATGAACGCGCTCCTTCTCGTCGGCACCGCCGCGATCGGCATTGCCCTCTGGGCGCAGGGCACGGTGAGCGCGGGCGTGGTCGCCACCGCGTTGCCGCTCGCCTGGCAGACCGCCAACGCCGCGGGCTGGGTGAGCTGGGAAGTGACCAGCATCTTCGAGAACGTCGGCACGGTGCAGGAGGGTATGCAGTCGATCGCGGTGCCGCATTCGGGCGTCGACCGCGCGGGCGCCCGGCCGCTCGAAGTCTCGCGCGGCGAGATCCGCTTCGAGAACGTCAGCTTCGGTTACGGCAGGACGGACGCGCCGCCCGTGCTCGAGCGCCTGAGCCTCGAAATCCGGCCCGGCGAGCGCTTGGGCCTCGTCGGCCGCTCGGGCGCGGGAAAATCCACGCTGGTGAACCTGCTGCTGCGCTTCTACGACCCGGAGCAGGGGCGGATCGTCATCGACGAGCAGGACATTGCATCCGTCACGCAGGAGTCGCTGCGCGCCGCGATCGGCATGGTGACCCAGGACACCTCGCTCCTGCACCGCTCCATCGCCGCGAACATCCGCTACGGGCGGCCCTCAGCGAGCGACGCCCAGGTCGAGGCGGCGGCGAGCAAAGCGCAGGCGCACGGCTTCATCCCCGGCCTGCGCGACTGGAACGGTCGCACCGGCTACGGCGCGCACGTCGGCGAGCGCGGGGTGAAGCTCTCCGGCGGCCAGCGCCAGCGCGTCGCGCTCGCGCGGGTGATCCTCAAGGACGCGCCCATCCTGGTGCTGGACGAGGCGACCTCGTCGCTGGACAGCGAAGTGGAGGCCGCAATCCAGGAGCAGCTCCTGGGTCTCATGGAAGGCAAGACCGTGATCGCGATCGCGCACCGCCTCTCGACCATCGCGCGCATGGACCGGCTGATCGTGCTCGAGGCGGGCCGCATCGTCGAGCAGGGCACGCACGCCGAGCTGCTCGCGCTGGCCGGCCACTACGAAAAGCTGTGGCGGCACCAGTCGGGCGGATTCCTCGCCGAGGAAGTGCCGCCCGGGGCGAGCGAGCCCGAGCTCACGCAGGAGTCGCCCGAAGACCTGCGCACCGACGAGAAGACCGGGCCCTCGACCGACGACGCGCCGGTGACGACCCGGACGTGACCTTCGGTTGAATTCGCGTCAGACGATTCCGTAGTCGTCCGCTTTCGCACCGGGCAACACGCGGCCGAGCGCCGCGTCGCCGAGCCCATAGATCCGCGCGAACAGGTGGGCGAGCACCGAGCGGTAATCGTTCAGGACCGGGAGATCGCGGTTCTGGAAAAGGCCGGCCTCGGCGAGCGCGACCTGGCGGCCGGCGATCCGGCCGCCGGCGATGCCGCCGCCGAGCACCCACAGCGTGTTGCCGTGCCCGTGGTCGCTGCCGCGATTGCCGTTCTCGCGGAACGTGCGGCCGAACTCGGACATCACCACGACCACCGTGCTCTTCCACTGCGGACCCATTTCCTGTGCAAATGCGGCAAGGCCGTTCGCGAGCCCCGCGAGATTGGTCGCGAGCGCGCCCTGGGCCGAGCCCTGGTTCACGTGCGTGTCCCAGCCGCCCACGTCGGCGAAACCGATCGAGTAGGCCGGTTTGTCGCGCATCAGCTTCCCGATCGCCCGCGCCTGGTTCTCGAAAGCGCGCGCCGCGCCCGCCCCGCGAGAGGACTCGGCCATCTCCGTCATCAGCTCCTCCGAGACCATTTTCTTCGTTTCCATGCCCGACGTGGCCAGTCCCGAGAGGCTGGTACCCTCGTAGAGCGAGGCAATCATGTCGCTCGAGCGCGGCGGGAGCCGGCCCTTCGGGTTGCCGCGCAGCGAGATGTTGGGCACGGGTACCGCGCCCTTGAAGACCGGCGTGAGGTTGCCGGTGAAGGAAACCCCGCCCGATGCCGCTTTGCCTGAAAGCGCTTCGACGAGGCGGTTGAGGTAGCCGCTCGAGTAGTCGAGCGCGCCGCCCGCGCCCTGGCCCAGCTCCATCAGGTCCTGCGCCTGGAAGTGGCTGCGCGAGATGTCGCCGCTGCCGCTGAACGGGATGAACACCGCCTGCTTGTGTACGTACAGCGGGTGGAGCGAGTCCCGGACCGCGGCGTTGAGCGCCCAGTCGCGATCGAGCGCGATCGCCGCGTTCGCGTCGCCGGAGCCGGGCCGCGGCACGGCGATCACCGGCCGCGAACGATAGTAGAAATCGCTGGCCCACGGCACCAGCAGGCTCGTGCCGTCGTAGGCGCCGCGCAGCATCACCACCAGCAGCTTGGTGTCGCCGGGACCTGCCGCCCAGAGCTTCGCGTTGAGTAGAGCAAGCGCGCCGGCGAGCCCGGCGTGCATGAAGTCGCGTCTGCGCATGGCCTCCTCCTTTACCGGTACATGAACTCGGGCGAGGACAGCAAGAGCGCCGCCCATTCGTCCGCGCTTTCGGTCCTGGAAAGCGTCTCCCGGGTGCGCTGGGACAGGAGCGGCGAGAGGAGCGGCTCGATGCGCGCGCGCTCGATCGGGTGCGCGTCGCGCGCCTGCGCGAGCTGCCGGGGGTCGATCCCGGCGTCGATGGCTTCCTTGGTCACGAACAGCCTGCCGCGCGCGCCGACGAAACCGCGCGCGAGCTCGAAGCGCTTCACCATCTGGTCGGAGCTCGCCCAGTCCTTCTCCCGCATGCCGTAGCCGTCGGGCGTCTGCCGCCCGTATACCGGTTCGCCGAGCTGCGCCAGCGCGCCGGCGACCGGCCGGTAGTTGCGCAGCACCTGCCCGGGGTAGAGCAGGCGCAGCCCCGAATAGACGTACTGCACCGGGTCCTTGAATTTCTTTCCGGCGTAGGCCGGATCGGAAAACTCGCGCGCAGCGAACAGCGTCATCAGCGTCGCGCCGATGTCGCCGTCGCTTTGCCGGAACGTCGCCGTCATGCGGTCGAGCGTGTCCTGCGGGGGGTCGTCGGCGAGAAAGTACACGGCGAGCTTGCGCGTGATGAATTTCGCCGTCGAGGGATGGCGGCAGAGGAGATCGATCGCGCGCTCGATCTCGGCGAAATCCTGCGATCCGGGGAAACTCTTTCCGAGGAAGAGCTTCGCGCCGGCATCGTGGCGGTCCGGGTGGAAGGCGAACAGCCCCTGCTTGAAATAGCCGCCGCGGCTTCCGTCCGGGCGCCCGGACAAGTCGAGGCCCGCGCCGGTGAGGATGCGCGCGAGCGCCTGCACGTCGGCCTGCGTGTATCCGCCGCCCACCCCGAGCGTGTGCAGCTCCATCAGCTCGCGTGCGTAATTCTCGTTGATCGCATCCTTCGCGTTCTCGGCGTTGTCGAGATAAACGAGCATCGCCGGGTGCGTGAGCACGGCGAGCAGCAGGTCGCGGAACCGGCCGAGCACGTGGGGGCGGATAGCGCGCTCCTCGTAGTCGGAAAGCAGGAAGCGCACCTGCTTCTTGTTCTGGAAAACGTTGAAGTGGTTGAACCAGAACCAGGTGAGCATCTCCTGGAGCTGGTGGGGCGAGAGCAGCGCCCTGACGGTGCGCCGCTCGAACACCTGGAAATCGAGCTGGGCGAACTCGCGGCGCAGCTGCTTCGCCGCATCCTTCTTCTCATCGGCGGGCATTGCGAATGCGGCGCGGCGCGCGGCCTTGACCTGCTCGGCGAGATCCTGGGGACGCGTGCCGGAGACGGGGAGGGCGGCGATGAACGACCGCGCCTCGGGAGGCAGCCCCTCGTCGCCGTGAACCGCCAGCTCGCGCCTCAGGTAGCCCTCGCGGCCGAGCGCCCGGAAGGCCTGGAGGTCCTGCGCCGTGGCGCCGTAGGTGATACGGTTGAGAAATCGCAGATCCGCGCGCGACGGCTCCTGCGCGGCGACTCCCGCACCGGCCACGAGCAAGGCCATGGAAAACGCGGCTCTCCTCATCGATCCCCCAGACATGCAACGACGCAGTGGTACCCGCGTTGACGCTGAAACATCTTGTATCAGTTCGAGCTCTTCGCCTCCAGCTCCTCCCAGCGCGCAAGGAGTCGCGCCAGCTCCGCCTCGATCGCGGCATGCCGCGCGTGCAGCGGTTTCGCCTCGCCGGGCCGGTCGCGGTACAGCACGGGATCGGCGAGCTTGCCGGCGATGTCCCCCTGCTCGCGCTCGAGCGCTTCGAGTTTGGCCGGCAATCCGGCGAGCTCGCGCTCTTCCTTGTAGCCGAGCTTCTTGCCTTGAGTGCGCCGGCGCGGCTCGAGCGCCGCGGTCTTCTGCTTCGCCGTTTCGGGAGCGGGTTTCGACCGCGCGCGCTGCCAGTCGCTGTAGCCGCCGGCGTATTCCTTCCATTCGCCGCCGCCTTCGCTCGCGATGGTCTGGGTCACGACGTTGTCGAGGAATTCGCGGTCGTGGCTCACCAGGAACAGGGTGCCCGTGTATTCCTGCAGCAGCGCCTCCAGCAGCTCCAGTGTCTCGATGTCGAGATCGTTGGTGGGCTCGTCGAGCACCAGCACGTTGGCGGGCCGGCTGAACAGGCGCGCGAGCAGCAGCCGGTTGCGCTCGCCGCCGGAGAGCGACTTTACCGGAGCGCGCACGCGCTCCGGCGGAAAGAGGAAGTCCCCGAGGTAGCCGATGACATGCTTTTTCACGCCGTTTACTTCGACCTGGTCGCTCCCCTGGCTGATGGTTTCGCCGAGCGTCGCCTCTTCGTCGAGCGCCTCGCGGAGCTGGTCGAAGTAGGCGACGGCGAGTTTCGTCCCGCGGTGCACCTTGCCGGAATCCGGCCGGATCTCCCCGAGGATCAGCTTGAGCAGCGTGGTCTTGCCGCTGCCGTTCGGCCCAATCAGCCCGACCTTGTCGCCGCGCAGGATGCGGCAGGAAAACTTGCTCACCACCTGCTTGTCGCCGTAGTTTTTGGAGACTTCGTCGAGATCCGCGACCAGGCGGCCCGAGCGCTCGCCTTCGGCGACCTCCAGGCCGACCTTGCCGGCGCGGTCGCGACGCGCGGCGCGCTCCAGACGCAGCGCCTCCAGCCGGCGCACCCGGCCTTCGTTTCTCGTGCGGCGCGCCTCGACGCCCTTGCGGATCCAGACTTCCTCCTGCGCGAGCACCTTGTCGAACTTGCGCTGATGCACCGTTTCGGTCTCGAGCGCTTCCGCCTTCCTTTGCCGGTAGGCGGCGAAGTTGCCGGGGTAGCCGCTCAGGTGTCCGCGGTCGAGTTCGATGATGCGCAGCGCGATGGAGTCGAGGAAGCGCCGGTCGTGCGTGACGACCAGCACGCTGCCCGCGAACGCGAGCAGCGTCTCCTCCAGCCACTCGATCGCGGTGAAATCCAGATGGTTGGTCGGCTCGTCGAGCAGGAGGAGATCGGGCGCCATGACGAGCGCGCGCGCCAGGGCCACGCGTTTCTTCAGCCCGCCCGAGAGATCCGATACCGGCTCGTCCCCGGACAACTGCAGGCGGCTGAGCGTGGCTTCGATCCGGTGCTGCAGGCTCCAGCCGTCGCTCGCGTCGAGGGCTTCCTGAAGATGCTGCACCCGTTCCATCAGCGCCGCGTCGCCGTCATGGCTGTTATCGGCGAGCGCGTGCGTGGCGGCGTGATAGTCGACCAGCAGCTTCGTTCCCTGGCCCAGGCCTTCGGCGACTGCCTCGAACACGCTGTGCCCGGGCGCGAAAGCGGGCTCCTGCGGAACGCTCGCGATCTTCAGTTGCGGCGCGCGCCAGACCTTGCCGTCGTCGGCGGCGGCAGGGCCCTCGATGATTCTGAGGAGACTGGACTTGCCGCTGCCGTTGCGCCCGATCAGGCCGATGCGCTCGCCGGGCTCGACGACGAGATCGACGTGATCGAGCAAAGGCACATGGCCGTAAGCGAGGGATACCTGTGAAAGCTGGAGGAGAGGCACCCCGGCGGCTGACTTTCAGCGCGTGCGCGCGCGCATCGAGGCCGGGTGGCCGGGCAGCTGCAGCGACTTTCCCGTGTTCACGATCTGGTCACCATCCACGCGCAGGATCGAGATGTCCTCGTCCATGAAGTTACCGACGTAGATGTAGCGCCCGTCGTCGCTGAAAACGACGCCTTCGGGCAGGCCGCGCACGTCGGCTTCGCTCGCGCGGGTGACCGTCTTGCCGTCGATCCTCAGCGCCACCACCGTCGCGTTGCGGTTGTAGAAGAAGGCGCTCTTCGAGGCGTTGGTGCCCTTGAGCAGCACCGCCACCGCGAGCTTCCCGGTCGGACTGATGGCGAAACCCTCGGGCGCGTCGCCGACCACGACCTTGTCGATCACACGCGGCGGGCTGGCCTCGATGTCGATCACGCTCACCGTGTCCACGTGGCCGTCGGCCGAGCCGGCGTTGCCGTTGTCGGCGGTGAGCGCGAGCTTGCCGTCGGGCGTCACATCGACGTTGTACGGCCACAGCCCGGCAGGCACGTCCTGCTTGTTGTAGACGACCTTCTCGCCGTTCACCTCGAGGAAGGCGATCTTGTGCCCCGGAAACTTCGAGGCGAGCGCGCGCTTGCCGTCGGGCGTGAACACTGCGTGTGACACCTGTTCGCCGATCGTCACGGTGTCGATCAGCTCGACCTTCTTCCCGGAAATGCGCAGCACACTGACCGAACCGTCGGCGCGATTCGCGACGAGCGCGAGGTTCCCCGCGCGGTTGATCGACAGGCCCGAAGGCTGCTTGCCCGCGGTGATCGTGTCGATGAGCTTCGGCGGATTGGCGGCGAGGTCGATGACCCAGATGCGGTTGTCAGGCACCTGCTTCCACACTCCGCCTTCCTGGACGACGTTCATCGAGTTGGCGACGAGCGCGAGGTTCTCGTCCGGCGTGATCGCGAGATTCACGGGCGGGCCGACGATGGTATTCGCGAGCGGCAGGGTGACGAGGATCTTCGGCGCGAGCGGATCGGTGCCGATGTCGATGATCGCGACCGAATCGCGTCCGGGCGGTCCGATCACGGCCTTGCCGGTGGCGTCCCAGCTCTGTTTCTCGTCCAGGCCGACGATCATCAGCTCGCGCTTGCCGGCGGCCGGCGGATTCATCGCTGCGCAGCCCGCGAAGGCGGCGAGGCTCGCGCAAACGACCAGGGTCTTGAAAGAATGGTGCACGGAAACGTTGGCGGACATGATCTCCCTTTCACTTGGAATCGGAATTACGCCCATCTTAGCGCTTGGCCGCCTCCCGCGCCTGGATCGCGGCGTGGCGTTCGAGCAGGCGCTCGGCGCGCACCACCACCGGCACGTCGACCATCTTGCCGTCGATCGCAAACGACGCACGTCCCGCGGCCTTGGCCTTGGCGTTCTCCTCGATGACGCGCTTCGCGTGCGCCACTTCCTGCGCGGACGGCGAATAGAGCTCGTTGACGATCGTGACCTGCGCGGGGTGGATGCAGCTCGCGCCCAGGAAGCCGAACTGGCGCGAGCGCTGCACCATGGTCCGGAAGGCCGCGAGATCGCCGAAGCTCGCGACGCTCGCGATGTACCCGAGGGGCATAATGCCGGCGGCGCGCGCCGCATAGATCATCTGCTGCTTGGGCATGAGGAGCGTCTCCTCGGTCGGCTCCATGCCGTTTTCCAGGGCGAAGTCCTCGCCGCCGATGTCCAGTGCCACGTTGCGCTCGACCGCTAGAGCGATCTCCGGCATGCGGAAAAACGCGGCCGGCGTCTCGACCATGGCGATGAATTTCGTGTGGCCGGGTTTGAGGCCGCGCTTCGCCTCCAGCTTCGCGACGATCTCGTCCAGCCGCCGCAGGTGCGCTGCGTCGTCCACCTTGGTGACCGCGATGGCGTTCACCTCCGGGCCGACCGCGGCTTCGAGGTCGCGCGGGGTCATCGAGTCGGGCCGGTTGACGCGCACCGCCACGTCGGCTCCGCCGCGGCGCACGCGGCTGGCGGCCTGCGCGACCAGCTTGCGCGCGTTGTCCTTCTCGTGCGCCGGCACGCTGTCCTCCAGGTCGAGCAGGATGCAGTCGGCGCCGCGGGTGTGCGCCTTGTCGACGTATTTCTCTACGTTCGCCGGAACGTAGAGCAGCGAGCGCCACACGGGAAGCCCGGGCTTCATTCTTGTTCTCCTTGGGATGTCGAAGCGCCTTCGCTCACGACGCCCGCCGCGAGCAGCTTCGTATACAGAGCCTTGTCCACGCCGGCCTCCCCGAGCAGGGCGCGGTTGTGCTCGCCAAGGCGCGGAGCGGGTGCGCGGATCGCGCCGGGCGTGCGCGACAG
>JBGQKQ010000117.1:0-9280 GCA_041499655.1 Gammaproteobacteria bacterium
CCCTTGATCTGGGGAGCGGAGGTGCTCACCTGGTCGAACATCATCGCGACCTGCCCGCCGATCACGTCGATGAGCGCCTGCGAATTGCCCTTGTAGGGCACGTGCAGCATCCGGATGCCCGCCTGGCGGCTGAACAGCTCCGCCGCCATGTGCCCGGTCGAGCCGTTGCCGGAAGTGGCGTAGGAGATTTTTCCCGGTTCGGACTTGGCGAGCGCGATCAGCTCCCCGACCGAATGCACGGGGAGCGCAGGATTGACGACCAGCACCTGCGGAACCAGGCAGGTGAGGGTCACGCCGGCGAAATCCCTGAGCGGGTCGTAGCCCGGATCGGGCACGATCAGGGGCACGGTGGCGAAGGTATTCGCGATCGCGAGCAGGGTGTAGCCGTCTGCCGCCGCTTTCGCGACGAACTGCGTGCCGACGAGGCTGGACGCTCCCGGGCGGTTCTCGACGAGCACCGGCTGGCCCAGGCTCTTTCCGATCTGTTCCGCGACCGTGCGCGCCACGATATCGACGTTGCCGCCCGCCGCGAGCGGCACGATGATGCGCACCGCGCGGCTGGGATAGTCGATGCTCTGCGCGAGCGCCGCGGCCGGGACCAGTCCGGCGAGCAGCGACGCAAGCAGCGCCCGAAGAGCCATGCTAGTCGAGCTGCACGCCGGCGACGCGCACGTACTCGGCGTATTTCGCCGTCTCCGCGGCGAGGAACTTCCGGAATTCTTCGGGCGTGGTGTAGGCCGGCGCCACTCCCAAACCCTGGAATCTCTTCACCACCGCGGGGTCCGCGAGCGCGGTGCGGACCTCCTTGTTCAGCCGCTCGATGACCGCCGCGGGCGTGCCGGCCGGAGCGAACATGCCGAACCAGCCTCCGTCCATCTGAAAGCTCGGCAGCCCCGCTTCGGCCGTGGTCGGAACGTCGGGCAGCGCGGGGGAGCGCCTGCTCGCGGTGTAGGCGAGCGCGCGCGCCTTGCCGTTCTTGATGTACTGCATCACCGGCGCGGGGGAAGACAGCATCACCTGGACCTCGCCCGAGGCGAGCGCGGCCGCCGCCAGCCCGCCGCCCTTGTAGGGAATATGCGTCAGGTGCGTACCCGCGTAGTGATTGAACACCTCGGTCGCCACGTGCCAGGTGTTGCCGACGCCGGGCGTGCTGTAGGCGAGGTGCGAGCCGGGCTGCTTGGCGAGGTCGATCAGCTCCTTCAGCGTCTTCGCGGGGACGGCGGGGTTGACGGTGATGAACAGGCCGCCGTTGTCGACCAGGTTCGAGATGGGCGCGAAATCCTTGTCGGTGTCGTAGGGCAGTTTCTTGTACAGGCTCTTGTTGCTGATCAGGCCGCTCGAATACACCATCAGGGTGTAGCCGTCGGGCGCGGCCTTGGCGACCATGTCGGCGCCGACAATGCCGTTCGCCCCGGGATGGTTCTCGACGAAAAAATTCTGGCCGGTCTGCTCGGCCAGCTTGGCGGCGACGATACGGCCGACGACGTCGGGCCCTCCGGGTCCGGCCGGGACGATGATGCGCACCGGTTTGCCGGGATACGCCTGGCCCCAGGCGGCGCCCGCAAGGGCGAGCGCGGCGAGACCCGCAAGCGACACGCGAAGAATTCTGGTCATGGACTCCTCCGTTGAAAGATGCCTCTCGCCCGGCGCCGTCTCCCCCCGCAGTTCTTATGACGTCGTGCCGCGGATCGCCGGAGCGGGAACTCTAGCAGAGTTCAGGGCCTGGCCGCTTCGAAGACGAGGAAGAACTGGTAGGGGAGGAACGTGTGCTCTTTCGCGAACGCGTAGCCGGCGTTCGCGAGCTCGCTCTTGACCCGCGACGGCGCGATGCGCTCGCTCTTCGGCGGACCCGACGGCGCGTCCGCCCGGAAGTCGATGATCGCAACGCGCGCGCCGGGCTTCAGCGAGCCGCGCAGCTTCGTGAAGTAGCGTTCCCGGTCCGCGATGTGGTGGTAGACGTCGACCATCAGGACGAGGTCGACCTTGGCCGGAAGGCTCGCGTCGTCCGGACGCCCCGCGATCGAAACCAGGTTGGAAAAGCCCTCGCGCTTCGCGCGCTCCTCGAGGTACCTCACCATGTCCGGCTCGGTGTCCACGCCGTAGACGCGCCCCTTGGGGACGAAATGCGCGAGGCGCGCGGCGAAATAGCCCGTGCCCGAGCCGATGTCGGCGACCGCCGAGTCCGGGGCCGGCGCCAGGGCCGTGATCACCTCGTGCGGTTTCTGCCATGCATCGCGCGCCGGATCGTCGAACACTTTCGCCCAGTGCTCGGCGCCGGAAAAGGTGTGCTCGCGGGTGTGCGGGGTTTGCGCGAGGGCCGCAGCGCAGGCGGCCGATATCGTCGCAGCGACGAGAAGGTGGAAGAGCTTCATGGGGTGATTCCTCGCAGTGACGCCCTTAGCTTACACTAGGGTCCGTCATGGCCAAACCGCGCGCGAAATCCGCAATGAAACGGGCGCCCGCAAAGCGCACCCCGCGCAAGGCCAAGGCGGGCACGCGCGGCCTGCTGCCTTCCGAATGCCGGCTCGATTCGCTTCCCGACGACGCGCAGGAAGTGCGCGACCGGATCGAGGCCGAGGGCGGCCTGGTGATCGGCGCGTACAACGATCCCCTGGGGAAGAATGCGCTGCTGCTCGCGGTCCTGCCGATCGCGCGCATCGAGCCGACGCCTTTTCAGCGCGACCTGTCGCAGGTGCATCACCGCAAGCTCGCCGACGTCCTGCACCGCACCGGCATGTTCCTCGACCCGGTCATCGCGGTCGCCGCGCCGAAGGAGGGTTTCTGGACGCCGAACGGCCGGCACCGGCTGGAGGCGATGCGCAGGCTCGGCGCGCGCTCGATCACCGCGCTGGTCGTCCCGAAGCGCGAGATCGCGTGGCAGATCCTCGCCCTCAATACCGAGAAGGCGCACAACCTGCGCGAGCGCTCGCTCGAAGTGATCCGCATTTACCGCGGGCTCATGGACGAGGACGCGAAGCGGCCCGAGAGCGGATTCGCGTTTTATCTCGAGGAGGCGTCCTTCGTGACGCTCGGCGTGTGCTACGAGAAGAACGGCAAGTTCGCCGGAGGTTCGTACAACCCCATCGTGCGAAGGCTCACGAAGTTCTCGGAGGAGCCGCTGTCGAAGGCGATCCGGGACCACGAGAGGCACGCGGGCATGCTGATGGACCTGGACGAGCGCGTCGCCGAGGTCATGGGCAAGCTCAAGGCGCGCGGTTTCGTGAGCCCCTATCTGCGGGCCTTCGTGGTCGGGCGCATCAATCCCCTGCGCTGGATCCAGGGCGAGCCGCCGCCGCTCGAGGAAGTGCTCAAGACCATGCGCGAGCGCGCGGCCAAGTTCAACACCGAGAGGATCAAGCAGGAGGATCTCGCGGGCGCGGGCGGCGCCCCCGACGACGCGGAGTGAGAGTATCCTAGTCACCGTTTCGCCATCGCAGGAGGAACCTCCATGGCCACCCGACCCGTCGTAAGGATCGCTCCCAACAACCCCGTTTTCGACCTGCCGGTGATCGTCGGCATCGAGGAAGGCCTGTTCGCCAAGGCGGGGCTGGAGGTGAGCTTCTCCGCGACCTACGCCGATCGCGAACGCGACAGCGCCGAGAAACCGGTGCTGTCGCGGCTCAAGGAGCAGCTGTTCGAGTGCGGCTCGGCCGACAGCTACAACGTGTGCGAATGGGCGAGCATCGACCGCCTGGAGCGCGGCAAGCGCGGCGGCAGCATCGCGGCCTTGCGCGCGGCAGTGGCGGCACAGGCGATCCTCACCTTCGACGAAAAGCTGCAGACTCCGCGTGACCTCGCCGACGTTCCCGTGGTGGTGCAGGAACTGACGGGCTCGCATTACACGACGCTGCAGATGCTGGAGAGCGCAGTCGGCAAGGAGCACGTCAACATCCAGAACGGCGGCCTGCCGCAGCACCGCTGGCAGGGCCTCGCGGACCGGAGCTACCGCGCGGTGGCCGTGATGGAGCCCTTCATCAGCCTGGGCCTGAAGACGGGCGCGCACATTATCGCGGCGTCGTTCTACCGCGGCGGCGAGGTGGTGGCGGCCGACCTCACGTCTGAGGAACGCAAGGCCTACTACGACGCCGAGAACCAGGCGGTCGACTTGATCAACGGCGATTTCTACAAGTACGCCCACCACGTGGCCGCGGCCACCAAGGGCGCGCTCGAACCGCGCGAGCTGCTGCGCGCGTTCGTGCACTACAAGCACGTCGACTATTACGATCCGGCCCTGTTCAACCGCGCCTACGACTGGATGAAGGCGCGCGGCATGACCGAGGGCCAGAGCCAGCACGCGGCCCTGGTCGTCGGCTGAACGAAATCTTTTTCTAGCTTTCCAGGCCGAGGAACCTCGCCGGGTTCTTCTTCACCATGAGGTCGACGTCGGCCTGCGACAGGCCTTCGCGCTTCATTCCGTTCACCATCATCTCCATGCCGTCGGGATGCATGGGCGTGCCGTTCTGCCCGAGGTCGCTCGAGAGAATGAAGTGCTCGGCGCCGACCTCCTTGATCACCTTGGCGATGTCGGCGAAGGACACGCGCCGCCAGCTGCGCAGGAACGGCCAGTAGGACTGCGGCCCGTGGATGTCGTTGAGGAAGCAGTACTCGATATAGGCACCCATGGAGACCGCCTGCTTGACCTGCGCAAGGGTCATTCCCGGGACCTCGGCCATCGCGTGGGTGACGACGATGTTCTTGACGCCCAGCTCTTTCGCGCGCTTGATCACCGCGAGCGACTCCTCCGGCGCGACGTGCCCGGTCGCGAGCGACAGGTTCTCGCGCGCGATGATCTTCAGCACCTCTTCGGTCTCCGGGAACACCTTCCCGTTGGCCGCGACCTTGAGCCCCTCGCCGGGTTCCTTGAGGATCTTGTGCTGGTTGTCGGCGTCGAAGGTCGGCAGCCACACCACCTTGCCGCGGCCACCCGACATGCGGTGGAACCACTCGACCGCGAGCGGATTCACGCCGCCCACGGCGCGGTTGAGCGCGATACCGCCCCAGACCTCGATCCCGGGCACGGTGCGCATGACCAGCGCTGCGCGGGCGGCGGTGGGGGCAACGTGATTCTTCAGCACGATGCCCCGCATGCCCTTGCGCGCCGCGATGCGGGCGAGGTCGAAATCGTCGAGGCTGCGGTTGAAGACGTCCGGATCGCTGTGCGCGTGGATGTCGATCGCGCCCGCGGCCGGGCTGACCCGTGGTGGAGGGGGCGGAAATCCGGTCTGTGCGAACAGCAGGATCGAAAAAGCCAACGCGCCCGCGCCGGTAGCTGCGGCCGCCCAAGACTTGAGCCGTCTCATGATTCCCCCTTTTTGGTGCTCCCCCAGCCTTCAACATACTTCAGTTTGGTGCACGAGTCACGCGAGTTGTCGCCCGGAAGCGACGCGGCTTGGGATCGCGCACCAAGCCGAGCGCTTTTCAGAAAAGCGTCAACTCGGGCCTGTAAAATAATGTCCTGGAAATATCAGGACGCCGCTACCCCTTCCGCATTTCGCATGAAGCCGCAATCCACCTCACCGGCCGTCGACTCTCCGGTTCTCGGCGCTCCGCCGCAGCGCGATCGCTGGGACGCCCTTCTGATCCTCGCGATCTTCGCCGGGATCGGCACGCTCGCCTACGCGGCCCTCGCCACGCCGCTGCTGCAGCCCCTCGCGGACGTCGTGCGCCGCGAGCACTGGAGCATGCTGTGGCTGCGACCGACGATCATCTGGGTCAGCATGGGGCTGCTGCTGCTCCTGATGCGCACCGTTCTGTGGCTCGCCTATCGCCCCTTCGAGGCCGTTCGCGAAGAGGACGCTCCCCGCCTGACCGTGCTCATCCCGGCGTACAACGAGGGGCCCATGGTCGGGGAGACCATCGCTTCGGTCGCGGCCGCGCGCTATCCCCGCGAGCGCCTGCAGGTCATCGCCATCGACGACGGCAGCACCGACGACACCTGGCACTACATCCGGCACGCGGCGCTGCGATTTCCGGGGCTGGTCACGCCGATTCGCTTTTCCGCCAACCAGGGCAAGCGCGGCGCCCTCGCCGAAGGTTTCCGGCGTGCCACGGGCGATGTGATCGTCACGGTCGACTCCGACAGCATCATCGAGCGCGGCGCGCTCCTCGCGATCGCCGGACCGTTCCGCGACCCGCGCGTCGGCGCGGTGGCGGGGAAAGTCGCCGTCCACAACCGCAGGGCCAGCCTCATTCCGCGGATGCTGCACGTGCGCTTCATCCTGTCGTTCGACTACCTGCGCAGCGCCCAGTCGGTGTTCCGCACGGTGTACTGCTGTCCCGGCGCGCTGGCCGCGTATCGCGCCGTGGTCGTGCGGCAAGTGCTGCCCGGTTGGGAACGCCAGCGATTCCTGGGCGCGTTGTGCACCTACGGCGAGGACCGGGCGCTCACCAACGACATCCTGGCCGCGGGATACGACACCGTGTACCAGCGCAGCGCCATCGTGCACACCGTCGTGCCCGAAACCTATTTCAAGCTGTGCAGGATGTTCCTGCGCTGGGACCGGAGCTACATCCGCGAGGAATTCCGTTTCGCCAGGATCGTATGGTCGCGGCCCCTCTGGTCGCGCGCGCTCGCGTTCTACGAGAGCGCGATCACCAATCTGCGCTATCCGGTGGGCTACGCCTCGATCGCGCTTTGGGCGATGAACGCCCTGAAGGACCCGGGGTCGATCGTGCGCATGCTGCTGGCGATCATGGTGGTCTCGCTGGTCTACGTGCTCTACTACCTCAGGAGCGAGCGCTCCTGGGACTTCGTGTTCGGGATTCTCTACGCGTACTTCTCTTTCTTCGCGCTCACCTGGATTTTTCCCTACGCGGTGCTCACCGTGCGCGCACGCGGCTGGCTGACACGCTGACACCGCAGAAAAAGAATCGGGGCGCTCTTGGCGCCCCGATCGTGCAATCTTCCAAGGTTGCCTGTTCAGCTCAACTCGCGTTCCCTTTCGATCAACTCGTCGCGCCCCCTGTACGTGATCGCATACTTGCCGCCCCTGACCTCGGCGCAGGCGAGCTGCGTCAGCCTGCGCACCACGCTCGTCGGTATATCGGCTGAAAGCTGGTTCGCCGCTCTCGCATTGCGAAGCTTGCGCAGCCAGTCGATATCCTCTTTGCTCAGCCTGCGGTCTATCAAGATACTCTCCGTGGGGGGTGGGCTTTCCGTGAACTGAGCATTAAGCCGCAACCTCCATGCCATGCCAGGGATTTCCTATTAATCAGACAGTTAGGGAACTCACTGCAAGCGCTTTCGTCGTCTGGGGGCGACGCCTGCGCCGGAAGATATGCTCTAACCCGCTGATGTAGCTAAATTTTAGAGTGTCGGGCCGGGGCGACATCCGACCAAAATATGACGGGCGCATGCCCCGTTCTCAATGGGCGAGACTCGCCAGCGCCGCGAGAGCGGCGACGAGTCCGGCCCCCTTGCGCAGGGTGAACGGCTCGCGCAGGAGAAAGAAACCCAGGAGCGCGGTGACGACGAAACCCATCTGTGCGATCGGCACGATCACGCTCGCCTCGCCGCCCTGCAGGCCTTTGGCGAGGAAGACGAAAGCGCAGACGAGCAGTATCGCGGCGAGCGGCGCGTGGCTCAGGGCCGCTCGCGAAGGCCGGATGCCGCCGTCGAGGCGCGCGGCGAACGCGGTCGCGAGCGTCACGGCGACCAGGCCTTGCGTGACGACCAGCGCGATCGGTACGGCGCCCGCGAGCAATCCGAGCTTGTAGGTGAGGCTAGCGATCCCCACCGCAACGGTCGCAATCAGCACGCGCAACAGCGACGCCCGGCTCTCCGGATCGGCACCACGGTTACCGGCGCCGGGCGAGGCGAGCAGCAGCCAGACGGCGAGGAGCGCGAGAGCCAGTCCCGCGATCTTGGCCGCGGTCACCGGTTCTCTCAGGATCAGCACGGCGAGCACGGCGGTGACGGCGAAGCTCAGCCTGAATATCGTCGCGTGGGTGCTGACCGAGCCGTGCCGCAGGCTCCAGGCGAAGTTGTAGTAGCCGACGACGACGAGCACCCCCGCGGCTGCGCCCCACCAATCCCCGGCGCCGAACTCGAGCGTGCCGGAGGCGAGGCCGTAGAGGAGAGCGAGCGAGGTGAAGAACCAGGTCTGCACCATGAGGAACTGGTGCGGTTGCGCGCCCGCCGCCGCGCCGCGCTTGTAGATGAAATCCGCCAGACCGTAGAGGAGCAACGCGCCGAGCGCGTAGGCGATGCTTTCGCTCAACGTGGCGCTGCTCTAGAACTTCATCGCCCGCTGTAGGGCCGGCCGCGCCGCCATCTCGTCCACCCAGCGGGCAACGTTGGCGAAGCCGTCGACCAGCGCGGGCTGCACGCTTTTCATCCGGCCGAGCGCGCCGTAGAGGGCGAAATCCGCGATCGTGACCTCGTTGCCGGCCGCGAAGCGCTGCTTGCCGAGCCGGCTGTCCCAGACCGTGACGTAGTTCTTCCACATCGTCCTGAAGACTTCGATCGCGGGTCCATGCTGATCCTTGCTGCGCGACAGCGTCAGGATCGCGGTGACCATGGCGCTCATGTCGCTCGCCGCGCTCATCAGCGCCTGCCAGAACGCGGGCCGCGCGGCGGGATCCTTCGGCAGGAACTTGCCCGACTTCTCGGCGCAGTACAGGAGCACCGCGACCGACTGCGAGATCGTCACCGGCTTGCCGCCGGGACCTTCCGGGTCGACGATCACCGGGATCTGCCCGTTGGGGTTCATCGCGAGGAACGAGGGCGTCTTCTGCTCGCCTTTGGTGAGATCGACGGGGTGGAAGGTGTACGCAAGGCCGCACTCCTCGAGAGCGATGCGGGCGCGCATGCCGTTGGCGGTGCCGGCTGCGTAGAGGTCGATCATGATTGTCTGCTTCCCTGGAGTTGGAGGGTGGGGTGCCATTATCTCCCGGGCAGGACGATCCGGAAAAGGCTGCCCTTGGATTCCTCGCTCTCGAGTTCTATGCGGCCGTTGTTCGAAGCGACCGCCCACAGAGCGATGGCGAGACCGAGGCCTGCTCCGCCGGAATCCCTGTCCCGGCCGGAGTCCGCCCGGTAGAAGCGCTCGAAGATCCGCTGGTGATGCGCGGCCGGGATCCCCGGACCGGTGTCCTGCACCTCGATCGAGGGCTGCCCGGAGGCGGTTGCCCCGGCCCGGACGTCGATCGCCCCGCCGGGGGGCGTGTACTTGATCGCATTGTGGAGAAGGTTCATCAGGCCGAGCCGGAGAATGGCGGGGTCGCACACGGCTTCCACGCGCGCGCCGGCATGCACGCTCAGGCTCTGCTGCTTTTCCTC
>JBGQKQ010000118.1:0-9247 GCA_041499655.1 Gammaproteobacteria bacterium
ATGTGGTCGATCCCATGCCGGGCTACTCGACGCGGTTCGGGCGCTGACCCGAGCCTTGGCGCACCGCTCTTCTTGAGGCGCCGCGCAAGCTCGCGATCGTCGAGCGAGCCAGGCCGGTTCCCGGTCCGGGCGAGGTCACGGTACAGACCGCCGCGACGGCGGTCTGCCACACCGATCTCTCCATCTACGTCGGGGAGCACCCCGGCGTGCGCTATCCCGTGGTGATGGGACACGAGTCGACCGGGATCGTCGATGCGATCGGCGAGGGTGTCACGGGGCTGAAGGCGGGCGAGCACGTCATCATCAACCCGATCATCGCCTGCGGCACGTGCGACCAGTGCGCGCGCGGGGCGGGGAACCTGTGCCGCAACGGCGGCCTGTTCGGGCGCGAGATCGAGGGCTCGCTGTCCCAGTACGTCAAGCTGCCCTCTCGCTACGTGCACGTGCTGCCGCCGAGCCTGCCGCTCGAAGCGGCGACGCTCATCGAAACGCTCGCGACCGTGCGCCATGCGCAGCACCGCGTGGGCGTGGCGACCGCCGAATCGGTGGTGGTCCTGGGCATGGGAACCGCGGGCCTGCTGCATGCGCGCCTCGCCGTTCTGACCGGCGCGACCCCGGTGATCGCGGTGTCGCGGTCGCAGTGGAAGCTCGACATGGCCCAGCGCATGGGCGTGCACCACGTGATCCAGGCTACGGTGGAGAAGGCGATCGAGGAGGTGAAGAGCCTCACCGGAGGCAGGGGCGCCGACGTGGTGATCGACGCGGCGGGCAGCGCCGAGTCGCTGCGTGCGGCGATGGACATGCTGCGCCCGGGCGGGCGCTTCTCGGCGTTCGCAGTGAGTCACGAGACGGTGCGCGGCTTCTCGACCTTTCCGCTGTACTTCGGTGAGATCAGCATCATCGGCTCGCGCGCGCTCACGCCGCAGGACATGAATCCCAGCATCCAGCTGATCGCCTCGGGTGCGGTGGACGTGCAGGGTTTCATCAGCGCCAAGTATCCGCTGACCGACGCCGCAGCAGCGTTCGAAGAGTACGAGCGCAACCCGAGCCGCATCCTGCGGCTGGTGATCGATTCGCAAGGTTAGTGCATGGATACCTTCGTCGTATCTCTGGACGCGGCCGAAGCTGCCGACGCGCGGCGGTACGGGCCCAAGGCGGCGAATCTCGCCGCGCTGGGCCGGGCAGGACTGCCGACGCCCGGCGGTTACGCAGTCGGCGCGCAGGCTTATCGCGCACAGCTCGCAGCACTGGGCCTCGAGGCCACCGCGCGCGAGGTATTCGCGGCGGAAGACCGCCCGCGGGCGAGGCGCTGCGCCCTGGACATGAAGCTCGGCCTGATGGAAAGCCCGATCGCCCCGCAGCTGCTCGATCCGCTGCTGCGCGCGTGGCGGGGGATCGTCTCGTCCGGACGGCGCGGCGTGGTGCGCTCCTCGGCGCTGGTCGAGGACCGCGCCGATTCGAGCTTCGCGGGACAGTTCGAGAGCTTCCTGGAATTGCAGGACGAGGAAGAGTTTCTCATCGCCGTGCGCGCGTGCTGGGCGGCGCTGTGGTCGACCCGGGCGCTGCGCTATATGGCGACCCACGGCCTCGATCCCGCGGACACTGCGATGGCGCTGATCGTGCAGCCGCTCGTCGCGGCGCGGATCTCGGGCGGCGGGCTGTCGCGCACTGCGGAGGGCGACATGGTGGTCAACGCGGCCCTGGGGCCGGGCTCGGCGATCGCCCAGGGCGAGGTCGCGCCGGACCGCTATGTGCTCGACCGCCAGGGTGCGCTGAAGGACTCGGCGCTCGGCCGCAAGTACCACGGCATCTCCTGCGTCCACGGAAGGAAGGCGCTGTCGCGCTCGCTCGCAGGCAGCCGCTGCCTCGACGGCGAGCAGGTCGGGGAGATCGGCTTGCTGATGCGAAAGAGCGAGGAAGTGATCGGCGGGCCGGTGGAAATCGAATGGGTGGCGGACGAGGCCGGAATCAAGCTGGTTCAGGCCCGTCCGCTGCGGGTCTCCGACCCGAAGGTCCCGGACGACATCTGGCTGCAGCACCCGCGGCTCGACGGCCATCCTTCCGGGATCGGCTGGGGCACGGGGCGCGCCCGGGTGGTGAACTGCGAGTGCGAGCTTGAGCGTGTCGCGCCCGGCGACGTGCTCGTGACCACCGTGGCTGGCCCGGCGCTGGGGCCGGTGCTCGCGCACGTCGCGGGCGTGGTCGCGGAGCTCGGCGGGAGTACTTCGCACCTCGCGTCGCTCGCTCGCGAGCGCGGCGTTCCCATGGTGCTCGGCGTGCTCGACGCGACCCGGCGGATTCCGGACGGAGCAACGGTCGCGGTCGACGGCGTCGCCGGCGTGGTGAGGTGGATGCAATGAAAGCGAAGGTGGTCATCACCGATTACGTGTGGGAGTCGCTGGACGTGGAGAAAAAAATGCTCGGGGAAATGGCCGAGCTGGTCGCGCTCAAGACCAAGAAGCCCGAGGAATTTCTCGACGCGGCGAAGGACTGCGACGCCCTGCTGAACACCTACGCCGGGCCTATCACGGCCGACGTGATGAGCAAAATGCCCAAGTGCAGGATCATCGCGCGCTACGGCATCGGGGTGGATACCATCGACCTCGAGGCAGCGACGCGCGCCGGCATCATCGTTACCAACAATCCGACCTATTGCATCGAAGAGGTGGCGGAGCACACGATGGCGCTGCTCCTCTCCTGCGCACGCAAGATCGCCTTCTACGACCGCCTGGTGCGCTCGGGAAGGTGGGAGGTGCCGCCGGGGAAGCCGATTTTCCGTCTGGTCGGCAGGACACTCGGCCTCGTGGGGTTCGGCAATATCGCGCGCGAGGTCGCGGTGCGCGCCGCGGCTTTCGGCATGCGCGTCCTCTACGCCGATCCCTTCGTGGAGGAAGGGCAGTTCGGCTCACCGGGAAAAAAGGTCGAGCTCGACGCGCTGTTGCGCGAAGCCGACTTCGTGTCGCTGCATCCGCCTCTCACGCCCGACACGCGCAAGATGATGAACGACCGGGCGTTCTCGCTCATGAAGTCCTCGGCCTTCCTGGTCAACTGTTCCCGGGGACCGGTGGTCGATACCGAGGCGCTGGTGCGCGCGCTCGACGCAAAGAAGATCGCCGGCTGCGCGCTCGACACGACCGACCCCGAGCCGCTGCCCGACCCGCATCCCCTGCGGGGGCGCGAGAACGTGATCATCGCGCCGCACGCGGCGTGGTACAGCGAGCAGGCCATGGCGGGACTGCAGGCCGGAGCGCCGGGAGAAGTGCGGCGCGTGCTTTCCGGAGAGTGGCCGCTGAACGTCGTCAACCGCGCGGTTAAGGGAAAAAACCGCGCGGGTCTGTAGCAACGGAAAGAGCAGGACACAAGGAGGAGACATGTTTTTCGTTCGCACGCTCGTAGTGGCATTGATCGCTGCCCCGTTTCTCGGCGGCACGGCGTTGGCACAAGGTAAATGGAGCAAGCTCGCTCCATTCCCGGAGCCTTCCGAAGAGCTCCTGGGCGCGTCGGCCGCCGGCAAGCTGTATGTGTTCGCCGGGCTCGCGCCGGGCTGGAAGCCGAAGGCGCTGGTGTACGAGTACGACCCCGCGACCGACAAGTGGGCGAAGAAAAAGCCCATGGCGCTGCCTTCGCATCACGTCGCCTTCGCCGAGCACAAGGGCAAGATCTACGCCTTCGGCGGATTCGTGCTGCCTCAGTCGGGTCCGCCTGCGTGGGTGCCGATCGACAACGCCTGGGAATACGATCCGGCCGGAGACAGCTGGAAGGCGCTCGCGCCCATGCCCACCAAGCGCGGCTCGCCGGTTGCGGTCGCGGTCGGCGACAAGATCTACGTGATCGGCGGCGCGGTGCCCGGGCCCGGCCAGAGCGCCGTGCACCCGGCGCGGCCCCACACTTCGGTCGGCACGGTCGAGGAATACGACCCGGCGACCAATACCTGGCGTGCGCGCTCGCCGATGCCCACGCCGCGCAACCACGCCGTCGGCGGCGCGGTCAACGGCAAGGTCTACGTCGCGAGCGGCCGCGTCGGCGCGGCGTTCATCTCCGGCGGCTCGAGCAACATCGGGGTGACGGAAGCCTACGATCCGGCGACCGACTCATGGAGCCAGGGCCTTGCGCGCATGGCGAACGCGCGCAGCGCCGGCGCCGGCGGCGTCTGGGGAGGGCGCCTCTACATCACCGGGGGCGAATACCAGGACCCGGGAATGATGGCGACGTTCCGCTCGCTCGAGGCCTACGATCCGGCGACGAATATCTGGCAGACACTTCCTCCGATGCCCGTGTCCCGCCATGGATTGGCGGGAGCCGTGGTCGGCAACCGGCTGCACATGGTGAGCGGCGACGTGCAGTCCGCGGGTACGGGCGTGCCCGTCGACACCGAGGAGCACGACGCGTACGACCTCGACGGCGGCAAGAAGTAATCGAGAAAAAGCCCGCGTTGACCGGGGTCAGCGCGGGCTTGAGAACTGCTTGTCGGTTACAGCGAGCGCAGGAAGTTGAGCAGGTCCTGCTTCCTGCTCTCCGAGAGATTGTTGAAGTTAGAGATCACGCCGTTCGCTTCGGAGCCGTTGCTCGAATGCTGCTGAATTGCCTGCAGCACATCCGAGGTGCGTCCGTCGTGCAGGAAGAAGATCCGCTGCCCCAGACCCCATAGCGGGGCGCTGCGGAACTCTCTTGGACCCGCCTGACCCTGACTGACCCCGTCGGCCAATCCCGTCCCCATGTCATGCACCAGCAGATCGGAGTAGAGATTCACGGGCTGCATGCTCAGCGCGGCGACCGTGGACTTGCTCGTGGTGAACGAGGGCGTGTGGCATAGCGCGCACCCGGTGCTCGAGAAGAGGCTCTTGCCGCTGGCAATCGAGGTCGCCCCTCCGGGAGTATTGGCAGAAGGCGCCGGCGGTGCGAGGAAGCGCATGAAGATCGCGAATTGCTCGATATCGCTGAGCACCTCGAACGGCGTGGTGGCGTCGGTGTTGTTGACGCTGTTCGGAACCGTTGCGAACTGGCATTTCGCGGTTTCGTCCCGCTCGGTCTGGAACAGCTCGTTGGTGATGCCCTGCTCGACGTTGTACGCCTCGCCCGCAAACAGGAGCAGCGACTTGTTCTGCGCCTTCCATCCGAACCGCGCGATGGTGCCGTCGTTGCCGTTGTTGTTGGTCAGGCCGGTGATCGTGTTGCCCGGGATCTGCAGGTTCGCATGGCCCTTGATTCCCAGCCCGCTCTTTTGACCTGCGTTGCTCGCCTCGCCCGCCGCAATCGCCGCATCCGGAATCTGTTCGATCAGCCCTGCCCCGAAGGTCGGCGTGGGAATGCGGAAGATGACGTTCCTGTTCCTGAGCGCCGTAGCGAAGTCCGGTTGCGCCAGTGTGCAGCCGAACGCCCCGGTCCGGCCGGTGATGGTAAAGAGAGCGTGCACGCCACCGTCGGGGGTTCCGTCGGGGTTGGTCACGAACCTCGCTTCGCGCACTGGACCGTTCGCCGAGATGAATGAAGGAACCGTGTCGTCACCGCCGTCCTTGCTGGCAAATGCCACCTGGGGATTCACGAAGGGACTCGTGCCGCCGACCGCGGGCTGCGCATGACAACCGGCACAGCTGTCCAGGTTCATCCTCGGACCCAGGCCATCGGGAACCGCATCCACTTCGGCGAACGTGGGCTGGCTTGCGGTGAAAAACGCAAGCTGCGAGGCGCTCAATCCGGGAATCGCCCCGCCTGCGCCGGCGGCCCCGCCGCGGACACCAGGATCGCTGGCTTTGAACTGCGAACCGCCACCGCCAAACTGTTGCTGGGATGAAACAAGATCAATCTGGAACAGAAACAAAGCAGCGACCGACCCTGCCAATGACAGGGGTGCTATGAGCTTGCCTTTCATGACTGTTTCCTCCTAATCCAGCAAGGTGAGATTCGAGCGTCCTCAGGGCGGCGTTGTAGGGATTTCCCTTGCCCGCTGTAGGTAAAAGTAGACGCTCGGCCAGATCGGATAGGAGCATGGCGTCCCTATCGGGGGTAAGATCACAGGGTCAATGGCGCGATTCGAAACGGATATCGATGCCAGGCTAGGCAACACGATACGGAACGGTTATCACATGAGACTGAGCCAAATCAGGGATTTTGTGGCAGTGGTGGAGGCCGGCGGCATTCGTGCTGCAGCACGGAAATTGGGGGTGTCGCAGCCTGCGGTCACCCGAAGCGTGCGTGGCCTGGAAGCGGAGCTTCACGCGAAGTTGCTCCGCAGGACCCCGACGGGTGTGGTGCCGACCCAGCCCGGGCGGGCGCTGTTTGCCCGGGCTCGTGCCGCGCAGGCCGAGTTGCGCAAGGCCGAAGAGGAAGTCGACCAGCTGGGGCAAGGGGCAGGGTCGGTGGCTTTCGGCGTTTCGCCGACCTCGGCGATCATGGTGCCCGAGGCCATCACGCGCTTCCGGATGCAGTTCCCGGAGACGCGGGTCCACATCGCAGAAGGCCTTCCCCACTCTCTGATCCCGATGGTGCGGGACGAAACGCTCGACTTTGCGATCTGCCGGAGGGCCATCGTCAAGCTCGACTCTGGCGTGGCGTTCCGTCCGCTGTTCCGCAACGACTTCGCAGTCGTGGCGCGCAAGGGCCACCCGCTCGAGAAGGCGACCTCGCTCGCCGAGCTTGCCGACGCGTGCTGGACCTCAATGCTTCCCCTCGATGCCCCCGATGGTCCATTCGCGCAGGCGTTTTCGCCGACCGGATTGTCCGTGCCGAAGCACGTGATTCAATGTGAGTCCTACAACACGGCAATCAGGCTGATCGCGAAAACCGACATGCTGGGCTTTTTGGCGCGGCAGCTGCTGAGCGACCCGATACTGGGCGATTTTCTACAGGAAATACCGGTGGCCGAGCCGCTGCCATCGTTCTCCGTGGGCATGTTCACGCGCACCGGCACTCCGCTTACGCAGCTCGCTGCAGCGATGGCCAAGGCGGTGATCGCCGTGGGGCGCGTGCACGCTGGCGGGCCTGAAGAAACGAACGCGGTTCAGGCCTCGGGAATGACCGGGAGAAGCAAGCAGGACGCCTTGTCACCACCGGCATAGATCGTGTTGGTGCCGGTGTTGTAGTCGGCACTGTAGTGCGTATAGGGGAAGCTCCCCACGCCGTCGCGAGGCTGGATGTCGAGCCGGATGCGATGGCCTTTCCGGAACACCATGCAGGTCGGCCAGATCTCCACCTCGAGCCGCACGACTTCGCCGCGCGCGAGCGGCTGGCGCTGCAGGTGCGGGTGATAGGGCCGGTAGGGCAGATCGAGTTCGGGGTCCGTCTCGCGGTGCGAGGCGCGCAGCCAGCCTTTCGCGACCGGGACAGGCTGGCTCTGCTGGCCCAGTTCGAACACATCGTTGCCGTCGGGCGCGATGTTGCGCAGGGTCGCGAACACGTCCATGTCCTCGGTGGTGCTCGACACCCATAGAACCAGCACGGCGGGCCCGGTCACCTCGATATCGGACTTGAACGGCGCGGTCTCGAACGAGGCTCCCATTCGCGGCAGGCTTCCGGCGAGCGCCGTCGAAGTCCACGAAGCCGAGGCAACGCCGGCCTTGGTCATGCCGCTCGCGGAGTAGGAAAGCGAAGCGGTCCTGCGCGGCGCCTCGTAGACGAGGCCGCCCTCGGTGTCGCCGCGGGCGCGCGGTCGCGGCTCCAGATAGAGTTTGGTCCAGCGCGTGCGCGCAATCGGCCACTCGTTCTCGAAGCGCCAGCGGGCGTTGCCCTGGCCGCCTCTTCGGATGAGAAGCTTCACCGGCGGCTCGTCCATGATCCCGGTGTCCTCGCCCTTGAGCCAATGGTCGAGGAAGCGCAGCTGATCGTTGCGGCCTTCCTCGGAGTAGAACGGGTGATAGTGCGTGCCGGCGTGGATGCGGAGCTTCTTCTGCGCCGACGCGGCGCGCACGAAACCCTCGGTGTTACCGCGCAGGTGCAGTCCCATGCCGCTCCAGTTTCCCGCGCTGTAGAGGGGAATGTCGATGTTCTCCCAGGCCGCCCGCCGGCCGCGCCACCATTCGCCGTCGAGGTTGTGGTGCATGTATTCCCAAAGCCAGGGTGTGGAGAACGAATCGGTCGCCGTGGTCTGCGGCCTCCCGAGCAGGTGATGCGCCATGTGGTTGTTCCACCAGCCGGAGGCGAAGCCGAACGAGAAAATCCCGCCGTGGTAGCCGAAGTCGCGGTACATGTCGGCGGCGCCTTCCCAGGGGATCATCGCCTTGAGCGAAGGTGGCTTCAGGCCCGCCACCAGCCACTGCGTCATCGCGTAGTAGGAGATGCCGTTGGTGCCGACGCGCCCGCTGCTCCAGGGCTGCGCGCCGGCCCACTCGATCGCATCGTAGAAATCGCGCGCCTCGGAAGGCGACCAGGGATCGGTCCTGCCCGGCGACCTGCCGGAGCCGCGGCCGTCGACGCGCACGCAGGCGTAGCCGCGCGGGACCCACCACAGCGGGTTCACCGTCTCCCAGTTCATGTACTCGTTCGGCTTTTCTTCCAGGTCCGGAGGCGGGACCCAGAGTTTGTCCTTCTGGTAGGAGCCGAGATTGATGACGACGGGAAACCGGCCTCCGGATCGGGGACGAAAGACATCGGCGCGCAGCCGCGCGCCGTCCCTCATCGGGACCTCGAGATCTTTCTCGACGACGAGGTCGTGGCGCGGCCGCGAGACACCGCGCGCTGTTCTTTTCCGGGCCAAGCGCTTATTCGATCTTGATGTTTGCTTCGCGCAGGAAATCGCCCCACTCGCGAGTTTCCTTTTCCACCAGTTGCTGGAACTGGGCCGGCGAGGCCGAGAGCGTGACGTCGAGCATCTGCTTGGAAAGGCGGTCTTTCATCTCCGCGTTCGAAAGGACCGCCGCGACGCTCTGGTAGATCTTGTCGATGATCGGCCGGGGCGTGGCCGCCGGCGCGAACAGGCCCTGCCATGCGTTCGTGCCGATTCCCGGGTATCCCTGCTCCGCCATCGTCGCGACGTTGGAAAGCTCGACAAGGCGCGTCGGGGCCGTTGTGGCGATCGCCTTCATCCTTCCGCCGCGTATTTGCGGCAGCGCGGAGGACAGGTTGAGGAACGCTACCGGCGCCTCGCCCGCGATGATCGCGGGGATCATCTGGCCCGCCCCGCCCTTGTAGGGAACATGCGTGAGCTTGATGCCGGCGGCTTTCTGCAGCTTCTCCATGTCGAGATGCGGGTAGCTTCCCAGGCCCGCGGAGGCGTAGTTGATCTTTCCGGGCTCTTTTTTCGCGAGCGCGACGA
>JBGQKQ010000119.1:0-9243 GCA_041499655.1 Gammaproteobacteria bacterium
CACTGCGGCAAAGCGCGGCGCGCGGACGCTCGGCGTCGAGTACAACCCCGACATGGTCGCGCTCTCCAGGCGCAACGCCGAGAAGGCCGGCGTGGGCGGAAAGGCCAACTTCGTCGAGGCGGACATCTTCAAGACGGACCTCACCAAGGCCACCGTGATCACGATGTTCCTGCTGACCGATCTCAACCTGAGGCTCCGTCCGACGATACTCACGCTCAAGCCAGGGACCCGCATCGTATCCAACACGTTCAGGATGGGCGAATGGGAGCCCGACCAGACCATCGAGCTCGGCTGCGATACTTATTGCACGGCGTATCTGTGGATCGTGCCGGCGCGCGTCCAGGGCAAGTGGCAAAGCGCGCAGGGCGATATCGTTCTCAAGCAGGATTTCCAGAAGGTTTCGGGAACGGTCGGCCCCGGAAATGTATCCGCGCCGATTTCCCGTGGCAGCCTCAACGGCGATCAGATCAGGTTCACGGCCGGCGGCGCGGAATACGCCGGGCGCGTGAACGGCAATGCGATCGAGGGGACCGTTAAGTCGTCGGGCAAGTCGAGCGCGTGGAAGGCGACGCGCGGAGGATAGCCCGTCCCTCGGGACGGACACGGCGTCGCTAGTCGATCCTGACGCCGGTCGCTTTCACCACCTCGCCGTATTTCGCGTATTCCGCGCGGATGAGCGCGGCGAACTCTTCGCGCGTCGAGACGAAGGGCTCGAGGCCGCCGACGCCGAGCACCTTGTCGCGCAGTTCCGCGCTCGCGAGCAGCAGGTTGATCTCGTCGTGCAGCCTGGCAAGCACCGGCGCGGGGGCCCCGGCGGGGGCGAAGACGCCGAGCCAGGCCGTGACCTCGAGACCCGGATAGAACTCGCTCAGGGTCGGAAGATCGGGAAATGCGGCCGAGCGCTTCTTCCCCGCCACCGCGAGCCCGCGCAACCGGCCCGCCTTGATGTGGGAGGTCACGGAGTTTCCGCCAAACATCACCGGCACGTCCCCCGCGAGCAGCGCCAACGTCGCGGGCCCGCCTCCCTTGTAGGGCACATGCACCAGCTCGATGCCCGCGCGCAGCTTGAGCATCTCCATGGTGAGATGATGCTGGCTGCCGTTGCCGATCGAGGCGTAGGCCAGAGGGGGCCGTGCGCGCTTCGCGAATTCTACGAATTCCCGCAGGTCTTTCACCGGCAGCGAAGGATTGGCCGCGAGCACCATCTGCGTAGTGATCAGCGTGGCAACCGGGGCGAGATCTTTCAGCGTGTCGACGGGCAAGCCCGGATAGAGGTGCGGGCTGATGACGATCTGGCTGTCCTGGCCGAGGAGCAGGGTATACCCGTCGGGGGCGGCCTTCGCGGCGAGCTCGCTCGACAGGTTGCCGTTGGAGCCCGGGCGATTCTCGACGACGAGGGGCTGTCCGAGCGCTGCTCCCAGCGCCGGCGCCACGATCCGCGCGATCGTGTCGCTCGCCCCACCTGGCGGATTGGGTACGAGAAGCCGGATCGGCCGGACGGGATACTGCCCCCAGGCCGCGGCGGAGAGCGTTGCGGCCAGGAAAGCGGCAGCGATACGGGGGAGTTTCACGCTCTGATTCTAGCGGCTGCGGTGGCGATTTGCGCAGGGCGCTTCGTGCTCGGATATGACACAATCACCGCCCTGACAATCGCCGTGGCGGAAACGGAGAGCGCGTGTCGGAGCCTGCCCTTCAGCTGGACCTGAGCCTTCAGGTCGGCAAGTACGAGATTCAGCGCGCAATCGGCAAGGGCGCGACCGGGATGGTGTATCTCGCAAGGGATACCTTCACCGGGCGCGAGGTCGCCCTCAAGACGATCGAGCCCGAGGTGTTCCGCGATCCCGAATTCGGCGCGGTGTATCGCACGCAGTTCAAGAACGAGGCCTCGCTCGCCGGGAAGCTGCGGCATCCCCACATCGTGGCGATCCTCGACGCCGTGGTGGCGGAAGAGTCGGGGCATCTCGCCATGGAGTACGTGAAGGGCGGCGATCTCTCCGCGCACGTCAAGCCCGACAAGCTCCTTCCGGTCGCCGACGTGCTGCAGATCGCCTTCAAGTGCTGCGGGGCGCTCGAGTACGCGGCCAAGGAAGGCATCGTTCACCGCGACATCAAGCCGGCGAACCTGATGATCGCCGAGGGCACCGACGTGAAGATCTCGGATTTCGGCGCCGCCACCCTCCGCAAGAGCCAGGCCGTGCAGAGCGCGGCGATGGGTTCGCCCTACTACATGTCGCCCGAGCAGATAACGGGCAGGGAAGTCGGCTCTCACAGCGACATGTACTCGCTCGGCGTGGTGCTCTATGAGCTGCTCACCGGGAAAAAGCCGTATACGGCCGACACCCTCGAGGCGCTGGGGCTGAAGGTCCGGGGCGAGGATCCGGTTCCGCCGAGCAAGGCGAGAACGGGTCTGCCCAAATCGCTCGACGCCATCATCGCGCGGGCGATGGCGAAAAAGCCCGAGCACCGGTTCCCGACCTGGAGCGATTTTGCGCTGGCGCTTTCGAGCGCGGTGCAGGAAGTGCTCCCGCCCGCCGCGATCCCCGACACCGAGAAGTACCTGGTGCTGAGAAAAGTCGAGATGCTCGCCGGCCTCTCGGATACCGAGTTCTGGGAGCTCGCGCGGGCCGGAGACTGGGCGCGCGTGCCGCCCGGGCAGACCATTGTCAGCGAGAACGCCAAGGGCAAGAGCTTCTACTTCGTCGGCAAGGGGCAGGCCAAGGTCACCCGGCAGGGCCGCCTGCTCAATATGATCAACGAGGGCGAATGCTTCGGCGAGATGGCCTATATCCGCGGCGGCGAAGTGCCGCGCAACGCGACCGTGGATTCCGCCACCGAGCTGCTGCTCGCAAAATTCCGGCCCGACGCCGTCGGCAAGATGAGCCTGGGCGCGCAGCTCTACCTGACACGTGCCCTGTTGCGCAATCTCGCAGACAGGCTGGAGCTCGCCAATACGCGAATCACACGGTAGGCCGCACGGCGGCATGAAAATCGACTGGGACGTGCCGATCACGATGGACGACGGCCTCGTGCTCCGCGCCGACGTCTTCCGGCCGCAGTCCGGGGGCCGCTACCCCGCGATCCTCAGCTACGGGCCGTACGGCAAGGGGCTCGCCTTCCAGGAGGGCTACAAGACCGCGTGGGAGCTGATGGCGCGCGACACTCCCGATGCGGTCGCCGGGAGCAGCAACCGTTACGCGAACTGGGAAGTCGTTGACCCGGAAAAATGGGTGCCCGACGGCTACGTGTGCGTGCGCGTCGATTCGCGCGGCGCGGGGCGCTCGCCGGGCTACCTGTGCCACAACAACCCGCGCGAGACGCGCGACATCCACCGGTGCATCGAGTGGGCGGCGGAGCAGGCCTGGTGCAGCGGCAAGGTCGGGATGAACGGCATCTCCTACTACGCGAGCAACCAGTGGCGCGCCGCGGCATCGCAGCCGCCACATCTCGCCGCGATCTGCGTCTGGGAAGGCTGGAACGACGCTTATCGCGAGAGCGCGCGCCACGGCGGCATCATCTGCAGCTTCCGCAAGAACTGGCAGGACATGCAGGTGAAGACGGTGCAGCACGGCCAGGGCGAGCGTGGCGCCAGGAGCAGCGTCACCGGAGAGACGGTGTGCGGCCCGGAAACGCTTTCGCCCGCGGAGCTGGAGAAGAACCGCGAAGACATGTGGCAGTCGTTCCTGTCGCGCGAGCTCTGGGGCCCGTACTATGCCGAGCGCAGCCCAGATCTTTCCAGAGTCACCGTGCCGCTCCTCTCGGCGGCGAACTGGGGCGGGCAGGGCCTGCACACGCGCGGCAACTTTGAAGGCTTCACGGGCGCGGCCTCGAAGCAGAAATGGCTGGAGGTGCACGGCGGTTCTCACTGGGCGCCGTTCTACACCGATTACGGCGTGCAGCTGCAGAAGCGCTTCTTCGATCACTTCCTCAAGGGGCTGGACAACGGCTGGGACCAGCAGCCGCGCGTGCAGCTGCAGGTGCGCCATCCCGGCGAGAAATTCGTCCTGCGGCACGAGAACGAATGGCCGCTCGCGCGCACCAAGTGGACGCGCTTCTATCTAGGCATGGAAGGCCTGAGCCTGTCGTCCCGTGTTCCGGCCGAGGGCTTCGTCACCCACCCGGCGACAGGCGAGGGCGTCACCTTCTCCACCTCGCCGCTCGAAAAGGAAATGGAGATCACCGGGCCCTCGGCGCTGAAGCTCTTCGTCTCCTCGTCGACCGCCGACGCCGACGTCTTCGCGGTGCTGCGCGTGTTCGACCCGCAAGGCACCGAAGTCTCGTTCCAGGGCGCGCTCGACCCGCGCACGCCGATCGGGCAGGGCTGGCTGCGCGCCTCGCACAGGAAGCTCGATCCGAAACGCTCGCTGCCGTACCGCCCCTTCCACGCCCACGACGAGAAGCAGCCGCTCGTTCCCGGACAGGTCTACGAACTCGACGTCGAGATCTGGCCGACTTGCATCGTGGTGCCGGCGGGCTACCGCTTTGCACTGACGATACGCGGCAAGGACTACGAGCACGGCGGCGAGGCAGCGTCGCTCTCGAACATGAAGAACCCGATGCGCGGCTGCGGGCCGTTCATCCACGACGACCCTTCCGATCGGCCGCCCGCGGTCTTCGGCGGAAACGTCACGCTGCACTTCGGTGCGAGGCGGCAGGCTTACCTGCTCCTGCCCGTGATACCCGCGGCGTAGTCGCATGCGGGCGGAGCTGGTCTCCATTCCCACCGACACGGTTCCCCTCGACGGTCTGTACTACGAGCCCGAGGGCGGGGCGGTGGGCGCAGCGCTGCTGTTTCACGGAAACACCATGAATTTCTACGTCGGCGCGATGCGCTTTCTGCCGCCGGCGCTGGTGAAGCTCGGTTTCGCCTGCCTGGCGTTCAACCGGCGCGGCCACGACATTCTGAGCACCCGCGCGAGCCGTATCGCGGAAGGCGGCGCCTATCAGCTCGCGCGCGAGGGCATCGAGGACAACCGCCTCGCGGCGCGCTGGCTTGCGGCCCGGGGTTTCCCGGCTCCGGTCGTGATCGGGCACAGCAACGGCGGCATGCTCGCCGTGCGCCACGTCGCCGATCACCCGCAGACGCCGGCTCTGGTGCTGCTTTCGGCGCACGGTGGCGGCAGGGACATCGTCCAGAAGGGCGGGAGGAGCGGCCTCATGGTGGGCGAGCGCGTCGAGGAGTTCGCCGCAAGGGCGCGCGAGCTGGTGCAGACCGGGCGTGGCCGCGAGCTGATGCTGATGCCGGGATGGTGGTACGCGATCAGCGCCGAGAGTTTTCTCGATCGCCTAACCGAGACCCCCGACGTGCTCGCGCTCGCGCCCGGGGTGAAGTGCCCGTCCCTTTTCGTGCGCGGCGATAAGGAGCCGCGCGAGGGGTACCCGGCCGAGGAGTTCAAGGCGCGCTCGGGCGGGCCTTGCACGGTCGAGATCATTTCGAATTGCGACCACTTCTACAATGGCCGCGAGGAAGCGGTCAGCGCGCTGGCTGTGTCGTGGCTGCGCCGGATACTGCGTCTTGAACATGCAAGCCGTAGAATGAGCGGAAAGGAATGAGGAGAAACGCGATGAGACACAGGATGCTGCGCGCGCTGGGATTCGCGCTGATCGTTTCCGGGCTCGCCGGTTCGGCGGCGGCGCAGACTTATCCGACAAAGCCGATCAGGGTCATCGTGCCGTTCCCACCGGGGGACGCCGTGGATATCCTGTCGCGCCTCATCGGGCCGAAAGTATCCGAGCGTCTCGGGCAGCAGATGGTCGTGGAAAACCGGCCCGGCGCGAGCGGACAGATCGGCCTCGAGGTCGCCGCGCATGCTACGGCAGACGGCTACACCATCGCGGTCGGCCAGGGGGGCAACCTGGTGGTCGCGCCGCATACCTACAAGAAGTTGCCCTACGATCCCCTCAAGGATTTCGTCCCGATCGCGGTGCTCGCGACCAACTACCTTGCCGTGGTCGCCAATCCCGACGCGCCTTTCAAGAACGCCGCCGAGATGATCGCGTGGGCCAAGGCGAACCCGGGGAAGCTGACGCTCGCCACCAACGGCGAGGGCGGATTTCCGCATCTCGCGTTCGAAAATCTCGCCGTGATGGCAGGTTTCACCTTCCAGCACATTCCCTACAAGGGCGCGACGCAGATCGCCACCGATGTGATGGGAGGACAGGTGCAACTCGGGATCGGCGCGTATACCAGTCTCTCGCCCCACGTCCTGTCCGGACGCCTGCGGCTCATCGCGGTGACCAATCCGGTGCCGGTGCCGAACAAGCCCGAGCTGCCGATCTTCGCCGATGCCGTTCCCGGATACGATTCGCGCGGCTGGTTCGGCTACATAGCGCCGGCAGGCACGCCTCGCGAAATCATCCGGGTGCTGAACGCGGAGATCAACCGCGCAATGAAGCTGCCCGACGTGGCCGACAAGATGATCGCCTCGGGGCTCATCATCGTCACCGAGTCTCCGGAATTCTTCGGCGACATCATCCGCAGCGACTACGCCAAGTACGGCAAGCTCGCCCGCGACATCGGGTTCAAGCCGCAGTGAACGGAGAAACGTCACGCAGCTGATGTGGCGCGTTCTCCCGGCGCTCTTCGCGCTCTCGGCGCCGGCCTTCGCATGGGGTCCGGAGGGCCATCGCGTGGTGGGCGACATTGCGTCGAGGTATCTCACCGCAAAAGCGCAGGGACAGGTGTCCGAGTTGCTCGAGAACGACCGTCTCGCCGGCGGCGAACCTTCGGGCAGGCGCACGCTTGGAGAAATCGCGAACTGGGCCGACGAGATCAAGGACTTCGAGTGGGGAAGACGCCGCACCTCCTGGCATTACGACGACATCTCGCTCTGCAAGACGGCGGACGACGCGGGCTACTGCCGCGGCGGCCGCTGCGCGTCGGCGCAGCTCGCGCGCCAGATCGAGGTGCTCGGCGACCCGCGCGCCAGGCCGCGGGCGAGGAACGAAGCGCTGAAGTGGGTCGTGCACCTGATCGGCGATATCCATCAGCCCCTGCACGCCGCCAATCGCGGTGACCGCGGGGGTAATCTCGTGCAGGTCTCGTTCTTCGGAGAGCGCGACAATCCGCCCTACGGCAGCCTCAACCTGCACGCCCTCTGGGATGTGCGCCTGCTGAGCAGGCTGACCGCGGAGCGCGGTGGCGAACGCACCCTGGTTTCGGCGCCCATCGGCGACGGCGATCGGAGAGGCTGGGAACGAGGATCGATTTCCGACTGGATCGCCGAAAGTCACGCGCTCGCGCGCGACCGGGTCTATGCGCCGCTGCCGGTGGCGGCTTCCTGCGGGGAAAGGATCGCGGGCGTGGTCGCACTCGGCGAGAGCTACTACGCCAGCGCCGCCCCGGTGGTCGACCTCCAGATCAGGAAGGCTGGCGTGCGCCTTGCTCGCGTGCTCAACGACGTCCTGGGGAACGAAAAAGCGGGCCGCTAATCCTGAAGGGGGATGGCCGCGTCGCGGATCACCTTGGCGTACAGGGCCATATCCGCCGTGAGCCTGGCGGCAAACTGCTCGGGAGCGTTGCCGACCGGCTCGTACCCCCACGCGGGCCAGCGCTCGAGGAGATCCTGAGCGACGATCGCCTTGGCCATCTCCCGCTGGATCTGAGTCGCGAGCGCGGGCGGCGTGCCGGCGGGAGCGAATATCCCGAGCCATCCGGTAAATTCGAAAGGAACGCCCGCTTCCATGAAGGTGGGGACACCGGGCAGGGTCGCCGAGCGCGCCTTGCCGCTCACGCCTAGGGCGCGCAGGCGCCCCGACTTGATGTGCGGCAGCACTCCCGCCAGTGGCATGAATGCGACCTGCACCTCGTTCGCGAGAAGTGCCTGGGTCAGAGGCGCGTCGCCCTTGTAGGGGACGTGGAGCATGTCGATGCCGGTCGCGCTTTTCAGCAGTTCGCCCAGCAGATGAGGCGGTGCGCCGACGCCGGTCGAGCCGTAGTTGATGGTTCCGGGCCTGGACCTGGCGAGCGCGATCAGTTCCCGTATCGACTGGGACGGCAGTTGGGGACTGCACACCAGTACCAGGAAAGAGGAGGTCAGCTGCGTCACCGGTGCGAAGTCCCGCGTCGCATCGAACGGAAGCTTGCGGTACAGGCCCGGGCTGATTGCGAATCCCTGAGTGGTGATGAGCAGGGTATAGCCGTCACCCGGCGCCTTGGCGACGGCGTCGGCGGCGATGTTTCCGCCCGCGCCGGGCCGGTCGTCGACCAGCACCGGCTGCTTCCAGGATTCGGCGAGTTTCTGGCCTAGCGCTCGCGCGACCGTGTCCACCGCGCCGCCCGCGGCGAACGGGACTACGATGCGCACCGGCCTCACAGGGTAGGTCTGGCTGAAGGCCCCGGCGGATAGCGCCGCGGTAGCGAGCAGGATGAGGGGCCTTCGCATGAAAGCTGTTCCCGTGTGGAATATTGCGGAATTATCGACTGGTTCTTGCCTCTCCGGAAGTCCCGGAAGGCCCCCTCAAGCCGCCGTGGACGTTGTTTCGCAACATATTTCATTGCCCAAGACCGTGGCGGGTGCGAGACTTGCTTCCTTATGTGGGACGGCGCGCCGGCAGCGAGGACGCGCTTTTTTCCTCAAGGAGAATCGAGATTCCATGAACGGGCCAGATCGCCAGGAGCGTCTCGCCGTGCCAGGCGGCGAGACGATGTTTCGCGAATTGTTCGGTCACACCGGGGTCGGGATCGCGATTGGGTCGCCCGAGGGCAGCCTGCTGCAGGTCAACGAGGCCCTGTGCCGCATGCTCGGCTACGAAGAGCAGGAATTCCTGCGGAAAAGCCTCCAGGACGTCACCCTCGCCGACGAGCCGCAGTCCGGTATGGAGTTCCAGTATGAGTTCCTGACCGCGCTGTCCGAGGCGCGCCTCTACGAGAGACGCTACGCGCGCAAGGACGGCTCGATGCTGTGGGTACGCGTAGTGGGCACGGTCATCAAGAATCGCTCGGGCACGCCGCAGTGCTTCGTCGCGCTGGTGCACAATATCACCGAGCTCAAGGTCGTCGGAGACGCGCTCAAGGCGAGCGAATCCCGGTTCCGCCGCATGGTCGAGCTGAGCTCGGACTGGTACTGGGTGCAGGACGAAAATTTCCGCTTCGTCGAGCTGCCGGGCGTGGAAAAGCGCGGAATGGTCCAGGAGTTCTTCAGCGGCAAGACCCGCTGGGAGCTTCCGGGACTGGCGCCGCTTCCGGAGAAGGTGTGGCAGCAGCATCGCGAGAAGCTCGAGCGCCACGAGCCCTTCCGTGACTTC
>JBGQKQ010000120.1:0-9132 GCA_041499655.1 Gammaproteobacteria bacterium
GACTCGGTGAACTGGATCTGCCCGTTCACGTTGCTGAAAGGCGGTGCGTCGGTGTCGGCGGTAATTTCGTTTTCCACCAGCTGGTAGTCACCGACCAGCTTGAACGCCTCCGGTTTCCCGATGGGGACATCGAGCTGGAGCTGGAGGCGGCCCAGTCCCTTGGCCGCCATCCCCTCGGTCGCGCCGTCGAGGAACTTCGCCACCGGGCTCCCGGCGATGAATCGAAGAAAGTCCGCGGTCTGATCCTCGGCGCGCACTTCGACCCCAACGTGCACGTTGCCGTGGAACAGGTCGGGAATGCTCGCGCGCACGCTGCTGGTCTGCACCCCGAGCAACTCGCCTCTGGAAGCCGCGACCCGCATGCCCTTGCCTTCGAAGATGAGATCGCCGGTGAGGCCGGTCGCCGCCGGCCAGCCCTCGGCGTAGCGAAAGTCAGCGTCGCTGACCTTCGCGACGACCTGAAAAGTTCCGGTATCGGGATCATCGAACGGAAACCGGGCAAGCGGGCCCTTGAGCCGCAGCTTGACGTCGTTCGAATGCCCTCCCCGAATCGAGGTCTTGAGATACTCAACCACGACCGGCGGCAGAAACGGAACATACCGATAAACGGCGCGACCGTCCGCGCGCGAGAAATTTCCGGTCAGATCGATGAAGCTCGTGCCGTCCTGCTTTCTCGTATAGCTGCCGAACAGCGTTCCCGCCCCGTCGCCATTGGCGAACGAAAGGTTGCTGAAGCCGACATCGAAGCGGTCCGGAGCGAGTTTCCAGCTGACCTGGGCCGAAAGCGTGTCGAGCTGTGCTGCCCCTTCGGCAATGATTCCCGGCAGCTCGATCGACACGCGCTCCGACCCGAGAACGAGGCTTCCGCCTTTTTCGCTCACCTCGAACCGCCCGGTAAGTCCCGCCATACCGGGAATCTTCTCGTGCGCCCGGGCGGCCAGCCTGCGGAAATTTCCGCGCACATCGAAGTGCTGCGGATCATCCGGCTCTCCGGTCCAGGTCGCCTTGAGGTTGTGGATGCTGCCGCGCGGATCGCTCTGCGCGAGGCGCGAGCGCACGAATTGTGAAAACGGAAAGTACTCGGCGAGTTTCGCGAGCGGTGCGAGTTCGATCGCATCTGCCTCGATCTCGCCTCCCGCGGAGGACTTTGCTCCGTCCGCCATCTGCCAGCGCACACGGAAATCGGCGGGCGGCACCTCGATTCCGGTCTCGGTCCGCAAAGTCAGCTTGCGCCCGGAAATTTCGAATCCCTTCGCCGCCCGCTGGCTCGCGCCCAGGCGCCCACGCAGGTACGCGAGCTCCAGCAGCGGCATGTCCTTCGCCGCGCGCACCGAAACCTGGGAGAGCGCCACGTCGGCGGTCGCCTCCGAGTAGCGCTTGCCGTCCAGATTCAGCCACAGCCGCACCCCGCCCTTGCCCGCGCGGATGTCGATCGGGTAGTCGACCCAGCGCCGCCAGCCAGCGAGATCGGCGTACTCTAGCTCGGCGTACACCTGCCCCCTCCACGCGCCCCAATCGCTCAGATCGCCCCCGCTCAATTCCGCGCGCACGTCGACCGCGGAGGCGAGCTCGGGCGGAGGCTTGCCCTTGAAGGCGAAGCGGTGCGCGAGGAAACCGTTGCGCAGGACGAAATTGAGCGTATGCATTTCGAGAGGTGGTGCTCCGCGCACCCTGTCTTCCCAGCTCACGCTGGCGTCGCGAATCAGGATCTCGCGCTGCGACAGCACCCACTGCGCGACCCCGGCGTCTCCGCCTTGAGCCGGGTGCAGCTCGATCCCTGCCACATGGAGCTTGCCCGTCTCGTCGCGGCGAATCTCGAGCCGCGGACGGTCGAAGACGAGCGAGTAGAACCGGGGCGCGCCGATGAGCGCCGAGGTCCACGCCACGGTCGCCTCGATCCCGGGAAGGGAAAGGGCGGCGCGGCCGTCGTGATCGTATACGGTGACGTTGCCGAGGAGCAGCTCGGGCCGCAGGCCCTGCCAATCCGCATCGATGGCGCCGATGGTTACGCGCTGGCCCAGCGCTTTTGACGCAATTCGCTCGATATCGCCCCGGTATTGCGAAACCTGAGGGAGGACGTAATAGCGCAGGAGGAGCAGGGCCCCGGCGAACAGGAGATACAGGAAAAAGAGAGCCCAGCCTGCGATGCGGGCGGCCACACGCCACCGGCTTTGTGGCGGAATGGCCTCGTCGATCGTTTCCTCGATCGCGTGCTCGAGCTGCTCTAGTTTTTCAAGGGGCTGGTTCAAGATTTCAGTGCGCCTGCCGGCGCGGAAAGTCTGGGCCCCGGCTCATCGCCGGCCATGGCGGACAACGGAACAACGCGAGAGCACCGCGTCGCGACGACACAAGCTCGCAATGTCCGACATTCTACCCGCAAAGGCCCCTTTGGCGTGGCGAAAATATCTGACAACTGCCTGAAGCTCTTCGAGTTTTCGCCCTTTCCCTCCCGGCGACGGCGGTGCGCGCGTTTCCGCTAGAATAACCATTTTCGAAGGCTCCCCGGAGAGTGCTCATGTCGATGGCCGATCGCGACGGATTCATCTGGTACGACGGCAAGCTCGTGCCTTGGCGTTCCGCGACGACTCACGTCCTCACCCACTCGCTGCACTACGGCCTTGCCGTATTCGAAGGCGTGCGCGCCTACAAAACTGTCGACGGGCCGGCCATCTTCAGGCTCGGCGATCACACCGAGCGCCTGTTCAACTCGGCGCACATCTACATGATGAAGATCCCGTACGGGCGGGATGTGCTCGTCGAGGCGCAGAAGGAGGTCGTGCGCGCCAACCAGCATGAGTCCTGCTACATCCGGCCGATCGTGTTCTACGGTTCCGAGAAGATGGGCGTGTCGCCCGTCGGCGCGTCGGTGCACGTCGCCATTGCCGCCTGGCCCTGGGGCGCCTACCTCGGCCAGGAGGCGATCGAGAAAGGGATCCGCGTGAAGACTTCGTCCTACGCGCGGCACCATGTCAACGTGACCATGGCTCGCGCCAAGATGGCGGGTACCTATCCCAATTCCATCCTCGCGAATCTCGAGGCGACCCAGCACGGCTACGACGAGGGCCTGCTTCTCGATGTGGACGGGTTCGTTGCCGAGGGATCCGGCGAGAACCTGTTCATCGTCAAGGACGGCAAGCTCCACGAGCCCGAGCTGACCTCGGCGCTCTCGGGCATCACGCGCGCATCGGTGATCACGCTCGCGAACGAGCTCGGCTACGAAGTGGTCTCGCGGCGCATCACCCGCGACGACATCTATATCGCCGACGAGGCCTTCTTCACGGGTACGGCCGCGGAAGTCACGCCCATCCGCGAGCTCGACGGGCGCGTCATCGGCGCGGGCACGCGCGGTCCGGTCACCACCAAGATACAGAAACTGTTCTTCGACGTGGTCGCGGGCCGGGTCGCCAAGCACAAGGACTGGCTGTCGCCCGTGAGCGAGAAGAAGACGGCGAAGGCCTCGAAAGAGAACGCTTGATGGCGGCAACCGAGCAGGCGAGCCGCCTCGTCGAAGTCACCGAAACCGATCTTCCGCTTCACTGCCCCACGCCGAAGTCGCCAGTGTGGAGCATGCATCCGCGGGTGTTCCTGGACGTCGCCAAGGCGGGCCAGATGCTCTGCCCCTACTGCGGCACGCGCTACATCTACAAGGGCCAGAAGCCTAAGGGCCACTGAGCCCTGTGAAGATCCTCATCGTCGCGCCGAACTGGATCGGCGATGCCCTGCTCGCCCAGCCGCTGTTTGCGCGCCTTAGGCAGAAATATCCCGGCGTCCTCATCGACGCGCTCGCGCCCGCCTGGACCGCTCCGGTCCTGCGCAGGATGCCGGAGGTCGCCGAAGTCCTCGACGCGCCTTTCGGGCACGGCGAACTGAAGCTCGCCGCGCGCTGGCGTGTCGGCCGCAGCTTGCACCTGCGCGCCTACGACCAGGCGATCGTTCTCCCGAACACGTTCAAGTCCGGGCTGGTTCCCTTTTTCGCGGGCATTCCGCTTCGCGCGGGATTCCTCGGAGAGCTGCGTCGCGGCCTTCTCAACCGCGTGCACCGGCTCGACGAGCAAGCCCTGCCGCTCATGGCCGAGCGCTACGCGCAACTCGCGGAAGAACCCGGAGAGCCCCCAGGGCGACCGCTACCGCAGGTGAAGCTGCGCGTCGATCCGGCGAATCTCGCCGCGGCTCTCGCCCGGCTGGGACTGGCGCGCGAGAAGCCCGTGGTCGCGTTCTGCCCCGGCGCCGAGTACGGTCCGGCCAAGCGCTGGCCCGCTCGCTACTTCGCCGAGCTGTCGCTCAAGCTCGCGGCGCGGGGCCGCGCGATCTGGCTGTTCGGCTCGGGCAAGGACGGCGGGATCGGCGAGGAGATCGTGCGCCTGGGCGCGGGCGCCGCAGTCAACTTGTGCGGCAGGACCGACCTCGCGAGCGCGATCGATCTCCTCTCGCTCGCCGAGGTCGTAGTGAGCAACGACTCAGGATTGATGCACGTCGCGGCGGCGGTCGGCCGCCCGGTGGTCGCGCTTTACGGCTCGTCCAGCCCCGAGCACACCCCGCCGCTGTCGAGCGTCTCGCGCGTGGTGAGGACCGGGATCGACTGCAGCCCCTGCTACGCCCGCGAGTGCCCCCTCGGACATTTCAAGTGCATGAACGAGCTGACGCCGGAGAGGGTGCTGCGCGAGATCGCCGCCGCCCTCGAGCCGGCTTAGAGTACGAACCCGCTACAGGGCCACGCGGAACTCGCAGGCCGTCTTGGCGCGCACGTCCTCCAGCTTGACCCCCGGGTGCAACTCCTTCAGAACGAGGCCCTTGCCCGGCTCCACCTCGAAAACGCAGAGGTCCGTGATGACCATGTTGACGACCCCCTTCCCCGTGATCGGCAGCGTGCATTTCTTCAGCACCTTGGAGGCGCCTTCCTTCGACGTGTGCTCCATCAGCACCACCACGCGCCTCACGCCGGAAACGAGGTCCATGGCGCCGCCGGGCCCCTTCACCATTCTGCCCGGCACCATCCAGTTGGCAAGGTCGCCGTTCTCCGCCACCTCGAGGCCGCCGAGGATGGAAAGATCCACGTGCCCGCCGCGGATCATGGCGAAGGAGTCGGAGCTGGAGAAGAAGCTCGAGCCGGGAATCGTGGTCACGGTCTGCTTGCCGGCGTTGATCAGGTCGGGGTCGACCTGGCTCTCCGACGGGAACGGGCCGATGCCGAGCAGGCCGTTCTCGGATTGCAGCGTGACGTTGATGTTTTCCGGAATGTAGTTCGCCACCAGGGTCGGGATACCGATGCCGAGGTTGACGTAGTAGCCGTCGCGCAGCTCCTGCGCCGCCCGCTTCGCCATCAGCTCCCGGATGGGAGAGTCTTTCTTGCCGGTGGCGCCGGCGAGCGTGCGGAACTCGATGCGCTTTTCGAATTTCGCGCCCTTGATGATGCGGTCGACGTAGATTCCCGGGGTGTGAATCTGATCGGGATCGAGCCCGCCGACCTCCACCAGTTCTTCGACCTCGGCGACCGTGACCTTGCCGCAGGTGGCGATCATCGGGTTGAAATTGCGCGAGGTCTTGCGGTAGATCAGGTTGCCGGACTTGTCGCCCTTCCAGGCCTTGACCATGGCAAGGTCAGCCTTGATGGCTTCCTCCAGCACGTATTCCTTGCCGTCGAAGACCTTGGACTCCTTGCCCTCCGCGAGCTTCGTGCCCGCGGCGGTGCGCGTGTAGAACGCGGGAATCCCGGCGCCGCCGGCGCGCAGCTTCTCCGCGAGGGTTCCCTGCGGCGTGAGCTGCAGGTCGAGCTCGCCCGCGAGCACCTGGCGCTCGAACTCCTTGTTCTCACCCACGTACGAGGCGATGACCTTCTTCACCTGGCGGGTCTTCAGCAGCAAGCCCATGCCGAAATCGTCGACGCCCGCGTTGTTGCCGACGATGGTGAGCCCCTTCATCCCGCTCTGGACCAGCGCGGCGATGAAATTCTCCGGGATGCCGCAAAGGCCGAAACCGCCGGCAGCGATCACCATGTTGTCGCGGAGCAGCCCTTTCAGGGCCGATGCCGCATCCGGAAATACTTTTTTCATGGCCGTTTCCTTCAGGAGAACTCGTCAGAAAGCCCGTCTGGAGGCCTGATTATAATTCTAGAGGCCGAAGATGCCGCGGGGAAGCGAGATCACGAAGGACTCGCCTGAAGTGAGGCGCGTGGCGCTAGGCTGGCGCTGGCGCCGTTTGTCGGTAAATCGCTAGTCCGACAACTGTAACAGGACTTCGCCGTTCTCGACTCTGACGGGAAACGAGCGGGCGCACCCGACATCCGGCGCCTGCGCGCATCCGTCCTCCAGCCGGATGATCCAGTTGTGCAGCGGACAAGCGACGCTCCGTCCGAACACGATTCCCTGCGACAACGGCCCGCCCTTGTGCGGGCAGCGGTCGAGCAGCGCGAAGCATTCGCCTTCGGCGTCGCGGAACACCGCGATGTCGCCGCCCGGGCGACGGATGACGCGGGCGCCGAGCTCGGGGATGTCCTCCGGCTTGCAGACCCTGATCCAGCGCACCGTTTCCATCACCGCCGCCATCAGGCCTCCGCGGCGGCGAGCGATTCGTATTCCACGCGGTCCTTCCCCCCCGCGCGCTCTTTCCACGGATCGGGCTCGCCTTCGAGCGCGTGCTGCAGCCGCGCCCAGAGCGCCTTGCGGTTCTGCGCGTCCTCGACCACCTTCTTCTTGATGGTGTCCAGGCCGACGCGGCGCACGTAGTGCACGGTGCGGTCCAGATAGCGCGCTTCCTCACGGTAGAGCTGCAGGAAGGCGCCCGCGTATTCCAGCACTTCCTCGCGCGTCTTCACTTTCACCAGAAACTGCGCCACCTCGGTCTTGATGCCGCCGTTGCCGGCCACGTAGATCTCCCAGCCCGAGTCGACGCCGATCACGCCCACGTCCTTGATGCCCGACTCGGCGCAGTTCCGCGGGCAGCCCGACACCGCCATCTTCACCTTGTGCGGCGCGTACATCCGCCACAGCGCCTTCTCCAGATCGATCCCCATGTTGGTCGAGTCCTGTACGCCGAAACGGCACCACTCCGAGCCGACGCAGGTCTTCACCGTGCGCAGTGCCTTGGCGTAGGCGTGGCCCGAGGGCATGTCCAGATCGCGCCAGACAGCGGGCAGGTCCTCTTTTTTCACCCCGAGCAGGTCGATGCGCTGGCCCCCGGTGACCTTGACGGTGGGAATCTTGTACTTGTCGGCGACGTCGGCGATGCGCCGCAGCTGGTCGGGCGTGGTCACACCGCCGAACATGCGCGGCACCACCGAGAACGTTCCGTCCTTCTGGATGTTCGCGTGGGCGCGCTCGTTGATGAAGCGTGACTGCGGATCGTCCTTCGCCTGGTGTGGCCAGGTGCAGATCAGGTAGTAGTTGATCGCCGGACGGCAGCTCGCGCAGCCGTTCGGAGTGCGCCACTCGAGAAAGCGCATCGCCGCGGAGATCGACAGCAGCCGGTGCTCCCTGATCGCCTTGCGCACCTCCTCGTGTGTGTGGTCGGTGCAGCCGCACATCGGCTTCAGCTTCGCTTCCTGCGGCTGGTAGGCGCCGCCGACGGTAGAGGCGAGGATCTGCTCGACCAGTCCGGTGCACGAGCCGCAGGAGCTGGAGGCCTTGGTGTGCTTCCTCACGTCCTCGAGCGTGAACAGCCCTTTTTCCTTGATCGCCTTGACGATCACGCCCTTGCACACGCCGTTGCAGCCGCACACTTCCATGGCGTCGGCCATCGCCACCGCGCGGCTCTGGCCCTGGTGCCCGGTGTTGCCCAGGTGGTTCTGACCGAACATCAGATGATCGCGGATCTCGGCGACGTTCTGCTTGTCGCGCAGGAGCTGGAAATACCACGAGCCGTCGGCCGTGTCGCCGTAGAGCACCGCGCCGACCAAGCGGTTCTCCCGCAGCACGATCCTCTTGTAGACACCGCCCAAGGCATCGTTGAGGACGATGTCCTCAGTGCCGGCGCCGCCCATGAATTCCCCGGCCGAGAAAAGATCGATGCCGGTCACTTTGAGCTTGGTCGAGGTCACCGAGCCGGCGTAGCGGCCGATCCCGAAGTTCGCGAGATGGTTGGCGCACACCTTCGCCATCTCGAACAGCGGCGCCACCAGGCCGTAGGCGATGCCGCGGTGCGCCGCGCATTCACCCACCGCGTAGATCTTCGGATCGAAGGTCTGCATGGTGTCGTTCACCACGATGCCGCGGCTGCAATGCAGCCCGGCCGATTCCGCGAGCCCGGTGTTCGGCCGGATGCCCACGGCCATGACCACCAGGTCGGCGGCAATCTCCGAGCCGTCCTTGAAGCGCACCGCGCACACGCGACCTCGCTCGTTGCCGACAATCTCGGCGGTCTGCGTCTGCAAGAGGAAATGCAGGCCCTTCGCCTCCAGCGACTGCTGCAGGAGCTGCGACGCGGTGCGATCGAGCTGGCGCTCCATCAGCCACTCCATGAGATGCACCACGGTCACGTTCATGCCGCGCAGCTTCAAGCCGTTGGCCGCTTCCAGGCCGAGCAGGCCGCCGCCGATCACCACCGCGTGCCGGTACTTCTTCGACGCCTCGATCATGGCGTTCGTGTCCTGGATGTCGCGGTAGGTGATCACGCCCTCCAGCTCCTTGCCCGGCACCGGCAGGATGAAGGGGTTGGATCCGGTCGCGAGGAGCAGCCGGTCGTAGGGCTCCGTCGTGCCGTCGGCGGCAACCACCCTGCGCGCTGCGCGTTCTATCCTCACGACTTTCTTGCCGAGGTGCAGGCGGATGCCGTTCTTCTCGTACCAGTCGACATCGTTCAGCATGATGTCCCGGATGGTCATCTCGCCGGCGAGCACGGGCGAGAGCAGGATGCGGTTGTAGTTGGCGTGCGGCTCGGCGCCGAACACCGTAATGTCGTAGACGTCGGGAGCGATCTTCAGCAGTTCTTCCAGCGTGCGTACGCCGGCCATGCCGTTGCCGACCATGACGAGCTTCATCTTCTTCATGCCATTCGCCTGCTTGGCGAGAAACGGGTCCTACATGTCATCCTGAGGCCGAAGGCCGAAGGATCTCTGTGGGCACGATGTGCCGCAAGAGATCCCTCGCTGCGCTCGGGATGACACCCTGCGCGCACTGCTACGCCGCCTCTTTCATCTGC
>JBGQKQ010000121.1:0-9112 GCA_041499655.1 Gammaproteobacteria bacterium
CGCGCGATCCGTTGTACGCCAGAAGTATCTTGTTGAACATGGCTGCCTCCTCCTCCCGTTTTATTTGGCGAGCAATCCCAGCCGCTCGATCAGCGCCCGTTCTTTCTGGAAGGTCTCGCGGGCGTACTTCGCGTAGTCCTCGCTCGACCGGTACCACAGTTCCTGGTCGAGCTGGTCGAGCACTTTCTGGTGTTCGGGGTCCTCGATCGCCTTCTTGAAGCCGTCGTGCAGGGTCTTCAACACCGCGGGCTCCAGGCCTTTCGGGCCGGCGATGCCGTAGGGCGAGTTGTAGACCATGTCGAGGCCCAGGTCGTTGGCGGTCGGGACCGCTGGCCAGCGCTTGGTGCGCTGCGTCCCGAAGGTCACCAGCAGCCTGAACTGGCCGGCGTCGACGAAGCGACCCCAGCCGCTCGAATCCGACTGCGCCATGACGTGGCCGCCGAGGAGCGCCTGCGTCGAATCCGCGTTGCCCTTGAAAGGCACGTGCAGAAATTGCGCGCCGGTCTTCATCGTCACCTCCTCCATGAGGAGGTGGGGCGAGGTGCCGGTGCCGGTCGAGCCGTAGGACATCTTGCCCGGGTTGGCCTTGGCGTAGTCGAGCAAGTCCTGGAAGGTCTTGAACGGCGAGTCGCTCCTCACCACGACTCCGAAGGTGTAGCCCGAGACGCCGATGATGTAGGTGAAGTCGCGCAGCGGGTCCCAGGCGAGCTTCTGCATCTGCGGAATGCGCAGCGTTCCCATGTGCATCTGAGTGAGCGTGTAGCCATCGGGCTTGGCGTTCTGCGCGACGGTGCCCGGCCCGACCGTGCCGCCGGCGCCGGGCTTGTTCTCGATCACGACGGTCTGCCCCAGGGTGCGGGTGGCGATCTCGGCGAGGCGCCGCAGATGCGTGTCGGTCGAGCCTCCCGGCGGCCAGGGACAGATGAGCGTGATCGGCCGCGACGGGAATCCCTGCCCTGAGCCTGTCGAAGGGTCCTGCGCCGCGGCCGGCAGAGCCATAGCCAGCGCGAGCAATGCGAGCGTACGTGCGAGCAAATGCATGCGGCTCCTCTCCGGGTAGACGAACCTGCGCGCTGCCCGAAGCTTGCCGAAATCGCGACTGAACGTCAACGCGCAAGCGAGCCACGCCGTCGAAGCGCGATAGAATCGGCTCTTTTTCACGCTTCCCGATGCCCCTCGACGTCACCCGGCCCGACCTGAGCCTTGCCGTGATCGGCACCGGCGTCATGGGACGGGGCATCGCCCAGGTCGCCGCCCAGGCCGGCGTCCGGGTCTTGCTCCACGACAGCCGTCCCGGAGCGGCGCGCGAGGCGAAGGACGCCGTTTACGCGCAGCTCGCGAAGCTCGCCGAGAAGGGCCGGATCGACCGGGACGCGGTAGCGCGGGCCGGGGCCAATCTCCTCATCGCCGACTCGCTGTCCGTGCTCGCCGCCTGCCCCATCGTCATCGAAGCCGTGGCCGAAGACCTGAAAACAAAGCGCGACCTGTTCGGCGCCCTGGAGGCCGTCGTCGCCGGGGACTGCCTGATCGCGTCCAACACCTCCTCGCTGTCGATCACGGCGATCGCCGCGGCGTGCAAGCGGCCCGAACGCGTCGCGGGATTTCATTTCTTCAATCCGGTTCCCCTGATGAAGGTCGTCGAGGTGGTGGACGGCCTCCTGACCGCTCCCTGGGTCGGCGAAGCGCTCGCCGCGCTCGCGCAGCGCTTCGGCCACCGGCCGGTGCGCGCAAAAGATACGCCCGGCTTCATCGTCAACCATGCCGGGCGCGGCTACGTCACCGAGGCGCTGCGTATTCTGGGAGAAGGCGTCGCCGAGTTCCACGAGATCGACCGTATCCTGCGCGACGTCGCCGGGTTTCGCCTCGGGCCGTTCGAGCTGTTCGACCTCACCGGCCTCGACGTTTCGCACCCGGTGATGGAGTCGATTTACCGCCAGTATTACGACGAACCGCGCTACCGTCCTTCGCCGCTCACCGGCCAGCGTGTGAACGCGGGCCTGTTCGGCCGCAAGTCGGGGCGCGGCTTCTACGGCCACGCCGGCGGAAAGCAGGAGGAGATCCCCGAGCCGCCCGCGCCCGGCGCGCGGCTCGCGAGCGTCTGGGTCAGCTCCATCGACCTGGGAGCGAAGCTCACCGAGCTGCTCAGGCCGCTCGGCGCGCACATCGACCGCGGCGCGCGGCCTGCCGCGCAATCGCTGTGCCTGGTGGCGCCGCTCGGATACGACGCGACCACCGCCGCGATCGAGGAAGACCTCGACCCGGCGCGCACGGTCGCGGTCGACTGCCTGTTCGCATGGGACAAGCGCCGCACGCTCATGACCACCCCCGTCACCACCAGCGCGCTGCGCGCCGCCGCCCACGGCCTGCTCGCGAGCGACGGCGTCCCGGTCACGGTGATCCACGACTCTCCGGGATTCGTCTCCCAGCGCGTCATCGCCCAGGTCGTGAACATCGCCTGCGACATCGCGCAGCAGCGGATCGCCACGCCCGCGGACATCGACGCGGCCGTCACGCTCGGCCTGGGCTACCCGCAAGGGCCGCTCGCCTGGGGCGACGCGATCGGGCCGGAGAAAATCCTGCGGATTCTCGAGCGACTGCTCGATTTCTACGGCGATCCGCGCTACCGGCCCAGCCCCTGGCTCAAGCGCCGCGCCCGGCTGGGCGTATCATTGTTTACTCCCGAAGCCTGACGGAACGACCGCCATGAACGCCCCGCTGAAGAACAAGCCCCGGAAGGCCGAATTCTCCTGGCAGGATCCCCTGCTCCTCGATTCGCAGCTGAGCGAACAGGAACGCATGGTGCGCGACGCCGCGCGCGACTACGCCCAGGGCAAGCTCGCGCCGCGGGTGCTGGAAGCGTTCCGCAACGAAAAGCCGGACCTGGCGATCTTCCGCGAGATGGGCGCGCTTGGCTTCTTCGGGTCTACGCTGCCCGCCGAGTACGGCTGCGCGGGCGCGAACTACGTGAGCTACGGGCTGATTGCGCGCGAGCTGGAGCGCGTCGACTCGGGCTACCGCTCGACCATGAGCGTGCAGAGCTCGCTCGTCATGACGCCGATCCACGAATTCGGCTCCGAGGCGCACAAGAAAAAATATCTGCCGAAGCTCGCGAAGGGCGAGCTGATCGGCTGCTTCGGCCTGACCGAGCCCAACCACGGCTCCGACCCCGCCAGCATGCAGACCCGGGCGAAGAAAGTCGCGGGCGGGTACAGCCTCACCGGCTCCAAGACCTGGATCAGCAACGCGCCGATCGCCGACCTGTTCGTCATCTGGGCGAAGACGGAGGACGGCAAGATCCGCGGCTTCCTCGCCGAAAAGGGGGCGAAAGGACTCTCCGCTCCCGCAATCCACGGCAAGCTCGGGCTGCGCACCTCGATCACCGGCGAAGTGGTGATGGACAACGTGTTCGTGCCGGAGGAGAACCTGCTCCCCGGCGTCGAGGGCCTGAAGGGCCCGTTCACCTGCCTGAACTCGGCGCGCTTCGGAATCTCATGGGGCGCGCTCGGCGCGGCGGAGGACTGCTGGCACCGCGCGCGTCAGTACGTGCTCGAGCGCAAGCAGTTCGGCCGGCCGCTCGCGGCCAACCAGCTCATCCAGAAGAAGCTCGCCGACATGCAGACCGAGATCTGCCTGGCGCTCCAGGGCGTGCTGCGCTTCGGGCGCATGAAGGACGAAGGCACCGACACGCCCGAGATCACCTCGATCATGAAGCGCAACTCGAGCGGCAAGGCGCTCGACATCGCGCGCACGGCGCGCGACATGCTGGGCGGGAACGGGATCTCCGACGAGTTCGGCGTCGCCCGCCACATGGTGAACCTCGAGGTGGTGAACACCTACGAGGGCACTCACGATATTCACGCCCTGATTTTGGGAAGGGCGCAAACGGGAATCCAGGCGTTTTCGGCCTAACCCGGCCGCGCCACCACCGCCTGCTCGACCGCTTCCAGCAGCACCCTGGCTCCGCTTCCTTCCTCGAAAACGGCGAGGCTCAGACGCAGCAGATCCTCAGTCGAGCGCTCGCCGACCAGAGGCGCGACCAGGCGCCAGAATTTCGCCGCGACCTGGAACTCATCAAACGGACGTTCCGGGTCTCCCGGAACGTAAAGGACGAGCTTCTCGCGCCTGCCCTTCGAGGTCTCGATCGCGAGCAGCGCCGGCCACGACTGCGGGAAATGCCGCAGGAGGTCCTCGTCGGGCACCACTGAAATCCTCGCCATGAATTGCTCGATCTCGCGGGGCAGGACGTCCCGCACATGCCCTACGTCGATGCTCGCGTTCGGATCGAAAGCGAACAGGGCCATCTGGTACGACACGCTGGTGAGGCAGGACAGGCGCTCGCCGGGAACGACTCCGTGGTCGATCATCTTCAGATAGGGATGCGGAACGCCCACGACGAGGCTGTCCATCTCCGAAAGCGGCACGCCTTCCCCGATGATCTCCCTCAGCGCCTGCACCGCGGCCATGGTCTGCCTCGCCGCGCACCAGGGCTTGAGGCTCGTCTGCGCGGCGGCCCCGCCCTGTTCAAGCCCGTCAACCAGCGCGCCGGCGTCGAGAGACAGCTGATACACGCCGGAGAAGAGCTCCCCCTCGAGCAGGCGCAGGTCCCCCGTGAATCCCGCTTGCGCCGCGAGCGCAGCGGCAACGCCGCTCCGTGCCGCATTGCCGATCGCGAACCAGCGCGACATGCTCGGCCCGCTCTGGCGCCCGACCGCCGGCGAAGCGAGCGCCAGGGCGACGGCGAGCGCGTGCGCGCACTTTTCCTCGGAGAGACCCAGCAGGCGCGCGGCGACGGCCGCGACGGCGAAAGGCGCGGCGAAGTAGGTCGGCCAGATGCCGCGGTAGAGGATCGTCGGCCCGGTCAGCGCCGAGCCGAGCCGCGTCATCAGGTCGTAGCCGACGGCGATGGCTTCGGCCACCGCTACTCCGCCGCTTCCGAGCGCTCCCGCCAGGGTGACAGCGGCGGGAATGACGATCGCGCCGGGCGTCGTTCCGGACGAAAGATGAATGTCGTCGATTTCGCTCGAGCGGGCGAGCGCGCAGGCAAGAGCGACGCGGCCGGGCAAGTCCTCGCGGCCCGCAGAGGCAAAGCGCCTCAGTGCGCGTCCTTCCGCGGCCGCGCCCGCCGCGACCCACGCGCCCACCGTGTCGGCAAGGTGAAGCCGCAGTGCCGCCCGCAGCGGGCCGGAAAGGCCATGCCGGTAGCCGCCCGCAACGTGAGCGCCGAGCCGCTCGAGGACGGTCATGACCTGTCGCGGCTCAGGCTGAAACCGGGCGCTTCGCCGGTCTTGCGCCGGACCTCAGGGTCTGCCGCCGTGCCCGCGTTGCGGCCTCATCGACGGACAGGTCTTCCCTGAGCACCACGCCGTACGCGTCGCGCGCGGCGTCCTTCGAAACCAATTCCTCCACCACGTCCCAGCGCACGCGCTCGGGATCGCGCTCGAGCGGATCGCCCCACCCGCCCCCGCCGCCGGTGCGCACGATGACTTCCGAATCCCTGGCCACGGGCTTATGGCTGCCGTGCATCATCCGGTAATCGGCCTGGCCGGGATCGCGCAGGTAGTACCCGCCGCTCTCGCCCGCCCCGCCGCCCCACAGTCCCCACGCCGGACATCCCCTGCGGTTGGCGCGCTCGAAATTCCACTTGCCGGGGACGAAGTTGCGCAACTCGAAGTCGATGCCCAGCCCGCCGCGGAATTTCCCCGCGCCGGCGGAGTCGCGGCGCAGCGCACGGCTCTTCACCAGCACCGGGCATTTCATCTCGATGCCCTCGATCGAGCCGTTGCGCACGTCGCCCTGGCAGACCGAGACGGTGGCGGACTCGCCGTCCTCGAACGGGCGCCCGCCCCAGCCGCCGCCCTCGATGCTCTGCACCACAAAACGCCGCTTCGATTCCGGATGCACGCCGAAGAACACCACCGATCCGCCGAGCAGCCCGTGGTGCGCGGCGGGGATCCTGTCCGGCATCGCCTTCGCGAGCGAGCTGATGATGGTCTCGACGACCGTCGGAACGAAGATGCTCCAGCCCGCCATGGGCGCGGGGTAGCGCGCCATCATGATATTGCCCTCGGGGATGATCACCTCGAGCGCGCGGAACGAGCCTTCGTTGACCGGGTCGAGCGGGCCGGTGAGCGCCTTGTAGGCGACACGCCCCGCCGCGAGCGTGCGCGAGTTCACCGCGGCCTTGCGCTCGGCGGAGCAGCCGGAAAGATCGATGATCATCTTTCCCGATTTCACCGTGACCTTCGCGTGGATGCGCACGCGCTCGTCCGGGGTGACGCCGTCGTCGTCGAAGAAGGACTCGGCCTCGTAGACGCCGTCGGCGAGGCGGGCGACAACCTTGCGGCATTTCGCCTCCGTTTCGCCGAAGATCTTCGCGATGGCCGCGAGCACCGTGGCCCTGCCGTATTTCCGGAACAGCTCGTCGTAGCGCCGGGCACCGAGCTTGCACGCGGCGATCTGCGAGTTCAGGTCGCCGAGCGACGATTCGGGAAAACGGATGTTGTCGCGGATGACCCGATGCAGCTTCTCGTCCAGCTTCCCGGCCTCGTAGATTTTCAGCTGGTCGAGCTGCAGGCCCTCCTGCCAGGGGTCGGGGACCTCCGGACCCGCGCCGAATCCCGTGCTGGTGCCGCCGACGTCGATCCAGTGCGCGCGCACCATCGAGAAGGCGAGCAACTCTCCCTTGAAGAAGCAGGGAACGTAGACGACCACGTTGTTCAGGTGTTGACCCGCCACCGCCTGATGGTTGGTGATGAGCACGTCGCCCGGCTCGAATCCCTTCCTGCCGTAGCGCTTCATCGCGTCGGTGATGATAACGCCGAGGTCGGCGACGAAATGCGAAACACCACCGACGTTCTGGCTGATGAGCGCGCCGTCGACACCGACCAGCGCGGTGCAGAAGTCGCGCACCTCGTAGATCATCATGTTGTAGGAGGTGCGCTGCAGGTCCGCCGCCATCTCGTTGGCGATCGCGGGCAGCGCGTTGCGGATCACTTCCAGCGTCACCGGGTCCAGCCTGGCCTTCATGCCTCACCTCTCACCGAGATCACCAGCTCGCCGGTCCTCGCCACGACGAGAGCGTCGCCCTTGAAGAGCACGGTCGTCGTGCCGTGCTCGCGCACCAGGGCGGGCCCGGCGATGCGCGCGCCCGCGCCCAGCTCCTCACGCTGGTATACGGGACAGGATACCGGACGCCCCGCGTCGCCGAGGTAGGCCTTGACCTTGCGGGGAGCTTTCAGCCGCCGCCTCGCGGGCAGCCTCGGGAGCTTCAGGCTGGCACGCTTGCCGATGGCGGCGACGCGGATATTGACGATTTCGACCGGCTCCCCGGGCGAATGGTGAGCGTAGCGCTGATCGTAGAGACGGTCGAACGCCGACCGGATCCGTTTCCGGTCGCCCGCCTTGATCTGCCTTGCGGGAACCGGCACCGGGAGCGTGAACTCCTGCCCGACGTAGCGCAGGTCGAGGTGGATCCGGTGCTCGACGCCTCTTGTGCTTCTCAGCGCGGCGGCGGATTCCGCAACCATCTCCGCGAGCGTCCGGTCGAGCTCCCCGAAATCGACCGAGCCCAGATCCGCGTAGAAGGTGCGGATGAAATCGTGGCGCTCGTCGGCCGAGAGCATGCCCAGGGCCGAGAAATGCGCAGGGAAGAGCGGCACGATCACCTTCGGGATGTGCAGCTCCCGCGCGATCGCCAGCACGTGCAGCGGGCCCGCGCCGCCCGAGGCGACCAGCGCGAAGTCGCGCGGATCGTAGCCCTTCGCGACCGAGACTTCGCGCACTGCGAGCGACATCTTGGAGACCGCGATGTCGACGATGGCCTGCGCCGCCGCGGTGACGCTCATCTTCAGGGGATCTCCGATCTTCTGCTTGATCCCCGCCGCCGCCGCTTTCGCGTCGAGGAGCATGTCCCCGCCCAGAAAATCGTCCGGGTCGAGCCGCCCGAGCACCAGATTCGCGTCGGTGATCGTGGGGTCCGAACCGCCGCCGCGGTAGCAGATCGGCCCGGGCTCCGCGCCCGCGCTCTGCGGGCCGACCTTGAGCGCGCCGACCTCGTCGATCCAGGCGATGCTGCCGCCGCCCGCGCCCACTTCGACCACGTCGATCATCGGCACCATCACCGGGTGGCCGCTCGCGTAGCCGCCGACGTAGTATCCAGGCGCCATGGTGGGCTCGCCCCGGCGTATCAGGCTCGCCTTCGCGGTCGTACCGCCCATGTCGAAGGAAATCACGTCAGGGCATTTCAGCGCGCGGCCGACTCGCGCGGAGGCGATGATCCCGCCGACCGGCCCGGATTCCATCATCGCCACCGGGCGCCCGGTCGCGGCTTCGGGCGTCATCACGCCGCCGTTCGATTGCATGATGGTCAGCTTGCCGCCGACGCCGATCTCGGCGAGGCTCGCCTTGAGGCTTTTCACGTAGCCGCCGACCGTCGGGCCGATGTAGGCGTTGACGACCGTGGTGGAGGTGCGCTCGAACTCGCGGTACTCGCGCAGGATTTCGTGGGAAAGCGACACATAGGCGTCCGGGAGCAGCCGGCGCACGATCTCGCCCGCGGCGCGCTCGTGCCCGGGATTGGCGTAGGAGTGGAGAAAAGACACCGCGACCGCCTCGACGCCCTCGCCGGCGAGCTTGCGGCAGGCCTCCTCGACGCTCGCGCGCTGCAAGGGCTGGAGAACCTCGCCCGAGCTCAGCATGCGCTCGTCGACCTCGCGGGTCAGGTGGCGCGGAACCAGCGGCCGGTGGCGGTGGAAGAAGAGGTTGTAGGACTCGGGACGATTGCCGCGCCCGATGAAATACACGTCGCGCGTGCCGCGCGTGACGATCAGCCCGGTGTTCGCGCCTTTTCGCTCGATCTGGGTGTTGATCGCGGTGGTCGAGCCGTGGATCAGCTCGGAGTTAGCGGCGCAGTCCACGCCGCTCTTGCGCAGGCAATCGACGATTCCCTGAACCAATCGCGCCGGCGTGGTCAGGCTCTTCGCCTGCGAGAAGCGGCCCGTGGCCTCGTCGAACGCCATCAGGTCGGTGAAAGTTCCTCCGATATCGATCGCCACCAGCAAAGGTCCGCTCCTCCGCGCGCGGGTCCAAACGGTATCATGGAGCGATGAGCCAA
>JBGQKQ010000122.1:0-9064 GCA_041499655.1 Gammaproteobacteria bacterium
CATCCGCGGCATGCTGAAATGGCCGGACGTGCCGGCGGTGTACGGCTGGCTCTCGCTCGACCGGCGCGGCAGCTGGATGATCAAGAACGTCTCGGGGCGCTTCGAGCGCATCGCCAACCCCGCGGTCAACGAGTTCATCGGAAGGAACTACGCGGCCGACGCACAGGGCCGCTGGTATTTCCAGAACGGCCCGCAGCGGGTGTTCGTCGCGCTCGACTACACGCCGTGGGTGTACCGGCTCGACGACGCGGGCGAGGGCCTGCTCGCGCACACCGGCGCCGCGCCGCGCGCTCTCAAGACCGTGTTCGTCGACGACGCGGGCGCGCTGCTCCTCGAGGCGGAGTTGGGCGTCGGCGTGCTGCTCGATCGGGATCTGCCTGCTTTCGTCGAGCGTCTCGCCGGCACGCGGGGCCGGACGCCCGAGCGCCTGCTCGCGGACGTCGCGCGGGGGCAGGAAGCTCGCGCGCTGCTGCGCGGTACGAGCATCCGGGTCGCGCCCATCCGTGGTGCGGAGGTTCCGCGGCTTTTCGGCTTCGTGCAGCGTCCGTCGCCGCCGGCGGGCGAGCCGGAATGCGCATGAAAGCCGGTTGTAACGGCGTGTAAAAGGTCAACAGCGGGGGCGGTGCGGCGTTACACTTCTTTATCGGGTTCTCCGCGGTCGGGAGGCTCTCATGAAACGGTTGATCGGAATTCTGCTGGGACTGGCGTTGCTCGCCGGCGCGGGGCTCGCGCATGCCGGACGGGGCGGCGGCGGGCATGCCGGCGGCGGGAGCCACGCGGGTGGGCATCCCTCGATGGGCGGTCAGCACTTCACCACCGGTCCCATGCATTTCACCGGCGTTCACTCCGGCGTCAGGCCCGGGATCCGGCCCGGGCCGGTGGTCGTCGGCCGGCCGGGCTTTCCTCCACGTCACCGGGTGATCATCGGCGGCGCCGTCTTCGTGGCCGCTCCTTTCTTCTGGTATCCGCCGTATCCGTATCCCTACTATCCCTATGTCGCTCCGGCTTACGGGGGTTCGGCGTACACGCAAACGCCGACCTACGTCGAGCAGGGCGACTTGCGCTACTACTGCCCGGACTATCAGGATTACTACCCGAACGTCCCGAGCTGCCCTTCGCCGTGGATGCAGGTCGTCCCCGAGCCGGGCGCTCCGGTGACCAACTAGCTGCGATCCACGGCCGCGGTTGCCTCGCTCGCCGGGGTCGGGCTACCATGGCCCGCAGAGAGCTGCCATGGCCGACAACCCGCCGCCGCGCGAGCCCAGGTACGCAGGATTCTGGCTGAGGCTGGGCGCCTTTCTCATCGATACCCTGATCGTGAGCGTGGTCGTCGGCATCGTATTGCTCGCGATATTCGGAAGGAACTACCTTCGACTTTCGGCGGAGGGAAAAACTCTGTGGGCGGACGTGCTATTCCAGGGTGTGCTACCTGCGATAGCGGCGATCCTGTTCTGGCGCTTCCGCGGTGCGACGCCGGGAAAGATGCTGCTATCCGCCAGGATCGTCGACGCCGGCACGTTTGGGCCGCCTTCCACCGGGAAATTGATCGGTCGGTACTTTGCTTACTTGGTGTCCATCGTCCCGATATTCCTGGGTTTCCTCTGGATCGCATTCGACAAGCGCAAGCAGGGCTGGCACGACAAGCTCGCGGGAACGGTTGTAGTCAGGGACGAGAGTGACTGAAGGTTGAGCGCGCGAGCTTGAGCGACCTTTGACAAGGGAGGGGATATGAGCTGGGGTTTCTGGACCGTGGTGGGCATTGTCGTCCTGGCGTTCGTCTGGCTCATCTCGATCTACAACGGCCTGGTGGCGTCGCGCAACCGCTTCAAGAACGCCTTCGCGCAGATCGATGTGCAGCTCAAGCGCCGCTACGACCTGATCCCGAATCTCGTGGAGACCGCGAAAGGCTATATCAAGCACGAGCGCGGGACGCTCGAGGCGGTCATCGCCGCTCGGGCGGGAGCGCAGAGCGCCAATCAGCGCGCCGCCGCGAACCCCGCCGACGCCGAGGCGATGAAGCAGATGATCACGGCCGAGGCGGGACTATCGGGGGCGCTCGGCAAGCTGTTCGCGCTCTCGGAATCCTATCCCGACCTCAAGGCAAACCAGACCATGATGCAGCTTTCCGAGGAACTCACCAGCACGGAGAACAAGATTTCCTTCGCGCGCCAGGCGTACAACGACGCGGTGATGAGCTACAACACCACGATCGAGAGCTTTCCGGATAACTTCGTCGCCGGCTTCGGCGGCTTCAAGGAAGCGACGCTGCTGGAATCGACGGAGTCTCCGGAGGAACGCAAGCCCGTCAAGGTTTCCTTCTAGCGTCGCTGCAATCGCAGCCGCCCCGGCTGCACCATGGATTTTTTCGAGCAGCAGCACCGCGCCCGGCGGCGTACCGCCTGGATCCTCCTCGCGTTCCTGCTCGCGGTCGCGGCGATCGTGCTCTCGATCAACGTGGTCGGAGGCACCATCTATCTCGTCGCCACCGAGCGGCCCCTGCTTCCCGTCGGCCGCGCGCTCGCCGCGGTGCCGCACTCCGCGTACGTGATCACGACCCTGGTCGTGCTCGGCCTGATCCTCGGGGGAACGCTCGTTCGCCTGCGCGAGCTCGCGGGCGGCGGCGCCGCGGTCGCCGAAATGGTCGGTGCGCGGCGGATCTCGCGGGAGACGGGCGACCTCGAGGAGAAGCGGCTTCTCAACGTCGTCGAGGAGATGGCGCTCGCCTCGGGGATCGCCGTGCCGCAGGTGTTCGTCCTGGACGGAGAGGCGGCGATCAACGCGTTCGCCGCGGGCTATTCGGCCAACGAAGCCGCGATCGTGGTCACGCAAGGGGCGCTCGGGCGCCTCAGCCGCGACGAGATCCAGGGCGTGATCGGCCACGAGTTCAGCCATATCCTGAACGGGGACATGCGCCTCAACATCCAGTTGCTCGGCCTGATCGCCGGCATCGTTCTCATCGGGTCGGCCGGCGGTTTTCTCATGCGCCTCGGGGGCGGCGGCCGCGGCAACCGGGGCGACGTGCGCGTCGTCCTCGTGGGCGCTCTGCTCTGGCTCATCGGCTCGGTGGGGGTCTTCGCCGGGCGCCTCATCAAGGCCGCGGTTTCCCGGGAGCGCGAGTTTCTCGCCGACGCGTCCGCAGTGCAGTTCACGCGCAATCCGGGCGGCATCGGCGGCGCGCTGTTCAAGATCGAGGAGCGCGGCAGCGTCATTCTCCAGCGCCATGCCGAGGAGCTCTCGCACATGTGCATCGGCGCTCCGGTCGGGGATCTCCTCGAGTTCCCCTGGATGCGGACGCATCCGCCGATCGAGGAGCGGATGGAGCGCCTGCTCGGTCCGGCGGCGAAGCGCCTGCTCGCGGAGCGTATCGCGCGCGCCGAGGCCGCGGCGCTTGCCGCGCAGGGCGGCCCCGTCCCCGAGGCGTTCGCGAGCCCCCTTTATGCGAAACCCTCGCCGGCCGCGGGAGGCGGAGTCGTGCCTGTCGCCGCGGCGCTCGTAGGCAGCATCGGCAATCCGACGTCCGAGCACGTCGACCACGCCCGCCGCGTCCTCGACGAGATTCCGGCCGGTGTCCGTGACGCAACCGGAAACGAAGCCGGAGCGAGGGCGGTCGTGTTCGCTTTGCTGCTCGGCGCGGACGAAACGCGTCTCAAGCAGCTTTCCCAGATCCGCGAAGACGCGGGCGCCGACCTCGCCGCGCAGTGCTCGGGCTTCGCCGATGCCCTGGCTCCTCTCGGCCCGAGGGCGCGTCTTCCGCTGTTCACGCTCGCCCTGCCGGCGCTCAAGGCTCTCCCGCAGGACGGCCGCGATCGCGTGCTTCGCCTGGTGCGCCGGCTGGTCGAGGCGGACGGCAAGGTCAGTCTCGGGGAATTCGTGCTGCAGACCCTGCTGCGCCGCTACCTCGGTCCGCAGGTCAAGGGCGCGCCGCAGGCGAAGTACCGGGAGGTCTCCTCCGTCGCCCGGGAATCGGCGGTCGTTCTGTCCCTGCTCGCGCACGCCGGCGGGGGGGGGATGTTCGCATTCAACAAGGGAATGGAGGCGCTCGGGATCGAGGGGGGCGTGTTCAGCACGACCGCGGAACTGCGTTTCGATCTCGTCGACGGCGCGCTCAACGAGCTGAAGGCGCTCGCGCCGCTGAAGAAGCCGGTTTTCATCAAGGCCTGCGTGGCGGTCGCGATGGCCGATGATAGACTCACGCTTGCCGAAGGGGAGTTGCTGCGCGCGGTCTGCGCGGCGCTCGACTCTCCCCTGCCACCGATCCTGGAGACCTCGGAAGCGCTTGCATGATCATTCGACTGCCGAAGGCCCGCGCATGGCCGCACTGACCGGCAAAATCGCCTGGGTGACGGGCGGCGGCAGCGGCATCGGGCAGGCCGCGGCGGTGGAGCTTGCCAAGGCCGGCGCGAAGCTCGTCGTCACCGGCCGCCGCGCGACCGCGCTCGCGGAAACGCAGGACCTCATCGACCGCACCGGCGGCCAGGCCGACGCCGAGGCGGTCGACGTCGCCGACCGGGACGCGGTCGAGCTGGCGGCGAAGGCGATCCTGTCGCGCCACGGCCGCGTCGACATCCTCGTCAACTGCGCCGGCGTCAACATCCCCAAGCGCTTCTTGAAAGACCTCGCTGCGTCCGAGTGGGACCGCGTGGTCGAGGCGAACCTGAACGGCGCGCTCTACTGCACGCTCGCGGTGCTGCCCTCGATGCGCGCGCGGCGCGACGGTCTGGTGATCAACATCGGTTCGTGGTTCGCCCGCTACCAGGCCTACATCGGCGGCGCGGCGTACAACGCGAGCAAGCAGGCGCTTACCGGTCTGACGCACCAGATCAACCTCGAGGAAGGCATGCACGGCATCCGCGCCTGCGTCATCCATCCGGGAGAGACGGTGACGCCGTTGCAGCGCGCGCGGCCGAAGCCGCCCTCGCCCGAGGACCAGGCGAAGATGCTGAAGATGGAAGACCTGGGCCGCGTCGTGCGCTTCGTCGCGGAATCGCCGGCGCACGTCTGCGTCAACGAGATCGTCGTCACGCCGACTTGGAACCGTCTGATCCTCGGCGGCGGCGAGATGCTGCTCGCGCCGAAGGTCGAGTAGAGCGCGGCGGGAGGAGGGATGATGCCGCAAGACCCGACGAGCAGCGCGCCATCGAAGGAGCGCAGCGCCGCAGCCCTGCACTTCATCCTGGCCGGCGCGGGACTCGGACTCGCGATCCCGCTGGTGTTCCGGCTCGCCTCGGCCGCGCTGGACCGGTTTCCCGAAGCGCCCGCCCCGGTGCAGACTGCTTTCGACACCCTGCAGCTCATGCTGTGGCCCACGCCCTTGCTGCTCGTCCCGGTGGAGGAGCCGGGTGCGCCGGACCTGAGCTCCTGGGGTTCCTTTGCGATCGCAGCCCTCGCGAACATCACGGTCTATGCAATACTCGCCGGGCTCGTCTGGGCGGGACTCGCGAAATCCCGCTGGATCCTCGCGATTCCCGTGCTGGCGGTCGCGGCGGTCTGGTACGCTGTGTGGCGCGGTTAGAAATCGTGTTTTGAGCCGACCAGCCGTCCTTGCCCGCCGTGCGGCGCCCATGCAGAATGCGCGCATGCGCATCCCGTCGGCCCTCCGGGGTTTTACGTTGATCGAACTGACGGTGGTGCTGGTGCTCCTCGCCCTGCTTGCATTTATCGTGGTGCCGCGTCTGTCGCAAAATACGATCGAGCTATCGGGTCAGGCGGAACAGGTGGCAAGGGATATTCGCTACGCGCAGACGCTGTCCTCGACACGCGGGGCGGTGCTCGGCAGCCAGGGGCGCTACTGCATCTTCTTCACGGCCACGGGATACCAGTTCCGGCACAACAGCAACAACTCCGCGACGCCGTGCACGACCGCGGTCGCTCATCCCGCGACCGGCTCGTCGGCCGCGGTCGTCCTGGGCGGGGGTACCGCGGTGTCGACCACGAACCTGACCGGGAACTACGCCGAATTCGACACCAAGGGCCAGCCCACCAGCCTTGCCGCTCCCGCTGCTAACGCCACGATCACCCTCACGGCCACCGGCGGGCCGCGCACGGTGGTCATCAGTCCCGTTACCGGAAAGGTGACCGTCCAGTGAGTGCCGTTGCCCGCCGCGGTTGTGGCGGCGCCACCCTGGTCGAGGTGGTTGTCTTCATCGTGATCGTGGGCGTGGTGCTGGCCGGGCTCGCAGTCAGCATGTCGGGCGCTGTCCGCACGGCGCCCAAGCCGAAAGAGATGCATCAGGGCCTGCAGCTCGCGCAGGGGAGGATGGAGCTGATTCTCGCGCAGAGAAGCCGTCTCGATTTTCCCGGATTCACCGCCGCGACGTTCGATCCCTGCGCGTCGCCCGCCGGGGCGCAGGAGGCCTGCCTTGCTCCCTCGACGTACACGGTGGTTACGCCGTGCTTCTACACCGGCGCGGGGACCTGCAGTTTCGGCGCTTCGAACACCTGCAAAGGGGGGGACGTCAACTACAAGTGCGTGCGCGTGCGCGTAACCGGGCCGGAAGGAACCGTGCTCGCGGAGCTCGACGCCATGATCGCGAATTATTGATGAAGCGGCGCTCCGCTTCCCGCGGCTGGACCCTCATCGAAATGGTGACGGTCGTCATCATTTTCCTGGTGCTCGCGGCCGTCGGGGCGAACCTGGTATCCGGCCAGTTCCGGTCCTACTTTCTTGCCCGCGACATAACGAACGCCGACGCGCAGTCGCGCGTGGCGTTCGAGCGCATGACGCGCGAACTGCGGCAGGTCCGGTCGGCCACGGCAACCGACCTCGACGTCGCCTCGGCCACGCAGGTCCGCTTCATCGACGCCGACGGCAACGGCGTGTGCTTCTACCGCGACGCCGCGACGAACCGCCTGATGCGCAGCGGCGACGGTCCCGCGAGCGCCTGCGGCACGACGAGTCCCCAGCCGTTGTCCGACTTCGCTACCGGGCTGAATTTCTTCTACTACACGAATGACGGCAAGACCACGACCGCCGTGCCCGCCTCGGTCTACTACGTCACCGTCAAGGTCAGCGTGCAGGACAACGACGTGAGCGACACATTGCGGGCGACGATACACCCGAGGAATTTCCCGTGAGCCGCCGCGCACAAAGCGGATTTCTGCTGGTCGCGGCCGTCATCCTGCTCGTGGTGGTGTCGGCGCTGGCCGCGACGATGGCGTACATCTCGGCGACCTCGGGAACCGCGGCGGCCGACAACCTGCAGTCCGGCCAGGCGCTGTTCCTCGCGGAAAGCGGCGTCGAATTCGAGGCGCGGAGCATGGCGCGGAATCTCGATTGGTATCGCAGCACGACCGATCCGTTCGACCAAGCCACGCAGAATTTCGGCCAGGGATCGTTCACGGTGCAGACCAACCTTCCCGCCACATTGTTGCGCGCGCGCGCCAACTCCGGCGATGCAACCATTACGGTCTATTCCACGAACCGCTTTCCCAACTTCAACGCCGCGGCGAGTCCACCCGCCACTTGCAACCCCTGCTACCTGCAGCTGGATGACGACATCACGGGCACTGCGGAGTACGTCCAGTACACGGGCATAGTCGGCAATACTTTCATCGGACTGACACGCAACGTAACCATCGGCACTACCCCTGCCCATACGGGGACGGCGGGGGCGCGGGATCGCAGTTCCACGGTCTATCCGGTGACGACGTTGAGCGTGGCGCTGCCGGCAAGCTGCGCCGCTCCGGCAAACGTGAAAATTGTCGCGCATTCCAAATTTCTCGGCGCCGGCACGCTCGACATAGAAGGCGAGGAAATCGGTTACACGAATTCCGGTAGCGCCGGAGGCGTCATGACGCTGACCGGAATCACGCGTTGTCTCGACGACGTGACCGGCCCGCCGGGCAATACACCAGCGTTACACAACGCGGGAGCTCCGGTCACGCCCGTCCTGATCGGCGATTTCAGCAAGGACTACGAGGCGCAAGTCGTGTCAATGGGGACCGTCGGAAACACGCAGCGCACGATGAACCGGGTTCTTACGCGCTGAGAATGCCGCAAAGTTCCTTCCCCGAGAGCGGTCCTGGCGCGAAAATTGCGGGGCTAGGAACCGGGAGGGCAGCATGAAACGCTGTGGTTTTCTGGCTCTGCTCATTGCCCTTGCCGCCGCCAGCACCCCGGCGCAGGCCGCGAGGACGTTCACCATCGTGCAGACTTCCCCGGCCCCTGCCGGCGAGGTCGACATGGGCGCGACCCAGACCCTGACGTATACGATCACCAACACCGCGTCCGGGACTAACGCCGGCGAGCGCATCTATCGCATGCGCTTCCGGCTGAACGGGACCTGCACCGGAACCGGCTGCACAGCAACGCTGTTCTCGACCGCTTCCGCCGCGCCGGCCAACTGGACACGCACGGGCTTCAGCACGACTTCGGTGACCTACACCGCCGCCACGTGGGCGGACGCCATTCCCAGCGGATCCTCCCTCAGCTTCAGCGTGGTGGTGACGGCGGGAAAGAGCACGCAGGACCGCACTGAAACGCTGCGCGATGCGCGCGCGAGCTTCACTGTCGACACGGTTTTCGCCGGCGGCATCACCAACGCGGGAAGCGTCACGACCACCGCCCCGGCCGGGACTTCGTGGATCTTGCAGTCGCTGCAAATCACCGGCTTTCAGACCACCACCTCGCCGCCCCCGGGCGCGTCTGTTTCCGCCATCGCGGCCGGGGCGAGCTTCGGCATCGTGATCACGGTGAAGAACATCTCGGTCGCCGCGCTGACCACGATCGTTGCCAATCCGAGCTCGCTCACCGCGACGATGTCAGTCGGGTTCGGCGCGTCGCCGGTCTGCACCCTCACGAGCCCCGCGCTCAACCTCGCCGCGGGCGCGTCGGGCACGATCATGTACAACTGCACCACTGTTTCGACCAACACCGGCACGGTCACTTACAGCGTCACGGACGTGCGCAGCGGCGCTTCGATAACCTCCCGCAGCGGGATGTCGAATGTGCTGAGCGTGAGTCCCCTGAGCGTCGGCATCGCGGTTACGGGCCCGTATGCAGATCCGACCTGTCACTTCTCCGGCGATACCGCCACGTTCCTCATGACGGTGACCAACAACACCG
>JBGQKQ010000123.1:0-8912 GCA_041499655.1 Gammaproteobacteria bacterium
CTTCGACCGCTTCGAGTACCTCTACGGCATCTGCGGCAAGGCCGGCAACCTGAACGGCAAGATCATCCCCGGGGGTAATCCCTTCGAGGGCCCGCGCTCGCGCGAGTACCCGAACCCGCCGATGGAGACCTCTCATGTGGGCGCGCTCTACGGCAAGGCGGCGAGGGAGCTCGGCTACCACCCCTTCCCCGCGCCGTCGGCGAACATGACGCGCCCGTACACCAATCCCTACGGCCTGACGATCGGCGCCTGCGTCTACTGTGGCTACTGCGATTCGAGCCCAGGTCGGGGGTAACGCCCCGGGATCGATGATTGCGCAATTGTTCGCAGCAATTCGGGCCCATGTTTCGTATGCTGGACGCCCTCCCGAGAACGGCTGGACGGTCATGACCGAAAACTTGCAGTCGCGCATTCTGCGATACGCGCTGCTCGATCCGATCGACGACGCACGCGACATCCTGCGACGGTTACAGAACAACGAGGCATTCCAACACTATCTGCGAAAACGTACGCTGCGCGCGCTGCCGCTCGTCCTGGGGATCGTGCTTACGAGTCTCGCGTCTTCCGCAGCGGCGATGGTCTTCTTCTTGCGCGCCGGTACCGTGCTCGCGTTGGCGGCGACGATAGTCGTTGCGCCAATCGTGCTGATTGCGAGTTTTTCGGTACAGGCGTACGTGCTCCTCTCCTGGCTCGAGGGGCGTTCGCTCGCGAAGCTTCAGAACCACCGCCGCCCACGTCACCACGGGCCGATCGGACAATGGCTCGTGCGGAGCTATCGCATCGATATGGGGCCCCCTCCTCAGGTGCCGTGGATTCCTGCGCTGGTGTTCTTCCTGCTGCCCGCCGCAGTGCTGGCCCAAGTCGCGGCGCCGTACGCCGCGGGGCTTGCGGTCTTTCAGGCTGCTGCCGCCATCTTTTACGCCAGACGAGACCCTGTGTCCGGCGCCGATCATTCTCCCGCGCGGGGCAGGGTCGAGGCACCCGAGTCTTTCGCGGCAGCTCTTCTGCGGAAGGTCCGGGTTCCCAAGCCGGCAGGCGACCTGGACTTCGCCTCGCCCGCGGCCCGATCGGGCACCGGAAGCCGGACTTGGCGCCTCCGTTCCTTCGTGCAATCCGGCCTCCGCTTCCTTCGTTTCCTGGTTGAGCTCTGCTTACTCAACTTCCTTCCCTTCGTCGAATACTGTGTGCTCGTCGCCGGCATTGTTTTCATCGTGCAGGGCCGACGATCCGCCGCCGAACGGGACGTTGCGCTGGGGATACTTCTGGTCGGCGTCGCGCTTCTGCTCGCGGGACTGGCGTCGATCGTCACGAAACGCATGAGTTTTCGCTTTTACCGCAGTGCGCGTACAAGCTATGCGGGAGCGACGGCGCTCATCACGGGCATGATGCAGGTGATCGTGGCTGGTCTCGCCGTCGCGACGGCCTATGCTCTTGCGACCCACGTGTGGCAGGCGAGGCTCGATGCCCTCCTCACGAACCCGTGGCCCTTGCTCATTCCGCTCGGGCTGCTGCTGATTGGCGCCGGCCTGTTGCTGGTGCGCCGCTCCAGCAATTACGTCGGTCCTCTCGGGACCGTGCTCTTCATCTTGCCGAAGACGCTGACCGGCGTTGCCGTTCTGGGTGCCGGCGCCGCGATCCTTATCGGCTGGGCCTGGACCATCTACGACCCGCAGGCATTTCTCAGCCTTGTCCGCGTCGTCCCGGATGAGGATATGAAACTCCTCGCGAACTGGTGGAGCACAGCGATCGCCTTGCTGCGCTGAAGGTGAACGTCTGGAATCCGCGGGGAACCGACCTGTTAATCCGCAGGTCCCAGGTTCGAGCCCCGGTCAGGGAGTCACGCATCAAACGGTTTTGATTCCCTGGATATTTCGAATCTCGTCCGACCGCATCACCGTCCCGAACGCCGTCCTGATGCAGCGAGCGCGGCGTCGTGCAGCGCCGGGCCGTCCATGGTGTCGACGCAGTCTTCGATGACCACCACGGCGTAGTCGCGCGAGCAGGCCGCGCAGGCGGTCGAGAGGACGCAGCTGTTGGTGTTGACGCCGGTGATGAGGACGGTGTTGATGCCGTGCGAGCGCAGCAGGAAGTCGAGGTCGGTGCCGACGAAGCAGTCGTAGCGCTTCTTGGTGTCGACGATCCAGTCGCGCTTCGCGTCGAGCACTTGCGGCATGACGGCGACGCCCGGCATGCCGGCGAGGTTGTGCGCGAGCACGTTCTTGCGCGGGTTGTCCGGGTTGCGCGAGCGCGCAAGCCAGGCCGGCATCGAGGCGATTTCCTCGGCGTCGCGGTACTGCGTGAGCAGGTGCACGATCGGTATGCCGGCGTCGCGGCAGGTCCGGAAGAAGCGCGCGTTGGCGGCGACCACGCGCTCGGCGCGGTCGGCCGCGAGCGGCATGGTCGCGACGGCGGGATCGAGGTGCCCGCGATGCAGGTCGATGGCGACGACCGCGGGCACCGGCCGGTTCACTCCGAGGTCCACTATTTCACCTGGTCCTTCACCTTCTCCATCCCGACTGGCGGGCATGGCTTCACCTTGCGAGCCTTGCCGAGGAACGCGCTGATCTGCCCGGCTATCCCCTTGAATTCGTCGACCTTGCCGTACTTGGCGACAAAATCCGCGAGAATATCGCGGCCGTCGGACCGTTCCTGCTCGAGACGCCGACACTCACGCTCGGCTGCCTCACGCGCTTCCTGCTCGGCGCGTTGGCGGGCAAGGGCTTCGGCCTGCAACCTCTCCTGACGCTCGCGCTCTTCCTGGGCCTTGCGCGCGGCCTCCTCCTCCACCCGGCGGTGCTCGGCGGCGAGCCGCTCCTGCTCGGCAACCAGCGCCTTCCGGGCGGCCTCTTCCCGGGCAAGCTGCTCGGCGCGCTCACGCTCGAGGCGCTCGCGCGCGGCGCGCTCCTCGGCCTCCTTCCGGGCCCTGGCCTGCCGCTCCTCTTCCGCGATCCTGGCGCGGCGGTCGGCCTCAGTTTCGTTACGGCACAACAGGTTGCCGCCGTCGGTGGCATCGATCACTCTGGTGCAGATCTGCACGCTCACCTTGCGCGTCGGATCCATCGACGGCGGGTAGGCTCCATCCCGCGGATTGGTACTGCAGCCAACTGCGAGCACGAGGAGGAGAACGACGGCTATGTTCTTGTTCATGGCTCTCCCTTCAGGTTCGGTAGGCGCGCAGCGCCATAACTGCGTGAATTGACTTCGAAGCGAAGGATACGCGCAGCGCGAGGAAATCGCCTCGATGCATGATGGGGATGCCGGCGGTGCGGCAATCCCGGAAGAAGCGCGCGTTCGCGGCGACCACGCGCTCGGCGCGGTCGGCCGCGAGCGGCATGGTCGCGACGGCGGGATCGAGGTGCCCGCGATGCAGGTCGATCGCGACGACCGCGGGCACCGGCCGGTCGACTCCGAGGTCCACTATTTCAGCTGGTCCTTCACCTTCTCCAGCCCCACCGCGACGCACTCGTCGTCCTTGCCCGGTGAGCCCGACATACCTACCCCGCCGATGACTTCGTCGCCGACCTTGATCGGAACGCCGCCGGGAATGGCGATCACGTTCGGCAGCGTAGCCTGCTGCATGACCACTGGATCGCGGTCGGCGTACCTCTTTGCATACTCCGCGGTCGGCTGGCGAAAGGAGCGCGCCGTATACGCCTTGCGGCGCGCGTTCTCCATCGTGTGAGGGCTCGCGTTGTCGCCGCGCATCGCGACGATGGTGTCGCCGGCGCGGTCGACCACCACCGCAGAAGTGTTCCAACCGCGCGCCCTGCAGGCCTCGATCGAAGTCTCGACGATCGTCCTGGCGATGGCGACGGTCAGGTCCTTGTGGGTGAGCAGTTGCGCGCCCGCGGGCGTCGCGAGAACGAGGGCGAGGACAGGCAACAGGCGCGGAAACATGCGATTACTCCTCGAATCGGAAGGGAGCGGACACTCTAGCGGAAAAAAGACTCACCCGCGCGCAGCGATCGATTGACGCGCAAGAGCGGGCGGTCTATTTAGGAATCCGGTTACCTGGGGAAATCTCATGGCGGCGAAACGCCCGACGCGGCGCGGGCAGATCATGGCCGGGCTGCTGCTCATCGCGGCCGGGCTCGGCGTCGGCGCGGTCGCTGCGATCCAGTTCTGGAAGCCGGCCGGAAAGCTCCCCGTCGACGCGGTCGCGGTTTTGATCGCCTCGCTCGGCCTCGCGTTCGCGGGCGCCACCCTCGCCGCCCCTGAGCGTCGCGCGGGCGTCAAAGCCTGGACCGGCATGCTCATGGTCACCTCCATCGCGCTCCTCTTCGACTGGGTCGCAATCGGTTCGGGCGAGCGCCACTTCACCAGTGCCCTGAGCGCAAACGCCGCCGTCGGCCCGCATCAGCTGAAGGAAATGTCGGTGCGAGTCCTGTTCGCGATCGGCGCCGTGCTGTTCAATCTCATGGCGCTGTGGGCCTGGATGCGTGTCCTGTGGCGAAGAACCGCCAAGACCTAGCGCGCAACTGCTCCACGCGCTTCGACGTAGCGCGCCTCATACCCCGGCTCCAGCGTTCCCATCAATCTGTCCCAGAACAGGAAGTAGAACCCGTAGTTGTGGCGCGCGGTCCTGTGGTGGAAGTTGTGCGCCACCGACGTGTTGATCCAGCGCCCCATCCAGTGGTGCGACCAGTTGCTTGGATAGATCTCGTAGCCCAGGTGGCCGTAGACGTTGATCGCCGTCGAGATCGTCTGGAAGATGATCAGCGCGAGCGGGTGCGAAGGCATGATGAAGATGATGAGCACCACGCCCAGCGCCTGCACGACCGACTCGAGCGGATGAAATGAGTAGGCGGTCCAGGGCGTAGGGTTGGTCGAGAGATGATGCACGGCGTGGAAGGTCCGGAACAGTGCGCGCGTGTGCATCAGGCGGTGCGTCCAGTAGAAGTACGCGTCGTGGACCAGGATCATCAGCGGAATGCTCGCCCAGAACCAGGCCCAGCCGTATTGCGCGACGTCGAAGTAGAGCTGAGTGCGGGGCGCGATGCCGTAGCCGGAAATGACTCCGTTCACCAGGCCGAAGATCAGGACCGCCGCGACCGAATACGCAATCTCCCGCGCGAGCTGCGGCAGGCCCGGCATCGATCCCTGGAGCTTGCCGCCTCTTTGTTTTCCGTACCACGCCGCGAAGGCAAGACCTGCGAACGCGAGGTAACGGAATCCGAAGATGCCCGTGCCGAAGAAGAAAGGCCCCCAGAACGGGCTTCTCGGGAGCAACGATTGGGCAACCTCGAGCATCGGTGTTCCGATTGTAAAGGCCGGGACACCGCCCGGCTACGGTCCTAAAGATCGCTCAACATGTGGAAAAGTTCACCGTGTAGCGGCCATACCCGGCATAGGATGGCTGCGGTGGGAGGGATCAGCGAGGTGTAAAAATGGCTACCGTACTCGGCAACCCCGTCACCGCAGCGCAGATCGATCCACGCAAGCTTCGTCACCTTCCGGAAAAGGACGACCTCGAGCTCAACGCCGCGGCTGAGGCCTGGCTTGCATCCCTCGACGAATCCGCGCGGCCGAAAGAGCTTGCGGTCCTATTTCCCCGGATCGTCAATCGCATGGCCAAGCTGTGGAGGACGCCGCTTCAGATGGACCGCTGCTTCGAGGATCTGCTCACCGACACCCGCGGGACACGTCAGGGCTTTCCCCTGGGCGTCCTCATGGAGCTGAGCACGCTCAAGGACTACTACCAGACCAAGGTGTTTCCCCCACGGCGCGGCGTTTGGGATTCATAGGACGGGCCGGCGGCCGCCGGCCCGCGGTCGCGACTAACGGGGTGGCGAGACCCTCAGCATTCTCTTGCACTGGATCGCGGCGGCCAGCGTATCCAGGGTTCCCTGATGCTCACGTGTCGAGCGCCCGTAGGTGCGCTCGATGCTCCCTTTCGCTCCGTCCCAGTCGCGGTGCTCCATGCTGGAGTCGAATCCCACCGCGGCCTGGAGGCCCCTGTCGGCCCGCACCTGGCTGTACCAATCGTCCATCAGGTGTTCCAGCGAGCCGAGAGAATCGGCGCGCGACATCTTCACGGCCCACGAAAGGATAAAGGGCTTCGACATCGCCTAGCGCCGGCGCCGGAATTGCGGGCGGGCCCCAGGCGAAGCCTGGTAGGTGTTGTGGCGGAAGTTGATGCGGCCCTTGGTGAGATCGTAGGGAGTGAGCTCGAGCGTCACCTTGTCCCCGGGCAGGATGCGGATCCGGTGCCGCTTCATCTTCCCGGACATGTGTGCCATCACCTCGTGGCCGTTCGCGAGCGTGACGCGAAACCGCGTGTCGGGCAGCTCGTGGGTCACCACGCCGTCCATTTCGATGAGGGCTTCCTTGGTCATGCGATGGCTTTCAAGTCGACGGCCGAGCGCCTTCCATCGAGCTCGCTGCGCACGTCGTAGGAGATCCTCTGGTTCTCGCGCAGCGAATCCAGCCCGGCGCGCTTCACGGCGCCGCTGTGCACGAACAAATCCTTGGAGCCGTCGTCAGGGCGTATGAAGCCGTAGCCGTACTTGGGATAGAAAGATCGGACGAAACCTGTGGGCATGTGCGTTCTCCTTGCGCGGACTGCCGTCGCGCGGCCGCGCGCGGCATCAAATTTCCGTGGGAGAAGGCCTGGAAGGCGCCCGTGAGGGAGATACGGGCCGAGACCCAATGGGATTCGATTGCGCATTATGGACCTTTCCAGACGGCTCTGCTCGGAGCGTGCTTGATTTTTCCGGCTTCACTAACCCCGAACCGCATCCGATTCCGTTTACCGATCCATGCCCCGCGACATGGGGAACAACATGGAGACCAAAATGAAAGAGAACAAGGCATTCGCGCGGCGGCTCCTGCCCGCCGTGGTCGGCGCGGCCGTCATCGCGCTGTCGTGCGGCGCCGCCCGCGCGCAGGACGCATCGAAGATCACCGCGGTGACGCTCTATCCGGGCAGCGCGACGGTCGAGCGCACCGCGCGGGTTTCCCCCGGCGCGACGCTTCTTCAGATCTCCGGGGTCCCGGCGAATTTCGATCCGCGGTCGGTGCGCGTCGACGCCGATCCCGGCGTCGTGATCGGCGAGGTGTCGACGCAGGATATCGCCCGCACCCGGGCGCCGAATTCGCGCGAGGCGCGGCTGGAAGAAAGGATCCAGGCGCTGAAGGACCGCCAGGCCGAGCTCGACGGCGAGGCAAAGTCCGCGCAGATGGTGAACGAATTCCTCTCGCGCCTGGGCGCGCCGGGCGAGAAGCCCGCGCCGATTCCCGACGCCCGATCGCTCGGCGCCATCGTGGATGTCATTCGCAAGGGCGGCGGCGAGTCGCTCGCCCGCGTGCAGCGCGCCCAGGTGCAGAGGCGCGAAATCGGCCGGCAGACCGCCGCGCTCGAGCGCGACCTCGCGCATCTGAAGAGCGGCACGCGGGACACCCGCACCATCCTCGTCGGCGTTTCCAGCGAGCGCGGCGGCAACGCGCGCGTGTCGTACCAGTTGAACGGCGCCGGATGGCGGCCCGCGTATCGCGCGAGCCTCGACTCGCAGACTTCGCTCGTCGAGCTGGTGCGCCAGGGCGTGGTCCAGCAGACCACGGGCGAGGACTGGGCGGGAGTGAAGCTCAAGCTCTCCACCGGGCAGCCGCGCCTCTCGCCGCAGGGTCCCGACCCGCGCCCGTGGTGGGTGTCGCTTCCGGTCGCGCGGCCCACTGCGGGCGTCTCCGGCGTTGCCGCGGAAGCGCCGGCATCGCTCGCGCGGAAGAGCGAGCTCCGTCTGGATCAGGTTGCGCAGGCACCCGCCCCGATCGAGATGCAAACCACCTTCAGCACCGAGTTCGAGGTGCCGGGACTCGTGACCCTGCCTTCGGACGGCCGCAAGGTGACCGTGTCCCTCGCCAGGCTCACCCTCCCCGCGAAAATGCGGCTGCGTGTCGTACCGCGGCTCGATCCGGTCGCGATCGTCACCGCCGAGGCGAAGCGCCCCGAGGGCGTGTGGCTGCCGGGCGAGATCCAGCTGCAGCGCGACGGCAGCGTCGTCGGCTCGACCCAATGGAACCCGCAGACCTCACCCGGCCTCGTCCTCCCGTTCGGACGCGACAATCTCATGCGCGTCACCCTCGACCGCGTCAAGGACCGCAACGGCTCGGCGGGCATCATCGACCACAGGAACGAACGCGAAGTGACCGACGTGCTGACGCTCGCGAGCTTCCACAAGACTCCCCTCGACCTGCTGGTTCTCGAATCCTCGCCCGTGTCCACCTCGGACCAGATCGCCGTCAAGGCGGCCTTCGATCCGAAGCCGCAAACCGAAAACTGGGAGGAACGGCAGGGCGTGGTCGCCTGGGAGCGCTCGATCGCGCCGAACGAGACGGTCAAGATCACCGTCAGCTACACCATCGGCTACCCCAGGGAGGGGGTGGTAGTCGGATTGCCCTAGGAGCAGCTACACTAGGCCCGCATGGGGAGCGGGCCGGCCGACGAAGAGTTGATGCTGGGTTACGGCGGCGGCGACGCAGGGGCGTTCGAGGCCCTCTATCGCCGCCACCGCGGCCCGCTCTACCGATTCCTGCTGCGCCAGGTGAGCGACGCGGCGACGGCCGAGGAGCTTTTTCAGGACGTTTGGATGCGCGTGATCGACTCCCGCGGGCGCTACCAGGCCCGCGCCAAATTCACCTCCTGGGTGTACGCCATCGCGCACAATCGCCTCATGGATTTCTACCGCGCGAGCGGCAGAGCGAAATTCCTCGCGCAGGAAGAAGCGGCGGATGCGCTCGACAACCTGCCCGCGGACGACATCCCGGCCGATGCGCTCATCGACGGGAAGCGCGCCGCCGAGCGACTGCTGGCTGCACTCTCCGAGCTACCCGAGGCCCAGCGCGAAGCGTTTCTCCTGCAACAGGAAGGCGATCTCTCGGTGGAGGAGATCGGTGCCGCGACCGGCGTCAGCCGC
>JBGQKQ010000124.1:0-8776 GCA_041499655.1 Gammaproteobacteria bacterium
CAGATGTGGCTCGACGGCGTCGACGGCTCGGACAAGATCTTCTACACCACCGGCCGCCTCACTTCCGAGATGGTGATCAAGGCCGTGCAGATGCAGATCCCCTTCCTCGTCTCGCGCTCGGGGCTCACGCAGATGGGCTACGAGATCGCGGACAAGGTCGGCATCACCATGATCGGGCGCGCGGCGGGCGGCAAGCACTACCTTCTCTTCACCGGGAAGCACCGCTTCAGGAAGCGCGTCGCGCCGACGATGGTGGCGTAGCGGCGGTCGCGGTGCTCCCCTCGGTCACCGGACTCATCCTCGCGGGCGGCAAGGGCAGCCGCATGGGCGGGGTCGACAAGGGCCTGCAGGCCTTCCGCGGCAGGCGCCTCGTCGATCACGTGTACGAACGCCTCGCCCCCCAGGTCGGGGGCGTGATCATCAACGCCAACCAGAACCAGGACGCCTACCGGACCTTCGGCGTGCGCGTGGTGAGCGACGCGATCGGCGGCTTTGCTGGACCGCTCGCGGGATTTCACGCCGGGCTCTCGGTCTCCAAGCGCCCCTTCCTCGCATCCGTTCCCTGCGACTCGCCCTTCCTCCCCGAAGACCTGATCGCGCGCCTGCACGCGCGCATCGACGAGACCGGGGCCGAGCTCGCGGTGGCGAAGACCGGCGACCAGCCGCACCCGGTGTTTTCGATGATGCGCCGGGGCGTGCTCGATCACCTGAGCGATTTCCTGAAGGAAGGCGGACGCAAGATCGACGCCTGGTACGCGACCCTGAACGTCGTCGAGGTCGCCTTCGACGACGAGGCGGCGGCGTTCTCCAACATCAACACCCTCGAAGAGCTGGCCTCGTACGAAAAATGAATTCGCTGCGGGACGCCATCAGCTGCGTCAGCGGCTACGATCCGGACGCCTTGCCGGTCGCCAAGGCGAACGAGGTCATCCGATCCTTCGTTAGACCCGTGACGGGTGTCGAGCTCCTCCCCGTGCGCGCGGCGCTCGGCCGCGTGCTCGCCAGGGACATCGTCTCGCCGATCGACGTCCCCTCGCACGACAACTCGGCAATGGACGGCTACGCGGTGCGCAGTGACGACCTCCGGGCGGCAGAGCCGGCGACGCTCATCGAGATCGGCACCGCCTACGCGGGGAAGGCATTCCCGGGCGAGGTCGAGCGCGGTCAATGCGTGCGCGTCATGACCGGGGCAGTGATGCCGAAGAACACCGACGCAGTCGTCATCCAGGAGGCCGTGACGGCGGAAGGCCGGCGCATCACCGTTCCCCCAGGGCAGGAGCGCGGACAAAACCGCCGGCTCGCGGGCGAAGATTTGAAGAAGGGCAAGCCGGCGCTCGAGGCCGGGAGACTGCTTCGGCCCGCGGATCTCGGCCTCGTCGCATCCCTCGGCATCGGCAAGCTCAGCGTGCGGCGGAGATTGAAAGTCGCGTTCTTCTCCACCGGCGACGAGCTCGTCTCTGTCGGGAAAAAACTGAAGGCCGGCGAAGTCTACGACTCCAACCGCTATACGCTCTGGGGCATGCTCGAGCGCCTGGGCTGCGAGGTCGTCGACCTGGGCGTGGTGCGCGACGACCCGAAGAAGCTCGAAGCCGCGTTCCGCAAGGCCGCAGCGGGCGCCGACGCCGTGGTGACCTCGGGCGGGGTGTCGGTCGGCGAAGCCGATTTCACCAAGCAGATGATGGCGAAGCTGGGCGAGGTGGCGTTCTGGAAAATCGCCATGCGCCCCGGCCGCCCCATGGCCTTTGGCCGCATCCGCTCGCGCGGAAGATCGGCGTACCTTTTCGGCCTGCCGGGCAACCCGGTGGCGGTGATGGTGACCTTCTACCACTTCGTGCGCGGCGCGCTGCTCCACATGATGGGGCGCAGCGACACCGAGTTGCCGCTATTGCGCGCGAAATCGGAGACGGCGATGCGCAAGAAACCCGGCCGTACGGAGTATCAGCGCGGCATCCTCGAACTGAAAAACGGCGAATGGTGCGTGCGCCTGACCGGTGCGCAGGGCTCGGGCATCCTGCGCTCGATGTCCGAGGCCAACTGCTTCGTCGTGCTCGGGCACGAGCAGGGGGGCGTGAACGCCGGCGACTATGTGGACGTGATGCTGATGGACGGCCTCGTCTAGGCCATCTCAGCCCAGCGCCGCGATCTTGGCGAGCAGGTCCTTCGCGTCGATGGGTTTGACGACGTAGTCCCTTGCGCCCTGGCGCATGCCCCAGACGCGGTCGGTTTCCAGCTTCTTGCTGGTGCACACAATCACCGGAATGTGCTTGGTCGCTTCGTCGTGCGTGATCGCGCGTGTCGCCTTGAACCCGTCGGTGCCGGGCATGATGATGTCCATGAGTATCAGGTCCGGCAGCTCGGTCTTCGATTTCGCGATGCCTTCGTCGCCGCTCTGCGCGACGACGCACTGATAGCCCTGCTTGCTCAGGGTCTCGATGAGGAACTGCCGGTCGGTGGCGGAATCGTCGACGATCAGGATCTTCTTGATGGGCATGGCGCAGCCTCCTTTCCCGCGGACCGGGTGGGCATCGATATTGCCCCCTGTGACAGCCCGCAACAGCGCACGACACAGTCTACTCTCACCCGCCTATACTCTTCCGAAAGGGAGGGCGGGCCCCATGAAAGCCATCACCGATATCGCCGTCGCGCTGGTCGCGGTCCTGCATTTCACCTTCCTCGTTCTGGAGATGTTTCTGTGGACCCGGCCCTTCGGGCTCAAGGCTTTCGGCCTGACGCCGGAATTCGCCAGGGCGTCGAAAGCGCTGGCCGCCAACCAGGGCCTGTATAACGGATTCATCGCGGCCGGGCTGGGCTGGGGTCTGGTTCTCGGGAACGCGGGCACCTCGATCAAGATTTTCTTCCTCGGCTGCGTGATCGTCGCCGGCGTGTTCGGAGGAATCACGGCGAGCCGCAAGATCCTCTGGGTGCAGGCGCTGCCCGGCGCGGTCGCGCTCGCGCTGGTGCTGTTTTCTAAGTAGGAGAAATGCGTGAAAACATCTTGCGGCGTCCTGGCCGCCGCTCTCGGGCTGTCCTTCGCGCCCTGCGCGCTGTCGCAGGCCCCCACTCCCGCGCAGCGCGAGCTGCGCGAGATCTACAAAGAGCTGGTGGAGATCAACACCACCGACTCCGTCGGCAGCTGCACCGAGGCGGCGCAGGCGCTCGCTGCGCGGCTCAAGGCGGCCGGACTCCCGGAACAGGACGTGCAGGTGATCGTTCCGCCGGACGGGCCGAAGAAAGGCAACCTCGTCGCGCGCTACCGCGGCACGGGCGCGAAGAAGCCGATCATGCTGCTCGGCCACCTGGACGTGGTGGAAGCGAAGCGCGAGGACTGGGAGCGTGATCCGTTCAAGCTCGTCGAGGAGAACGGGTATTTCTATGCCCGCGGCGCCGCCGACGACAAGGCGATGGTCGCGGTATTCACGGCGAATCTCATCCGCTACCGCAGGGAATCCTACCGGCCCGAGCGCGACCTGATACAGGTGGCGACCTGCGACGAGGAGATGATCCCCTCGAAATTCAGCGGTATCGTGTACCTGCTGAAAAACCACCGCGATCTGATCGACGCGGAATTCGCGCTGAACGAAGGCGGCACCGGCCTGCTCGACAAGAACGGCAAGTACCTGCGCATGAGCGTCCAGGCGGGCGAGAAGGTGTTCCAGACCTACCAGCTCGAAGTGACCAGCCCCGGCGGCCACAGCTCGCTGCCGGTGAAGGACAACGCGATCACCCACCTCGCCGGCGGCCTCGCGCGGCTCGGGGCTTACGACTTTCCGTTCAAGCTCTCGGCGACCACGCGTGCCTACTTCGAGCGGATGTCCGGCATCGAGACCGGGCAGGCCGCCGCCGACATGAAGGCGATCCTGCGCGAGCCGCCCGATACCGGGGCGATCGCGCGCCTGTCGGCGGCGAACCCGCTCAACAATTCCACCTTCCGCACCACCTGCGTCGCCACCATGCTCGACGCGGGACACGCGACCAACGCCCTGCCCCAGCGCGCCCGCGCGACGGTGAATTGCCGCATCCTGCCCGGCGAATCCGTCGCCGAAGTGCAGCAGACGCTCGCGCGCGTCATGGCCGACGACAAGATCAGGATCACCCCGACGCACGAGCCGACGCTCTCGCCACCGCCGCCGCTCTCTCCGGAGATCATCAGGCCGATCGGGAAGGTGAGCGAGCGAATGTGGCCCGGGGTGCCGGTGGTACCGACGATGCTGGTCGCCGCCACCGACGGCCGTTTCACCATCAACGCCGGAATCCCGACCTACGGCGTGAACGGCATGTTCCGCGACCCCGACGGCTCGGGCGTGCACGGACTGAACGAGCGCATCCGCGTGCGCTCGCTCTACGAGGGGCACGAGTTTCTCTACCGGCTGGTGAAGCTCTACGGCGGAGGTCGGTGAGCGGATACAATAGCCGCCACGTCTTTCGGAACCTTTGCCATGCACGCTCCGGTAAGCCTCGGCATCGTCGGCCTCGGCCGCTGGGCCAGGGTTCTCGCCCGCGCCGCGCGCGAGTCCCGCAACCTCAGGATCGTCGCGGGATACAGCCGCACACCTGAGAAGCGGGCCGGGTTCGAGGCCGAATTCGGCGTCCCGGGCGTGGACGAGCTCGAAAGCCTGCTCGCGGATCCGCTGATCCGCGGTGTCATTCTCACCGTTCCGAACGAACAGCATTGGCCGCTCGCCGAGCGGGTCGCCTCCGCAGGGAAACACGTCTACACCGAGAAGCCGATCGCCAATACGCTCGAGGACGGCCTGCGGATCGCCGCGCTCGAGGCCCGGTACGGCGTCACGGTCACGGTCGGGCACAGCGCCCGCCTGATGGCGGGCATACGTGCAATCCGAAGCCGAATCGATTCCGGCGAACTGGGCCGCGTGGCGTTCATCGAGGCGAACTTCTCCAACGAGCGGGCGCTCGAGCTCACCCCCAAGGCCTGGCGCTGGTACAAGGACAAGGCTCCCGGCGGCCCCCTTTCCCAGCTCGCGATCCATCAGTTCGACGTCCTGCACTATCTCGGGGGCGAGATCGCCGAGGTGAGCCAGATGTCCTCCAAGCTCTCGCCCGTCGGAGCCGAGGTGGACGATCAGTCGATGACCCTGCTGCGCTTCGCCGACGGAAAACTCGGCTACGTCGGGTCGTGCTGGACGTCGCCCGGGATCTTCGCCGTGCGCGTTTTCGGCTCGAAGGGGCTGATGCACTACGAAATCGATTTCGGCACGTGGGACACGCCGCACCTGCTGCACCAGTCTTCGACTCTCTACATCCAGCGCGGCAAGGACGGCTACGGCAAGCGCGAGGAACTGGGAGTCCCCGAGAGCGACATGTTCAGGGCGGAGCTCGAGCAATTCGCCGGCAGCTGCCGCTCCGGGACAACAGGTGAACTCTCCGCCGACAACGGCAACGTGGCCCTCGCCGTGGTCTACGCCGCGCTGCGCTCGCTCGAGCGCGCGGGCCGGGCGGTCGTGGTCGCCGAGATCATCGAGGAAACGCGCGCGAAGATCCACGCGGTGGCGCGCGCCGCCGCCTGAATCCGCCAGAAGGAGCGACCATGTCCAGATTGCCCAGCCGCTACTTCCAGGACCTGACCCAGCCCGAGATCGCCGCGCAATTCAGGAAGAATCCGCTGGTGATCCTGCCCGCGGGCAGCGTCGAGCAGCACGGCCCGCACTTGCCGGCGGGGACCGACATCTACGCGGCGAACGTGATTGCTCATGCGGTGGCCGAGCGCATGGACGCTCTGGTGCTGCCGGGAGGACCGCTCGGGGTCACCCCCATGCACATGCCTTTCGAGGCCACCATCACCCTCACGCCCGACACCTACATGAGGGTAGTCGTGGAGACCTGCGTTTCCACGGCCAAGCACGGGGCGAAGCGCCTCCTCGTCCTCAACTGGCACGAGGGCAACATCCCGTCGCTGGCCATCGCCGCCGAGTCGCTGCACCGCGATCATGGGATGAGCGTGCTCACCGTGCAGGCCTGCTATGTCGCGGCCGATCTCTACGGCAAGGATTCGGGCGGGCTCACGCATGGCGGCGAGATCGAGGCCCTTGCAGTGCTCGCCTGCCGTCCGGATCTCGTGCACCTCGACCGCATCGACTACTCCTCCGACCACTCGCACGGGCGCAAATGGGACAAGCTGCGCCGCACGCGCAGCTACCAGCCGGTCCTCACCGACATCCGCACCATCGCGCCCACCGGGTGGTACGGATCGCCCGAGCACGCCACGGTCGAAAAGGGCAAGCGCATGCTCGCCGACATATCGGATGCGATCGCCAAGGAAGCCGGCGAGCTGTTCCGCATGCTCGATGAGGCCCAGGGGGGCACCGCCGAGATCAAGCACCTGAGGGTCGTTCCCTGATGGCGCGCGTCCTCACGCAGGAACAAGCCAGGAATCTGGGCCTCCCCGGGCGCAAGTCGCTGGAAATCGTTTCGGGCGAGAAGGGCTCGCGTGCAGTTACTTTGCGGCTGGTCGAGATCGCCGTTCCCCAACCGGGCGACAAACCGCGCGGCAGGCACTTCCACAGCGACACCGAGGAATGCATCTACGTGCTCTCGGGCGAGGGGCGCACCGAGTCGGACAGCGGCGACCACGGATTGAAGGCCGGCGACACCATCCTGATTCCGGCGGGCGAAACCCACGTCACGCGCAACACCGGCAGCGAGCCGCTCGTGCTGCTCTGCTTCTTCCCGGTCGCCCGAGTCACCAATCGCGACGTCGCGAAGTGACGAACGACGTCGTCTGCCTCAGGCCCGAGGCCGATTTCGCGCGCGTCGGCGCTTTGCCCCCGCGATCGCTGAATGTCGTCTATCGCCAGCCCGATGACGCGCATCTTCCGGCGCTCATCAAGGAAACTCGCGCGATGGTCATGCCGGCCGTCGGCCCGAAGCTCGCGGGGACGCTGTTCGAAGGCAGCCGTCTGAGGCTGGTGCAGGTCACCGGCGCGGGCGTTGACCGCCTCGACGCGGCGGCGATGAAAAGGCTCGGAATCCCGGTCGCAAACGTTCCCGGCGGCAGCAGCGGAGCGGTCGCGGAGTACGCGATCACGGCGGCATCGATGCTGCTGCGGCGGTTCGGCTGGGCGGACGCCGAGATCCGCAGGGGCAACTACGCGGCGTTCCGCGCGCGCCTGCTGGCCGACAACCTGCCCGCGCTCGAGGGCTTGACCGTCGGGGTGATCGGCCTGGGCGTGATCGGCCTCGCGGTCGCCGCGGCTTTCGCCAGGCTGGGTTGCAAGCTGTGTTATTGCGATCCCGAGCCACGCGACCGGTCCGCTGCCGCGTCGCTCGGCGCAACGGCGCTTCCGCTCGGCGAGCTGCTGAGGGTCGCCGACGTGATCAGCGTGCACCTGCCCCTCCTCCCTTCGACCCGGGGCCTGATCGGCGAGGCGCAGCTGGCCTCCATGAAAGCCGGCGCCGTGCTGGTGCAGGCATCCCGCGGCGGTATCGTCGACGAGGCGGGGCTGGCCATGCATCTGCGCTCCGGCCACCTCGGCGGCGCCGCCGTGGACGTCTACGAAACGGAGCCGATCGCCGCTGACAATCCCCTGCTCGCCCTCGAAGGCGACGCCGCGAGGAAGCTGTTGCTGACGCCGCACGTCGCCGGGGTCACGCGCCAGTCGTTCGCGCTTCTTTTCAGGAGCAGCTGGGAGAACGTGGAACGCGCGCTCAAGGGTGAGCCGCCGCACAACCGCGTGTATTGAGAAGGAGGAAAGGACATGCACCCCTCGATAAAGGCGTCTGCGGCGCTGCTCGCGCTCGCGACTCTCTTTCAGCCGCCGAGCGCGCTCGCGCAAGGCGACGACTACCCGAGGCGCGCGGTGCGCATGATTTCGCCCAACGCCCCGGGCAGCTCGAACGATACCCTCGCGCGCATTCTCGCCGCGAAGATGGGCGAGGTGCTCGGCCAGCAGGTCATCATCGAAAACCAGGCGGGCGCGAGCGGGCTGATCGCGATGGAGAACCTGAAGAACGCGCAAGCCGACGGCTACACGATCATCGCGGCCTCGCCTTCCGGGGTGTCGATCGCGCCCCTGTTGCAGAAGCGCGCATCCTACGACCCGCTCAACGATTTCCAGTTCGTGTCGCTCGTGGCGGTGCTGCCGAACATGCTGGTGGTCACGCCGTCGTTGCCGGTCAAGACCGTGCAGGAGCTGATCGACTACTGCAAGGCACGGCCCGGGCAAATCAACATGGCCTCGGCGGGCCCGGGATCGCAGAGCCATCTCGCCGGGGTGATGCTCCAGCTGGCGGGCAACTTCACGTCGGTGCACGTGCCGTACAAGGGCGGTGGGCCGTCTGTCGCGTCAGTCATGGCGGGAGAATCGCAGTGGACCTTCACGCCCGCTTCCTCGACCGTCGGGCCCGCGCGCGCGGGCAGGCTGCGCGCCATCGCGCACAGCCTCTCGAAGCGCACGCCGCTGCTCGAGGGCATCCCCACCGTCGGCGAAACGATCCCCGGGTTCAGCTACAGCGCGTGGGTGGGGGTGCTCGCCCCGAAAGCCACCCCGCTGCCCGTCGCGGAGAAGCTGCGCGCCGCGCTGCTGAAGACCGTGGCGCTTCCGGACGTGAAAGAAGGATTCGGCAAGCAGGGGGCCGAGGTCTCGACCGATACGCCGGAGGAATTCCGCGAGATGGTGCGCACCGAGATCGAGAACATGAGGAAAGTCGTGAAGGCGGCGGACCTGAAGATCGAGTAGCCGCTCCTCCCCTTCGCTTGTGCTATCTTCTCGCGTCATGGCACTCTCCCCCGTTGCGAAATCCGAGCTCACCCCCACGGGCA
>JBGQKQ010000125.1:0-8757 GCA_041499655.1 Gammaproteobacteria bacterium
CCAGCCCTTCGCGCGCGGCGCGGTACTCGGCCTTGCCGACATGGCCACTGCGGGGAAAATTGACGTTGTCCAGCTTGTCATCGGCCAATCTCAGGAAGGCCAGCCCGAGATTCACGTCCTGGTCCGGCGCCGGCGGACCGGTTGTGACCTCGGCCGTACCGCTTTCCCGGCGGTAACCGAGCCGGGCTTCGCCCCAGGTGCCGAACTCCCGTCCCCCCGCCAGTTCCAGCCTGGTGCTGGCGATCTGGTACCGGGCAATACGGTGGCCGGCATCATCGAAAACGTCCTCGTTCGTTCTTCCGTAGCCGAGCTTGCCGGATACGAAGTAGCGGGACAGCGGGTCCAGGGGCTGGTGGATCTCCGTGACAATGCCCGGTTCATCGCCCAGTTGCCCACCCAGGCGCCATTCTCCGTTGAGCGCGTTGATCTCGGTGCGCGTATAGAGGACGCCCATCTTGAAGGTGTTATCGCCTTTCAGGTTGTTGGAGGCGGCGAGCCCGAACTGGAGGTAGCCCGGACCCCAGCCCTTCTCCTTGGCGCTGATCACCAGGACGTTCTTGCCGTCTTCGCGCACCACGTCGTAGCGCACCGACTCGAATATCTCGAGCCCGTAAAGCTGGCCGATGTCCTGCTCCAGTCGTTCCACGTCGAGCGGCTGGCCCGGCTTGGCCGAGATGCGCCCGGCGATCACGTCGTTGCCGAGCCGTGATTTGTTGTCGATGCGCACCAGATCGATCACCTGCGTGCCCGGCCGGGGGTGCACGCGCTGCGCGAGGTACTGCGCATAATCCTGCGGACTGAGGGAATAGCGTCGCAAGGCATCGATCGCGTCGCGCGCGCTGCGCTCGCCGATCGGGAAGGTCTCGGGCACACGCTCGAAGCTGCCGCCGCCGATGTCTCCGAGCGGCGGGCGAATCAGGACATCCCGCGGCCCCAGGGTCTTCAGCTGCTCCTCGGTGTTGAGGGTGAACAGGTAGTTGGCGAGCTGTCCGGTGATATCCAGCGCGCTGGAGAGACCCTCCCGGCCGGTGAGCCCGCTGCCCACGTCGACCACGATCAGTATGTCGGCGCCCATGTCGCGTGCCACGTTTATGGGCACGTTGTTGGCGATGCCGCCGTCGATCAGCAAGCGGCCGTCGATCTCCACCGGATCGAATGCCGCCGGCACCGCCATGCTGGCGCGAATGGACATGCTGAGGTTGCCCTTGGCCAGCACCACCGCCTTGCCGGTCGCGATGTCGGTGGCCACGGCGCGGTAGGGAATCGGCAGGCGATTGAAGTCCTTCACTTCGACCACGGGCAGGGTGAGCCGGTTGAGCACCAGGTCGAACTTCTGACCGCGGATATAGGCGGGCGGGATCATGAGCCTGCCGCCGTTGAAGCCCGGCTTGGCCTTGAAGACGTAGGTGTAGTCGTCGCTCTTGCGCCGGAAAGAACGCTCCGCGCGGCTGGGATAGTCCTGGAACGTATCGGCCCAGTCCATCGCCCGCAACTCGCGTTCGATCTCCTGCGAATTCATCCCGGATGCATAAAGGCCACCGACGATGGAGCCCATGCTGGTGCCGGCGACGTAATCGACGGGGATGCGCAATTCCTCGAGCACTTTCAGCACGCCCACGTGGGCGCCCCCGCGCGCGCCTCCGCCGCCCAGCACCAGGCCGATGCGCGGGCGCTTGGTGGCGGCCGGTTCATCCGCCGCCGGGGCAGGCGGTGCCGGCAACGCGAGCAGGACCGAGATCATCAGGGCCGAAAGCCCGACTTGCCTTCTCATGGCGGGCCCGCGCGGATCCGACGGGAGAAATCCGCGGCCTTGTCCGCTGCCTGGGCGCGCGCGTTGACGTGCGCGCGGCGCCTGAGCTCGGTGAACGGCAGGCTGTTGTCGAGCTTCCCGACCTCGTACAGATATTCGGGTGTATAGCCGCTCACCAGGATCTTCCAGGAAAGGGGCGGGTGATCCGGGTTGATGCGGCTATGCATCCAGATCGCCGTGGTGCAGTTGGTGGTAAGCGTGTTGTACCACTCCGGCCGGTCTTTGAGTGCGTTGATCTCCGAGAGGTACTGGAGAAACAAGCGGCGCCCGTCCTCGGCCGCGCCGTGCAGGCGGTAGACGTAGACGTCTTCCGGCGGGTCTTTGCGGTAGTTGGTGCGCACGCGGATCAGATCGCGCTCGTCGGCCACCACGTAATAGACCTCGTACTGCCGGAAGAATCCCTGCACGGTCGAATAGCCCTCGCCGCGTTCCTTGCGCGTCTCGATAGAAATGGCGAGATGGTCTCCGCTCTCGAAGCCGAAACTCAGAAAAATGTGGGCAATGGCCGGCCCCATCCAGTAGCTGGCCACCAGATCCACCCCTTCCAGCTGGCGCAGGTCGAAGGTCTTGTCGTAGTACGCCGGGGTGAAATCGGTTTCGGTGCGGTAGTCGAAGTTGCGGATGTTGTGCAGCGTGACCCGGTCGCCGTCGATGGTGGCATGGGGCAGGACCGCGACCTCCGGCTGCCAGTCGCGGTCATTGGAGGGCGCGAGGGCGCTCCACGACACCAGCAGCACCGCGAACAGCAAGAGATAGAAGGTGAACGCGCGCCAGCGCCATCGCGGCAGCGCGAACCCGGCGAGCGCGATCAGGGAAGCCAGGCCAAACGCGGCAGCGAGCCCGCTGCGCAGCGCCAAGCTCAGGTGGTCGAAGTAGTAGAGAGCCAGCACGCCCCAGGCGGCGGTGCCGAGCAGGAACACCACCACGAATACGCCGCCGGCGAGCCTGGCGACACGCCTGAGAAGCGCTGCCGGGGATTTCATACGTGCGGCGGAAAACCGCCAGTCATGCCCGCACGACAATGAACTCGAATCGATTGCGACGCATCCGGGTATCTTACTTCGCCAAAGACAGGAAACTCAATCTGTCTATTGCCGGGGAGGGCGCAATGAGAACCGTGTTTGCTCTTAGGCTGGCTTAGAAGCTCGCGTTCATGTACAGAAGCGGACCCTGAAAAGTCTGGTTGAATTCCGCGGTCAACGTGGAGCCCGTCGCCTTGGCAAAGATGTTCAAGCTCCGGTAGGCGAGCCCGAATCCGATGTGCCGGAATGGCTGGTAGTTGACATCAAGGGCCAGGCTGGTGATGTTGCCGTAGTAATTGTCGTACGTCATGACGAAGCGGTCCAAGCGCCCGCCGACGGCCCAGGTCTCGGTGAGCGCGAATTGCCCGTAGGCGCTCAACACCGGCAGCGGCGCGAGGACTTTCGAGGCTTGGTTGCCGGTCGCGGCAGTGCTAAGGGCTACATCGTAGGAGGCCAAGTGGAACCCGAATCCCACGCCCAACTCCTTGTCTGCGGTCCGGAAGAACGAGTATCCCGCCGATACGCGGGTATCGGAGAAGTCGAACTTCGATTGAATTTGCGTATTGACCGGAAATATGACGTCGCCCCACTGGATCTGGTTCTGCGTCACCTTGTCGCCGGTGCGGTTGAGCTGGAAATACTCCGCTTCGAACCGCCAGCGGTCCGTCAACCGAAACCGGGCGAAGAAATCCGGCAAGGTCTTCTGCGTCCTCATTCCCAGGGCCCGTTCGAAGTCGATGTTGGTGCCAACACCCAGCGTTGACGAATTGAGCTGTGCCGAGGTGCTGGTCTTGGGGACGAAGGCGCCTAGCCCCACGTAGAAGCGGTCGTGCAGCGCCGGGTGGATGGGAACCGCGTCCTCCGCGTGGGCAAGCGGCAAGCAGAGGAGGAGCGCTGCACCGGCGACCGCGAGTCGCAGGGCTCGCACGCGTTGTTTCCGATGGGTTGCTGGACTTCCAGTCCGCGATATCATGATTCGTAGCTCCTACCGGATGTAATCGCAATTGGTGATGCAACGATCACGCCCCGGGCCACTAAAGTATCGAGTCCGGCGAGCGCAGCCTATTGGACCTTGGGCCAATGTCGTTTCAAGCCTAGGCCGCTGGCGCTGTTCCGATTTGATCTGTATCAAGCTCGCGGCGCTGGCCCTGGGCGCCGCCTGCGCGCTCACTTCGCCGCTTGCGCTCGGGCAGCTGATCGACGGAGACCTCCAGAAGCGCGTAAACGGCGTGCTCGCGCTGATGGGCTACATGCTGACCCCGGACGTCACCACCGGCGGGCTCGCCATTTCCAACGATGCGACGGGGAACCCCGACTTCCGCATGACCACGCTCGGCGGGGGTGCCACGCTGAGCAGGGATTTCCCGCTTTACCTCGAGGGCACCCTGGGCTACGCCCGCTACGATCCGACTTTCGTCGCCAGCGGCCAGGCCACGGGCTCCGTTGCGGCGAAATGGGACGCGTACTCGGCGACCGGGGGAATCGGGTGGGACTTTCCGGTGGCGCGGGAGCTTGCGTTGCGCCCGATCTTCAACTTCTCGTACGGGCGTGTCGACAGCAATATATCGGCGTCCGGTCTGACCGGAACGGGCGCCGAGATCGACTTCCTCCGGAACGGCCGGCTCGACGCCTACGGTCTCGGCGGCTCGCTGGTGCTCGACTACGAGCGCTACCGGCCCGAGAACGAGATCGACGTCGAGCTGCGCTACACCAACATTTATCTCCGGAGCTTCGGCAGCAGCTCGACCGCGGTGAAGGGCAGCGCCGATTCCCAGAGCGTGAGCCTGTGGTCGCGCTGGCGCGCGCCGACGGGCATCACGCTGCTGCAGCGGCCGCTCCGCTACGTGCTCGAGTTCGCCCACACGACCTTCCTCGGCGACCTGGACGGCGTCCTCGGGTTCAATGACCTGAGCTCGTTCGGCACCGGCCTCGAGCTCGACTCGAGCGCCTACGACGTCACCGTGACGCGCACGCGGCTGATGGCCCGCTATATGGTCGGCGAGCACGTCAAGGGGTGGTCGATCGGACTCGCGGTCAGTTTCTAGCCGGCGTGCTCGCGCCGCGAGGTTCCCGGCCGCCCTGTATCATGCACCGGAATTTCTTTTCCAGAGGATAGCGAAGACCGTCATGGCAAAAATCACCGGGGCCCAGTGCCTCGCGGACATGCTCGCCGGCTACGGCGTATCGCACGTTTTCATGGTGCCGGCCGTCCTTCGCCGGACCTTCGCCGAGATGGAGATGCGCACCAAGATAAAGCGCATCCACACCCACGGCGAAAAATCCGCCGCCTACATGGCCGACGGCTACGCGCGCGCATCGGGCCGCCCGGGCGTCTGCATGGCGCAGGTGATAGGCGCGCTCAATCTCGCCGCCGGCCTGCGCGACGCGCACCTGGCGCATTCGCCGGTGATCGCCTTTACAGGCGGGCGCGATCCGAAGACGAAATTCCGCAAGGTCTACCAGGAAGTGGACGACGTGCCGGCGTTCGAACCCGTAACCAAGCTCAACGCGACGGTGGACGACGTCTCGCGCTTTCCGGACATGGTGCGCCAGGCGTTCCGCGTCGCCGTGTCGGGAACGCCGGGACCGGTGCACCTGCAGTTCCGCGGCAACGAGGGGCAGATCGACGCCGAGGAAGCCGACATGGAGCCGCTGGTCGAGCCGCAATTCTCCCGCGTTCCGCCGTTCCGCCCCGAGCCCGATGCGAACAGCCTGCGGGCGGCGCTGAAAATCCTCGAGGATGCCCAGCGGCCGGTGATCGTCGCGGGCGGCGGAGTGCGCGCCTCGCAGGCGGGCAGGGAGCTGGTCGCGCTCGCGGAGAAGCTCGCGATCCCCGTCGCGACCTCGCTCAACGGCAAGGATTCGATTCCCGGCGTTCACCCCTTGGCGGTGGGCGTGTGCGGCACCTATTCGCGGGAAAGCGCCAATCGCGTGGTGGGGCAGGCGGACCTGGTGTGCTTCGTCGGCACCGAGACCGGCGGCATGACGACGCACTTCTGGGCGGTGCCGAAAATCGGCGTCGCCGCGATCCAGATCGACAGCGATCCGCAGGCGCTCGGCCGGAACTATCCGCTGAAAGCCGCGGTGCTGGGGGACGCGAAGGTCGTGCTCGCGCGCATGCTCGAGCAGGCCGACGCGAAGACGGCGGCGAAGAGAAAGCCCTGGATCGAGCAGGCGCAGGCGATCTGCAGGGAGTGGACCACGAAATACCGCCCGGCGCTCGAGTCCGACGCCGTTCCGATCCGGCCCGAGCGCCTATGCGCAGAGTTTACGAAGCACGTGCCCGACGACGGCATCGTGCTCGTCGACACCGGCCACGCCGGCATGTGGATGGGCGGCATGTACGACCTGCGCGCGCCGACGCAAAGCTATCTGCGCTCGGCCGGGCACCTCGGCTGGGCGTTCTCCGCGGGCCTCGGCGCGAAGTGCGCGTGCCCCGACCGCCCGGTGTTGGTGTTCACCGGCGACGCGGGCTTCTGGTACCACATCGGCGAGATCGAGACCGCAGTGCGCTGGAAGATCAACTCGGTGACCGTGGTCAACAACAACGCGAGCGGCAACCAGTCCAAGCGCGGCTTCGACCGCGTCTACGGCGGCCAGCAGACCGAGCAGGCGAGGGAGTTGTGGACCTACCGCATGGTGAATTTCGCCAAGATCGCGGAGGACATCGGCGCGCTCGGCATCCGCGTGGAAAAACCGGCCGACCTCGGACCGGCGATCCAGCGCGCGCTCAAGGCCGATCGCCCGGTGATCGTCGACGTCGTGACCGACATCGAGGCGCTGGCCCCGACTGCGGTGAGCTAGGACCGTGTCATCCCGAGGGCGGCGCCCGAGGAATCTCCTTACGCGTGGAGATCCCTCGCTGGGCTCGGGATGACAACATTCTCTGTGTTAAAATTCCCGCGCTTCAGCCGTTTCCAAGCCGGAATTTCCAGCACAACGGGGCGTTAGCTCAGCTGGTAGAGCAGCGGACTCTTAATCCGTTGGTCGTAGGTTCGATCCCTACACGCCCTACCAACAAATCAAGAAGTTGTTCCGCGTTTTGGCGGTTTGTCGCTGCAAGGCGACAGTCTTCTCGCCGACCTTCGTTGAATTTGTCTCAGTCGCGCGACTGACGTGCAAGACACGTCGCGATGGGCATCCATATGATGGCGTCATTTCCCGGGCCCGCGGTTGCTTGGCGTTGATTTGCGGAGGGATGCGGAAAAAACAACCCGGACCTCAAATGGCCGTACCCACGATGATCGGCACCCTCCAATCTCTTCCAACGTTCAGGCCGGCTCAGGCGAGATGGATGAGCCGGGAAGAAGCGATCATGGGCACCGCGATACGCGTCGAGTTGTGGCACGAACAGGCCGCGACGGGCGAAGCGGCGCTGGACGCGGTGATGGAGGAGATGCACCGCATCGACCGCGCAATGAGCCCGTTCAAACCGGAAAGCGAGCTGTCGCGCATCAATCGCGATGCCGCAAAGGCGCCGGTGCGTATCAGCGAAGAGATGTTTGAATTGCTCGAGCGGTCGGTCGAGTTCTCGAAGTTGTCGGAAGGCGCATTCGACATCACCTTCGCCAGCGTCGGGTGCCTGTTCGACTACCGCAACGCCGTCAAGCCCACGGACGAGGAAATCGCGGTCGCGCTGCCCGCCTTCAACTTCGGGCACCTCCGGCTGGACCGCCAGCGGCGCACGGTTCAATTCGCCCGCGCCGGCGTGCAGATCGACCTCGGCGGGATCGCCAAGGGTTACGCCGTGGACAACTGCATCGCCTTGCTCAAGGAGCGCGGCGTGAGGCAAGCGCTGGTCGTCGCCGGCGGTGACAGCCGGGTTCTGGGTGACAGGCGCGGGCGGCCGTGGATGATCGGCATCCGCGACCCCAGGCGCAAGGACGCCATGGTGGCGACGATGCCGCTGGTGGACGCAGCGATCTCCACCTCCGGCGACTACGAACGATATTTCGAGGCGAACGGCGTGCGCCATCACCATATCCTCGATCCGAGGACCGGAAAGTCGGCGACCGGCGCGCGCAGCGTCACCATCATCGGACCCGATGCGACCACCACCGAGGGGATTTCTAAGAGCGTATTCATCATGGGACCCGAACGCGGGATTCGGTTCGCCGAGTCCTTGCCCGGGATCGACGCGGTGATCATCGACGCCGGTGGACACATGCACACCACGGCGGGGCTGCGCCGCAGGTCACCGCAAGGCATGGCGGGCAGAGCGTAGGAGGCGGATATGGGCAATCACACTGAACGCAAGATCGCTTGGGCAATCGCAGGCGTCGTCGCCGGCTTGGCCGCTTGCACCGGAGGCGGCAGCACCGTCGTGGATGGCGACGTGGCCATTGCCTATGTCAAGCGGCCGGTCTCGGCGCTTGGAAATCCGACCGACGCCGTGGTAACCGGCCAGGGCGGCGATCTCTATATTCGCGACAAGTCCTCGCCCAGCGCGACCGAAACCAACATCACCGGCTCCTACACGAAGGGGCAGGGCGACGTGACCCATCCGAACGTTTCCTTCGATGGAGCGAAGATCGTGTTCGCGATGCGCGGGCCGACCGACCCGAGTTGGGCGATCTGGGAATACGACACGGCCACCAAGGCGATGCGCCGCATCACCTGCGATGCGGCTGTCCAGGGCGACGATACCGAGCCGGCGTACCTGCCGGACGGGCGCATCGTATTCGTATCGAATCGCCAGGAGACGACCAAGAAGCAAATGCAGGCGCAGGGCACCGCGCTGGGGCTTCAGCCCGCCAGTTACACCTACGTCGACGAGTACGAGCGCGAGCAGACGACGGTCCTGCACGTCATGAATTCGGACGGCAGCAATTGCCATCAGATTTCGTTCGATCAGAGCCACGATCGCAATCCGACCGTCCTGAGCAACGGCCAGATCCTGTACTCGCGCTGGGACCACGTCGGCGA
>JBGQKQ010000126.1:0-8671 GCA_041499655.1 Gammaproteobacteria bacterium
CGACGTTGTGCAGGTCGAACAGCGGCCGCTCGCCGGTGTAGTGCTCGAGCTTTTCGAGCACCTTGGGGGTGTAGTCTCCGGCAAACTCCCGGAGCTTCTGGAAATTCTCGCGCGAGTCGATGAGGATACGCCCCGTGCTTTCGCCGGCGATGTCGCGCAGCGCCCGCTGCGCCAGCGACAGATCCTGGTAGAGCAGGGCCGGCGCGTGCGCGGTGAACGCGCGGCCGCGGATGCCGTGCCACAGTTTTCTGAGGTACTCGATGTCGGCGCGCAGCTCGGCGTCGGTGGCGTTCTCCGCCACGGTGCGGATTATGAATCCCCCGGTCTCGTCCGCCGGGAGGAGCTGCTGCAGCTTGTCGCGCAGCAGCTGGCGCTCGGTCTCATCCTGGATGCGTTGCGATATGCCGATATGCGGGTCCTGCGGGAGATAGACAACCAGCCGCCCGGCGATCGAGATCTGCGTCGAGAGGCGGGCCCCCTTGGTGCCGATCGGATCCTTGAGCACCTGCACCAGGAGCGCCTGGCCCTCCGAGAGAATGCGCTCGATCGGTTTCGCCTGCGCGGCGCTCAGATGGGCGTTCTGGCGCTCCTCCCAGATGTCCGCGACGTGCAGGAAGCCGGCGCGGTCCAGTCCGATCTCGATGAAAGCCGACTGCATGCCGGGGAGCACCCGCGCGACCTTCCCGGCGTAGATGTTGCCTACCAGGCCGCGGCTCGCCGCGCGCTCGACGTGCAGTTCCTGCGGGACACCCGCCTGCATGACGGCGACGCGGGTTTCCTGCGGAGTGCAGTTGATCAGGATGTCCTCCGCCATGGCAGGGGCGAGGATACCGCGATCTAGAAGGTCTTGAGGAGTTGCGCCGTTTCGTGAAGCGGCAGGCCCATGACGCCGGAGTGGCTGCCGCGCAGCTCCACGACGAACGCCTGGGCACGTCCCTGGATCGCGTAGGCGCCCGCCTTGTCGAGCGGCTCCCCGCTCGCGACGTAGGCCTCGATGTCGGCCTGGGAAAGCTCGGCGAAGCGCACGTGCGACTCGCTGACGATGAGCTCCAGGCGGTCCTCGAGCTTCAGCGCGACCGCGGTGAGCACGCGGTGCTCGCGCCCGGACAGCAGGCGCAGCATCTTCACCGCGTGCGGGGGATCGGGCGGCTTTCCAAGGATGATGTCGTCGACGGCCACGACGGTGTCGGCCGCGAGCACCGGAAACCGGCGAAGGCGGCGCTGCAGGACCCTCTCCCAGCCGGCCTCGGCTTTGAGCCGGCAGACGCGGCGCACATAGTCGTCGGGTCCTTCCTCCGGCTGCTGCGACTCGTCGACGTCGACGTTGCGCCCCGGGTGGTCGCGCAGCACCAGCACCTCGAAGGCGACGCCGATCTGCTTCAGGAGCTCGCGCCGCCGGGGGCTGCGCGAGGCGAGATAGATCTTCGGCGGAGCTGTGCTCATCCGCGATGGTAAGGGTGGTTTTCCAGAATGGACGCGGCGCGGTAGAGCTGCTCGGCGAGCAGCACGCGCGCGAGCCCGTGCGGCAAGGTCATGGCCGAAAGCCGCAGCACCGCTTCCGCGCCGCGCTTCGCGTCCTGAGCGAGGCCGTCCGCGCCGCCGATGAGGAAGGCGACATCGCGCCCGTCCTGGCGGCGGACGCCGAGCCAGCGCGCGAGCCCGGCCGTGGTGATTTCGCGCCCGCTCTCGTCGAGCGCCACGACGAGCGCTCCGCGAGGCACGGCGCGCGCGATCCGCGCGGCCTCCGCCTGCATCAGCTGCTCTGCGGTTTTTCCGCTCGAGCGCGGCTCGGGGCGGATCTCGACCAGCTCGGTCTTCAGGCCCCGCGGCATGCGTTTTGCGTACTCGTTGAACGCTTCGTCGATCCAGCCCGGCATGCGTGCGCCCACGGCAACCACGAGCAGCTTCATCGGGCCGTGGACGGGCTGCGCTTCGCGCGCGGCTTGCGCGGCTTGGGCTGGCCCCAGAGCTCCTCCAGATTGTAGTGCGTCCTCACCGCCGGCTGCATGATGTGCACGACGATGTCGCCGAGATCGATCAGCACCCATTCGCCGCCGTCCTCGCCTTCGACACCGTGGACGCGCCCGCCCGCCGCCTTGGCCCTTTCCTGCACGTTGCTGGCGACCGCCTTGAGCTGCCGGGCGGAGTCCGCGCTCGCGATGATCACGCGGTCGAACATCGAGGTGAGGTGGGTGACGTCGAAGACCTCGATCTCGCGCGCCTTGATGTCCTCGAGCGCCGCGGTCGCAGCCTTCTGGAGCTTGCGGAGTTCAGTCGTCATCGGCGTGCGCCGTTCCCGTTGGCGTAAAGCCGGTGTGCCTGGATGTAGTCGAGAACCACCGACGGCAGCAGGTAGCGGGGGCTCCTCGACTGGGCGAAGTGAGCCCGGATGGCGCTTGCCGAAATGTCGAGCGCGGTGGTGCCGTAGGTGACCACGCTGCCCGCGGGGCGCGCGCGCAAGGCGTCGGGCGTACCGGCACGCCTGCGCCACTCCGAGGCGAGCGCCGCGGGCATGCCGCCCGGCGTGAGCGAATGCCCGGGGCGCTGCGCGACGAAAATGTGCGCCAGCTCGAACAGATCGCGCCAGCGCTCCCACGAGGTGAGGCCGCGGAAAGCGTCGGTGCCGAGGAGCAGCACCAACGGGCGATCCGTGCCGAGTGTCTTGCGCAGCCGCGCCAGCGTCTCGACGGTGTAGCCGGGGGAAGTCTGGCGGATTTCTGCGTCGTCGAGCTCGAAGAGCGCGTTGCGGCGGATGGCGAGCCTCACCATCTCGAGGCGGTACCTCGCGGGAGCCTTGGGTTGCGTGCGGTGCCAGGGCCGGCCGGCGGGCACCCAGCGCACGCGCTCCAGGCCCAGGATCTCGGCGGCTTCCTGCGCGAGGCGCAGGTGCCCGAAGTGCACCGGGTCGAAGGTGCCGCCCATGATGCCGATCGGAGCGAGCGCTCTCGCGCTTCGCGCTTTCGGGGAACGGGCTCTGCGGCTGCCGGGAGTGTTCTTCAGGCCTGCCTCAGGTGCGGATCTGACCGCTGCCGAACACCACGAATTTCTGCGAGGTAAGACCTTCGAGGCCCACGGGGCCGCGCGCGTGCAGTTTGTCGGTAGAGATGCCGATCTCGGCGCCCAGGCCGTATTCGAAGCCGTCGGCGAAGCGCGTCGAGGCGTTCACCAGCACCGAGCTCGAGTCGACTTCGCGCAGAAAACGCTTCGCTCTCGCTTCGTCCTCGGTGACGATTGCGTCGGTGTGCTGCGATCCGTACTTGGCGATGTGGTTCATCGCCGCGTCGAGGTTCTTCACCACGCGCACCGCGAGGATGGGCGCCAGGTATTCGGTATGCCAATCCTGCTCGGTGGCGGGCTTCATGGCGGCGACCAGCTTGCGCGCTTCCTCGTCGCCGCGCAGCTCGACGCCCTTGTCGGAGTAGATCTTCGCGAGCCGGGGCAGCACTTTCGGCGCGATCTTCTCGTTGACGAGCAGCGTTTCCATGGCGTTGCATACCCCGTAGCGCTGTGTCTTCGCGTTGTCGGCGATGCGGATCGCCTTGTCGGGGTCGGCGCCTTCGTCGATGTAGACGTGGCAAACGCCGTCCAGGTGCTTGATCATGGGAATCCGCGACTCGCGCATCACGCGCTCGATCAGGTCCTTGCCGCCGCGCGGCACGATGATGTCGACGTATTCGTTCATCGCAAGGAGCTGGCCGACCGCGGCGCGGTCCGGGGTCTCGACCACCTGCACCGCGGCTTCGGGCAATTTCGCGCTGCGCAAGCCCTCGTGCATGCAGGCGGCGATCGCCATGTTCGAGCGCACCGACTCCGATCCGCCGCGCAGGATGCAGGCGTTGCCCGCCTTGAGGCACAGCGCCGCGGCGTCGGCCGTCACGTTCGGGCGCGACTCGTAGATGATGCCGATCACGCCGAGCGGCACGCGCATCCTGCCGACCTTGATGCCGCTCGGCTGCTGGTGCAGCTCCGAAATCTGCCCGACGGGATCGGGGAGCTTGGCGACCTGCTCGAGGCCTTCGGCCATGCTGTCGATGCTTTTTTCGGTCAGCGTGAGACGGTCGATGAATGCAGCGTCCTTGTCCGCGATCCGCGCCGACTGGATGTCGACGGCGTTGGTGGCGATCAGCTTCTTCGCGTCGCGCCGCAGCGCCTTGGCCGCGGCGATCAGCGCGTGATTCTTCGTCGCGGTGTCCGCGCGTGCGACCTCGCGCGCGGCGATCCGGGCGCGCCGTCCGACCTGGAGCATGTAGGACTTGATGTCCGAGGGAGCATTCACGAAGGGAATTTTACGCCGCATGGACGCAGGCCGTCTTTCCGAGCTCCGGGAACGGCTGTCGGGGCAAAGTGTTAGTGTTTTGATCTGCATGGATGCCCTCGAATATTCCCGCTACGCCCGGCAGCTCGTCGCGGCAAGACCCGAGCTGCGCGAGGAGGTCGAGCGCGCGGAGGAGGGCACCTGGACGCGCGGAGCGATGCAGGTTTTCCTGCGCGAGCTCGGGTACGCGGACGAGGCGGCGCTGCATTCGGGCCTGCGGCAGCTGCGCCAGCGCGTGCTGTTGCGCGCGATGGCGCGGGATCTTTCGGATATCGCGCCGCTGCAGGAGGTTTGCGGTGCGATGTCGACGCTCGCCGAGGTCGCGATCGGCGAGGCGCTCGCGTTTCTCGAGCCGCGGATGGCGCAGGGCGCCCCGCGGCCGAGGCTCATGGTGGTGGGCATGGGCAAGCTCGGCGGCGCCGAGTTGAACGTGTCCTCCGACATCGACCTGGTTTTCCTCTATCCGCAGGAAGACGAAGCGGCCGGCAATCTCGAGTTCTTCACGCGTCTCGGGCGGCGCCTCATCGCGGCGCTTGGTGAGCGCACCGAGGACGGGTTCGTTTTCCGCGTCGACATGCGCCTGCGGCCCTGGGGCGAGGGCGGCGCGCTCGCGACCAGCTTCGACGCGCTGGAAGAGTATTTCGTCACCCAGGGCCGCGAGTGGGAGCGCTATGCCTGGATCAAGGCGCGCGCGCTCGGCGGGGACGAGGGCGCCCTGGCCGCGATCGTGCGCCCTTTCGTCTACCGCAAGTATCTCGACTACGGCACGTTCGCGGCGATGCGCGAGCTTCACGCGCAGGTCCGCGCCGAGGTGGCGCGGCGCGAGCTCTCCAACCAGATCAAGCTCGGACCCGGCGGCATCCGCGAGATCGAGTTCATCGCCCAGGCCTTCCAGCTGATCCGCGGCGGCCGCGACTCCGCGCTGCAGGTGCGCCCGACGCTCGAGGTGCTCGCGCTGCTCGTGCAAAAGGGCTTGCTGCCCGCCGCGGCGCACGAGGAGCTCTCGGAGGCCTACGTGTTCCTGCGCCGCCTCGAGCACCGGCTGCAGTACCTCGACGACGCGCAGACGCACGAACTCCCGGAAGATACCGGGGACCGCCTTCTCGTCGCCAGGGCGATGGGCTTTGCCGCCTGGGATTCCTTTCGCGTCGCGCTCGACGCGCGCCGCTCCCGGGTGTCGTGGCATTTCGAGCAGCTGTTCTCGGTCGACGAGGCGCCCAAGCACGTCCTCGCGCCACTGTGGGCCGGAGAGAACACCGAGGAGCGCCTGGCACAGCTCGGCTTCCGCGACGCGGCCGGCGCGGCGGCGCGGCTCGCCGCGGTGCGCTCAGGCAGCCGCTACAGCAGCCTGCCCGAGACCAGCCGCAGCCGCTTCGACGCCCTGATCCCGCGAATCATCGAGGCTTCCGCCGAGCGCGATGACGCGGACGCGACGCTCAGGCGCTTTCTCGACCTGATCGAAACGGTGAGCCGCCGGGCTGCCTATCTCGCGCTCCTCGACGAGCACCCCGCGGTGCTCGCCCGCATCGCGCAGCTCTTCGATGCGTCGAGCTGGGCGGGGGAATACCTCAACCGGCACCCGGTGGTGCTCGACGAGCTCCTGGACGCGCGCAGCCTGCTCTCGCCGCCCGACTGGCGCGCCTTCGCGCAGGAGCTGCGCAAGCAGCTCGTGGCCAGGGAAGACGACGAGGAGCGGCAGATGGACTGGCTGCGCGAGGCCCACCACGCTCAGGTGTTCCGCCTCCTCGCGCAGGACCTGTCGGGCCTGCTCACGGTCGAGCAGCTGGCCGATCATCTCTCAGACCTCGCCGACGCCATGCTGCAGGTCACCTTGGAGCTGTGCTGGGGGCAGCTGCGCGCACGGCATCGCTCCGACCCGTGCTTTGCTGTCGTCGCTTACGGCAAGCTCGGCGGCAAGGAGCTCGGTTACGCGTCCGACCTCGACCTCATCTTCCTCTACGACGATGCCTACGAGGGCGCGCAGGAGATCTACGCGCGGCTCGCCCAGCGCTTCAATCGCTGGCTCACCACCCGCACCACCGCGGGCGTGCTCTTCGACATCGATCTGCGGCTGCGCCCGCAGGGCGAGAGCGGGCTCCTCGTCAGCTCGATCGACGCCTTCCGCCGCTACCAGCGCGAGTCGGCGTGGACCTGGGAGCATCAGGCGCTCAGCCGCGCGCGCTATTGCGCGGGAGACCCGGTGCTGGGCGCGGCGTTCGAGGAAGAAAGGCGTGCGATCCTGTGCCTGGAGCGCGACCCGGAGAAGCTGCGCAAGGACGTGCTGTCGATGCGCGAGCAGCTCCTCGAGGGCCATCCGAACGCAAGCGGCCTGTTCGACCTGAAGCACGACCGCGGCGGCATGATCGACATCGAGTTCGCGGTGCAGTACCTCGTGCTCGGCCATGCGCACCGCCAGCCGGATTTGACGCGCAACGCCGGCAACATCGCGCTCCTCAAGGTCGCCGCCCAGCTCGGTCTGATTCCCGCGGAGTCCGCCGAATCGGTCGGCGACGCCTATCGGGATTACCGCCGCCGGCAGCACTGGCTGCGCCTGAACGGGGCGAAGTACGCGCGTGTGCCCGCGCAGGAGGTCAGGAACCGGATCAGCGCGACGCGCCTGCTCTGGGCCAGGGTATTCGGAACGGGCTAGGCGGCGAAGCGCAAGCCCAGCTGCAGCAGCTCGTCCCAGGCGTCGCCCTTGACGATGCCCTTGACCGTGCGATCGACGCCGGCGGCGTGCTCGAGCGCCGAAAGCAGCGCGGCGCGGGGAAGGTTCCTGGCCGCGCGCCCGACGAGGGACTGCCGCGCGTCGCCCCATACGCGTGCTTCGCGCAGGACCTCGGCGAGCGGGCGGCCCGACGCGATCCCGTCCTGCACGCGGCAAACGGCGCGGATCTCTTCGGCAAGCAGCCACAGCACCCGTGGCGGTGCCTCGCCCTCGCCGCGCAGTCCTCCGAGCATGCGGGCGAGCCGCGCGCGGTCGCCCGAGAGCATGGCTTCGGCGAGTTTGCCCGCGTCGTAGCGCGCGACGTTCATCACCGCCTCGCGAACGGCGTCGAAGGCGAGTTCGCCGGGCGGAAGCAGCAGCGCGAGCTTCTGGATTTCCTGATGAGCGGCGAGGAGATTGCCTTCGACGCAGTCGGCGAGGAAGCGCAGGGTCTCGGGCTTGGCCTGCTGTTTCTGGCGCGCGAGCCGCGCGGCGATCCACTCGGGCAGGCGCGCGCGCTCGACGGGGAAGACGTTGACCACCGTGCCGCGCGCCTCGAGCGCCTGAAACCAGGATGAGGACTGGCCGGCGCGGTCCAGGCGCGGCAGCGCCACCAGGGTGAGCGCATCGGGCGGGAGCTTTTGGCAGAACGCCTCGATCGCCTGCGCGCCGTCGGTCCCCGGCTTGCCCGAGGGAAGGCGCAGCTCGATCAGCTTGCGGTCGCCGAAAAGCGAAAGGCTCGCGGCGCTCGCCCCGAGCTCGCGCCAGTTGAAACCGCGCTCGGCCGAGAACACCGTGCGCTCGGTAAACCCGGCCGCCCGCGCCCGCGCGCGGATCGCGTCGGCGGCTTCCAGGGAAAGGAGCGGCTCGTCGCCGTGGAGGACGTACAGAGGCCTGAGCTCGCGCGAGAGATGCGCTTCGAGCTGATCGAGCCTGAGGGCGGGCACGCGGGGTCCTTATTCGAACATGGGCCGTGCCGCCACCAGCCGCCGCAAGATCTGCTGCACCATGTCGGTCTGCATGTCGCGGTACAGCATCGCCTCCTCGTTTTCCTTGGCGATCACCTGCGAGTCGTTGTAGGTCAGGTCGCGCGTGAGCAGGATCTCGCTCGACGGCAGGAAAACCTGATCTCCCTTGGGATCGGTGACGCGGAAGCCGACGCGGTAGCGAAGCCGGTATTCCTGCACCCTTCCGGCCGACGTGAAGCTCAGGATGACCTTCTCGCGCGCCTCCGTCGTGAACCCGAGAACGGCCTGGGCGCTCCCGGGGCTGTCGACCAGGCGCGTCTTGCTCGCGGCCTTGACGTTGCGCCGCAGCTCGACGGCGAGCGGATTCGCGCCCGGAATGTAGAGCGTCTCGAAGGGCAGCTGCGCCGTGCCGCGAAGCTGGAAGCCGCAGGCGGCGAGAAGCGCGAGGACGACGCCGGTTAGTACGAGGCGCATCGGGCCTCAGACCACCACGTTCACGAGCCGCCCCGGCACCACCACGACTTTCTTCACCGGATGGCCTTCGGTGAAGCGCGTCACCGCCTCGTGGTTGAGCGCGAGGCTCTCGATCTGCTCGCGGCCTGCGGACTTCGGTGCGCGCATGTGGCCGCGGAGCTTGCCGTTCACCTGGAGAACGAGCTCGATTTCGTCCTGCTCGAGCGC
>JBGQKQ010000127.1:0-8663 GCA_041499655.1 Gammaproteobacteria bacterium
ATCTCGCCGGAGACCTAGACAACATGATCAACGTGGTGAAACGCTAGCCCATGGCAGCGAACGAGCGTATCAACTCGCCCATCTCCACGCCCGAGCTCGAGCGGCGCTGGGCCGAAGTGCGTGCGGCGATGGCCGAGCAGAGGATCGACGCCCTCGTGATGCAGTCGAACAACGACTGGATGGGCGGCTACGTCAAGTACTTCACCGATGTGCCGGCGACGAACGGCTATCCCGTCACGGTGATCTTCCCGAAGGACGAGCGCATGACGGTCATCGGCCAGGGGCCGATGGGCGTGGTGCGCGAATTCGGGCCGCAGGGCGATGGGGTGCGGCGCGGCACCGCGCGCTTCATCGGCATGCCTTCCTACGCCTCCTGCCCGTATACGGCCGACTACGACGCCGAGCTCGCCGAGCGCGCGCTGGAGCGCTACGCCGGCGGAACCATCGGCCTCCTCGGGCGCGCGGCGATGTCCTTCGCGCTCGGCGATCACCTGCGGCGCAAGCTCGCGCGCGCGAAATTCGTGGACGCCTCGGACAGCGTCGACCGCATCAAGGCGGTGAAGAGCCCCGAGGAGCTGGAGCGGATCAGAAAAACCGCGATGCTCCAGGACAAGGCGATGGAGGAGACCTTTGCCGCGATCAAGCCGGGCATGCGCGAGCTGGAAGTCGCCGCCATCGCCGAGCACGTCGGCCACAAGCACGGCAGCGAACAGGGCCTGTTCCTCGCGGGTTCCGGACCCGTCGGCACCGCGGCGATATTCGCCAACCGGTATCAGCAGAATCGCGTCCTGCGGGAAGGCGACCAGTTCACCATTCTCATCGAGAACAACGGGCCGGGCGGCTTTTACACCGAGCTCGGCCGTACCTGCGTGCTCGGCAAGGCGTCCCAGGAGATGAAGGACGAGTTCGCCTTCGTCCTCGAGGCGCAGAAGTTCACCCTCGAGCGCTTGAAGCCGGGCATCCGGTGCAGCGAGATCTTTGCCGAATACAACAACTTCATGAAGAAAAACAAACGTCCCGAGGAGAAAAGGCTGCACTCGCACGGCCAGGGCTACGACATGGTCGAGCGGCCGCTCGTCCGTCACGACGAGACCATGGTGATCGCGAAGAACATGAACATGGTGTGCCACCCGACCTACGTCACCGAGCGCACCTACAGCTGGTGCTGTGATAATTTCCTGATCGGGGAAAGCGGCGTGGCGGAAAGGCTGCACCGGTTTCCGCAGAAGATTTTCGAACTAGGCTAGAAAAAGGAGGAACGATGAAGGCATTCCCACGCGCAGTCCTGATCGCCGCCCTGTCCGCCGTCCTCGGACAGGCGGGCGCCCAGGAATTCCCGAGCCGGCCGGTGCACTGGATCCTGTCGCAGCCTGCGGGCTCCTCGCCCGATATCAGCGCCCGGCTCGTCGCCGATCAGCTTTCCAAGACCTGGAACCAGCAGGTCGTCGTGGACAACCGCCCCGGCGGCCAGAACGTGATCGGCGCCCAGGCCGCGGCAAAATCGCCCGCGGACGGCTACACCTATTATTTCGCCACCACCGCCGCCCTGGTCAGCAATCCGCTCACCTTCAAAGCGCTGCCCTACAATCCCGAGCGCGATTTCGTTCCGGTGGCGATGATCGGCAAGTCGCCGATGGTGATCGCGGTCAACAACTCGGTGCCCGCAAAGACGCTCGCCGAGCTGATCGCGCTCGACAAGAAGGATCCGGGCAAGCTCGCCGCCGCCAACGAAGGCAGCAAGACCTTCGGCGGCATGATGAGCCAGCTGCTCAATGTCGCCACGGGCATGCGCCTGCTGCAGGTGCCGTACAACGGCGTCGCGCCGGCGCTGCAGGACACCGTCGCGGGCCGCACCCAGGTGGTGCTGGTGAGCTCGGCGGCGATGAGCCCCTTCCTCAAGCGCGGCGACCTGCGTCCGATCGCGGTCACGGCGGGCAAGCGCGTCAGCGGCCTGGAGAGCGTCCCGACCCTGGCCGAGAGCTACCCGGGCCTCGAGTACGTCGGCTGGTTCGCGCTGGTCGCCCCGGCGGGCACGCCGGACAACATCGTGCGCAAGGTCAACGCCGACGTGAACGCGGTGCTCGCGCAGCCAGATATCCTGAAGCGCCTGCTCGATCTGGGCGCGATCAACGAAGGGCCGGGGACGCCCGAGCAGCTCGCGCAATTCCTGAAGGACGAGCGGGTGCGCTGGGCGAAGCTGGTGAAGGACATCAACCTGCAGCCCGAGTGACAGCCGCAAGGCTGTCATTCTGAGCGTGTCATCCCGAGCGCAGCGAGGGAACTCTGTGGGCACGGTGTTTGGAGATCCCTCGCTGCGCTCGGGATGACAGAAGCGCCAGGGGAACCGATGAACCGACTATTGCGTAGCTCGCTCCTCGTCGCGCTTCTCGGCGCGCTGCCGCAGGCACACGCCCAGGGCTGGCCCAACCGCCCCATCAAGGCGATCGTGTCGTTCGCCGCGGGCTCGGCGCCGGACATCGTGTGCCGCTTCGTCACCGACCGTCTGTCGCGCTCGCTCGGCCAACAGGTGGTGGTCGACAACCGGCCGGGCGCCGGCAACGTCCTCGCCGCGCAGGCCGCGGCGCGCTCGGCTCCCGACGGCTACAACTTCTTCTGCGCCACCGCGGCGAGTCTGGTCTCCAATCCCCACACCTTCAAATCGCTGCCTTACGACCCGGCGCGCGACTTCGTTCCCGTCGGGATGATCGCCAAGGGGCCCTTCTTCGTGCTGGTGCACCCCAGCGTTCCGGCGAAGACGCTCGCCGAGCTCGTTGCCTACGACAAGGCGAACCCGGGCAAGCTCAGCTTCGCCACCGACGGCCAGCGCAATTTCACCGGCATGATGGCGGCGTGGCTCAATAAAATCGCCGGGACCAGCATGCTCACCGTGCCCTACGCGGGCATGCCGCTCGGCGTGCAGGACACGATCGCGGGCCGCACCCAGGTCATCATCCTCGCAGTGCCGCTCGCGGCACCGCGCATACGGAGCGGGGAGCTGCGCCCGCTCGCGGGCAGCTTCGCCCGGCGCGTCCCCGGTTTCGAGGACATTCCCGCGATCGCCGAGACCTTTCCCGGGTTCGAGCTGGTCGGCTGGTTCCTGATGCTCGCACCGGCTGGAACGCCGAACGAAATCATCCTGCGCATGAACCGCGAAATGGACAGGATCCTCAAGGACCCGGACACCGCGAAGCGGCTCGCCGCCCTGGGCTTATTCACCGATGGGGCCGAAACGCCCGAAGCGGTGGCCGAGGCGATCCGCGCCGACACGGCGAAGTGGGGACGGATCGTGAAGGACATCGGCATCCAGCCGGAATGACCGCGGGAAAGCGGCCGCGGAGAGTCGTCACCGGTCACGACGAAAAGGGCCGCGCCGTCGTGCTCATCGACGGCGAATCGCCGTACACCTTCTTCCTGGAGAAAGCCGGCGGCCTGCAGCTCACCGAGATCTGGGAGACGCGCTCCGCACCCGCGGACAACGCCGGAGGGCGCGATGCCGCCGATCACGAGCGGCGCATCGAGCCCGTCGGCGGGGGCAGCGTGTTCCGCATCATCGAATACCCGCCCGACAGCGTGCGCCTGAAGACGCTAGCCCCCGAGTTCTTCCGCGGGATGGGCGCCCGGGCGGCGGACGCCGCGACGCGCAGGCATCCCGGCATGCACAAGACCGACACCATCGATTACTGCGTGGTGCTCTCCGGCGAAATCTGGGCGGTGCTCGACGACGGCGAGGTGCTGCTGCGCGCGGGCGATTGCCTGGTCCAGCGCGGCACGAATCACGCCTGGAGCAACCGCAGCGACGAGCCCTGCGTCATTGCGTTCGTGCTGATCGCCGCGAAGCCCGTGCCATGAAACACCGCATGGTCGTCGACCGTGACGTCGCCGTGCCGATGCGCGACGGCGCGGTGCTCCGCGCGAACGTGTTCCGTCCGGAGACAAGCGGGAAGTTTCCGGTGCTGATGACATTGGGTCCGTACGGCAAGGACGTGCATCTCTCGCAGTTCATGCCCGAGGCCTGGGAGGCGCTCCGGCGCCGCCATCCGGAAGTACTCAAGACGTCGTCCTGCAAGTATCTCGTCTTCGAGACACCCGACCCCGAGATGTGGGTGCCGGAAGGCTACGTCGTGGTGAAAGCCGACTCGCGCGGCTCGGGCAAGTCGCCGGGGCGGCTCGACGTGAACTCGCCGGCCGAATTCCGCGACTTCCACGACGCGATCGAGTGGGCAGCGGTGCAACCGTGGTCGAGCGGCAAGATCGGGCTGCTCGGCATCTCCTACTACGCCGCCGGCCAGTGGATGATCGCCGCCGAGCGGCCGCCGCACCTCGCCGCGATGCTTCCCTGGCAGGGCACTTACGACTTCTATCGCGACCGCTGCCGCCAGGGCGGCATACTCGGCAGCGGTTTTCTCAACCGCTGGTGGAACCGCAGCGTGCTGAGAAACCAGTACGGCAACCCCGACACGCCCCTCGTCGACATCGATACCGGCGAGCGCAACACGGGGCCCGCCAGCCTCTCGCCCGACGCGCTCGCCGCGAACCGCGAGGACTACATCGCCAATCTGCTCGCGCGCCCGCTGAACGGCCCGTGGTACGAAGTGCGCAGCGCGCGCCTGGAACGTATACAGATCCCCGCGCTGGTCGTCGCCAACTGGGGCGGCCTCGGGCTGCACCTGCGCGGCACGATCCTCGGCTATCTGGGCATCGCCTCGCGCGAGAAATGGCTGAAAGTGCAGTCGGGCTCGTACTTCTTCACCTTCCTGCTCCCGCAGAACGTCGCGCTGCAGCGGAAGTTCTTCGACCGTTACCTCAAGGGCATCGACAACGGCTGGGAGCGCGAGCCGAAGGTCGAGGTCGACGTGCGCGCGGCGGACGACACGGTGAAGCGCGTCGCACGCGACACGCAGTGGCCGCTGGCCGGAACGAAGTGGACGCGCTTATATCTCGACGCGTCGAGCCGTTCGCTCGTCTCGTCCGCTCCCGGCAACGCTGCGAACGCGAGCTACGCGGCGATCAGCGAAGGCGCGACTTTCAGCACGCCGCCCCTCGAGCACCCGCTCGAATTCGCCGGCCCGATCAAGGCGAAGCTGTTCGTATCCTCGAGCACCGACGACATGGATCTCTTCGCCACGCTCCGCGCTTTCGATCCTCAAGGAAAGGAGGTGACCTTCTTTTCCGCAGTCGAGCCGAAGGCACCGGTCTCTCAGGGCTGGCTGCGCGTCTCGCAGCGAAAGCTCGACGCGAAGCGCTCGACCGAATGGCAACCCTGGCACAGGCACGACGAGGCGCAGAAGCTCAGGCCCGGCGAGATCGTCGAAGTGGACCTCGAGATCTGGCCGGCGAGCCTGGCGCTCCCGGCGGGCTACCGCCTCGCGCTCACGCTGCAGGGGAAGGACTTCGAGCGCCCGGGCGAATCCGGTCCCCAGAGAGGCTCGGGCTGGTTCCTGCACGACGACCCGCGCGACAGGCCGCCAGAGACGTTCTCGGGCACGCACGTCATATACAGCGGCAGCGGTCGGGAGTCCTACCTGCTGCTCCCGGAGCTTCTTTAGCCCAAGGCAAACCAAGCCACACGCCTAGCCAGTCAATGCAGGCGGAAAAGGGGCATGTCGAAGGCGATCAGAATCAGGACCCGCCCCACCCTTTGGTCGGGATTGTCGATGCTCCTTCCGCGGGAGTATCCGACACCGATTGCGAGCGGATAGTTCTTCAGGCCATAGAACGCATAGGCTGCGGGTACGACGACATCCGAACCCTTGATCGTGGCGTCCGTGCTTTTCATTTTCAGAGTCAGGGGGTAGCCGAAATCCAGCGGACTCAGCAACAGGCTGAGGGAATTCCCGGAATCTCTCGCCTGGCTGATTTCGACGCCCACCGGTGCCACGATTCCCCACACCTGCTGGTGTGGACTGGCGGTCTGCCTGGACCAGCCTCCACCGACGTAAGCGGTGACGAGCACCCTCGTCGAGTGCGGTTCCCGCTTGATGCCGAAACTCACGGGCGGAATGGTCACGCTCTTGAGCAGGGCATTGACCTGGCTGCGGTCGTTTGTCTCGGCCGCGTCGGCAAGTTGCGCGAAGAAAAGCGCGTAGCGCCGGAAATTGGAGAAATCATCGTCCTCCTCGCGGTTCGCATTCAGGCCGTCCCGGTTGGCGTTCGAGCACATATTGCCGTAGAAGTAGCAATTGACGACGTAGTCGGCATGCGAGACCGCCTCGAGGATGGAAAGTATCTCGATCATGCACGCCGTGTATTTCCCGATTTTCAGATCCTTGCAGACCTGAGGCTTGATCTGACTGATGTCCCGGGTAAGGTCGCTGAGGGCGTCCTTTGTACCGGGGGACCTAAGCATGACGACCGCCCGCTCCCCTTCGGCACTCGCCGGAGAAGGCGCGCTCGCGTTGCCCGGCTTGGTGGTCATGGCTGATTGACTTCGTGCGTTCGATATCTGTTGCTGGACTTCCTTGCAGGCCTCCTCTGCAGATTTTCCTTCCGCCCCGCACAATCTCTTGGTGTAGCCTTCCCACTCGTCCAGGACTTTGGTGAAGAGCCTGTCTCCGTCGCCGACCAAGTCCTGCTTCAAAGCGTCCTCCCACAGCTCTTTGTGCATGATCAGCGAGCGGAGATCGCCGGCCTTCACCACGCGAAGAGTCGCGGGCAGGTACTTCCCCAGCAGGGGATTCGATTCCAGCTTCTTCTGGAAGATATAGATGTAGTTGTCGTTGGCGCGGTCCAGAAGGAAATCCGATGCGCCCTTCACGAAGGTATCGGTGGTCCCTTGCGAGACAGCAGCTTCCGCCGCGACCAGCATGAGCGCTGCAAGAACCAGCCCCATCCCACGGTGTTTTCTCATTGGGCTCCCTCCGGCTCGCGCCAGACTAATACTCGAAGTCGGGATGCGCAATACCGAAGAGGAGCGCGCAACGGTTTGCAGCATCTGCTCCGTAGGGGTTAACCCGCCAGGGACGTTAGGTCTTGCCTTCTTGCGTGCCAGGCTCCTCCGCATCGATCAGCACGAAGGCGATGCGGCAGCTCTCCCTCCCGCGGTTCACCCAGGCGTGGCTGGTTCCGCGCTGCACCAGCGCGTCGCCTGCCTTCAAGTGGACCTCGGAATCGTCGAGCAGCATGTCGATCTCGCCCGAGATCACCACGGCGTAGTCGACGCTCTTCGTCCGGTGCATGGTCGCGTGGCGCGGGTCCGCGTGACCGCCGCCCGCGATGCCCATCTCCTTCAGCATCGCCGCGTTGTCCACGGCGCCGACGGCCGCTGCGGGAGGAAAGTCGACCTCACGGAAGATCGAGCCGCGCGGCGGCGGCGCCACGCCGATCTCGCGCTCGGCGCTGTCCGCCCTGCCCGAATTGTCCGCGGGCGACGCGTCGGTGACCCACAGCAGCGTCGAGGTGAGGCCGGTCGCCTTTCTGAGCTTCGCGTTGGGCGCCGCACCGTCGATCAGGACCACCGCCTTTCCGGAAGCGTCGTGGCCGGTCACCACGCGCCGTGTCGGCCGCGTCACGCGATGCGACCGGATCAGGCGGCGAGCGGGCGGAAACGGAATGCTGAGCCCTCGGGGTGTTTCCTCGCCGAGATGCCCCAATGATCGTTCCGCTTGGGCGGCCACTTCCAGTCCTCGGGCGTCCCCGCCTTGTACGAGGGGCCGACGCGCTGGACTTCCGCGGTGTACTCGACCGCGGCGCCGAAAGGCGCGACGAAGTAGGCGAACACGTTGTTGCCCGGGCCGTGGCGCCCCGGGCCCCAGAACGTCTCGAAGCCGGCGTCCTTCAGCCTGCCGATGCCGCGCATCACGGCGTCGATATCGGTCATCTCGAAGGCGATGTGATTGAGCAGCGAATCGTCCGCCTGGGCGTAGGCGATGGCGTGATGGACGCGGTCGCAGCGGACGAAATTCATGAACCCGGTGCGATCGGAGAGCTTGAACCCGAGCACATCGACCGAGAAGCGCGTGCACGCCTCCCTGTCCCGGGCATTGAGCACGACGTGGGTCACCTGCAACGGCCGGTCGCGGTCCGATCGCAGCAGCTTCGCGCGCTTTTTCTCGGTGAGGAACCGGAACACGTGGCCTTCGGGGCCCTGGACGAGAAATCCCGAGCCGCCGCCCGGTTCGTCGAAATCGCGCATGGGACCGAGCGGCGCTCCGGCGGCGGCAGCGCGCTTGCGGATTTTCAGCACCTCGGGCTTGGAGCCCGAGAAGGTGACTGCCGCCACTGCGGGCGCGCTCGCCCTGGTGACGGAAACCACGTAGGGCAGATCCCCGGTTCCGCGCAAATACGCGGTGCCGCTTCGCTCGCCCGCGTCGAACAGACCCCAGACATCGCGAAGGAAACACACCGCCGAATCGCGATCGGGCACCTCGAGCTCTACGCTTCTCAACCTCATGGTCGTCTGCAACCCGTGTGTGTTTGTCAATTGAAACCGAGCGCAGTTTAGGCAGAATTGATGGCCACTGCAAGGCAGCGAATGCGGTCTGCACCAAATCGATGCGGATCGGGAGCGACGGGGTATCTTCGGCGCTGCCGGCGACAAAATCCGGATACAATTCAACGCTCGTCGGAGGGAGGGCAATGAAAAAAAGCAGGAGCCTCGGCCCCGCGGAAGTCGATCACCGCAAGTCCCTGTCGTTGCTGCGTGCGACGCTCGAGTCCACGGCCGA
>JBGQKQ010000128.1:0-8587 GCA_041499655.1 Gammaproteobacteria bacterium
ACGTGCGCAAGCCCTCCGCGGAACCGCCCCATGATCGCGTGCGCGAGCCCGTAGATGCGCTCGCTCAAGGTCCCGGCGTTCATCACGTTCGCGGCGAAGATGAACATCGGCACGGCGATCAGCACGAAGCTGCCGAAGAGGCTGTTCAGGATCTGCTCGGCGGCGAGGCCCATGTCGCCGCCGGTCGCCGCGAGGTAGGCGATGCCGCCCGCGATCATCGCCAGGCCCACCGGGCCGCGCAGGAGCGCGATGCCGACGAACACCGCGATCATCAGGAGAAAGGCGGCGCTCACGGTTCGCCGGGCGCGTTCGTTCGGGCGCCGCCGGGACGCGCGATCTCCGCGAGGCAGCGCAGGACGATCATGCCAGCAGCCGCGAGGAACACCGCGTAGACGAGCCCGAAGGGCAGGTCGAGCACGGGCGTATGCTCGCGCATCATGAAGCGCAGGTAGTCGGCGGTTCCCGGCAGCGCCCACAGGAAACAAGCCGCGAGCGCGGCGAGCCCGAGCGCGTACAGCACGCGCCGCACCGGAGGCGCAAAGCGCGGCACGATGAAGTCCACCGCGACGTGGGCGGCGAGCGGCACGGAGAAGGCCGTTCCCCAGAAGATCACCCAGACATAGGCGATCGTCGCCAGCTCCTCGGTCCAGGCGGCGGGCGCGCCGAAAACGAAGCGGAGAAGCACCTGCGCGACCAGGCTCAGGAACAGAACGGCAAAGATGCCGGCACCGATGAAATCGGCCCAGCGTTCGAGCTGTTTCCTACTCGACCGCGTTGATGCGCTCAAGCAGGCCCCGCGGCCACTTCTGCGCATACTCGGACTTCAGATAGGCCGCCTGCACCGTCTTTCTGAATGCATCGACGTCGGGCGTGGTGACGGCGATGCCCTGCGAGCGGAAGAACTCGACCAGCTCCGTCTCCTCACGCTCGCGGTTGTCGTCGTTGAATTTCGCCGCCTTGGCCGCGGCCGCTTTGATCCCGGCCCGGTCCGCGGGCGAGAACGACTGCCAGGTCTTTTCCGCGATCGCCAGCTGAAGCGCGTCGACGAGATGCCCCGTCAGCACGATCTGCCGCGTCACCTCGTAGAACTTGGCGGACTTGAGCGTCGGCAGCGGATTGTCCTGTGCGTCGATGGTTCCGGTCTTGAGACCCAGGTAGACCTCGGTGAAGGCGAGCGGCGTCGCGCTCGCCCCGAGCGCCTGCCCGAGGAAAAGCCATTCCTTCGAGCCCGGCATGCGCAGCTTGACGCCCGCGAGATCGGCGGGAGTCTTCACTGTCCTCGGCTCGCGCAACCCGAGCTGCCGCGTGCCCAGGTACACGGCCTGCAGCAGCTCGATCTCCATCGCCTCGGCGACCCTGCGGCGGACCTCGTCGCCGATCGGCCCACCGTAGACTTTCTGCAGATGCCGGGGGTCGCGTATCAGGTAGCCGGCGGTGAAGATCGAGTACTCCGGAAGCTGACGCGCGATGTCCTGCATCGACAGGAGCGCCATCTCGAGATTGCCGCGCTGCATGGCGACGGCCTCGGCGCCCTGCCTGAACAGGGTCCCCGAGTGATGCACCTGCACGTCGAAGCGGCGCGGCGCCGTCCTGGCGAGCTCGTCCTTGAAGACGTACAGCATCTTGACGTGCCAGTCGTCCGGAACGGCGGGTGTGGAGATGCGCAGCACCGTCTGCGCCTGCGCGGGCGCTCCCAGCGCAACGGGGAGGACCAGAAAGAGGAGAAGCTTCGGCACGCGTCCCATGGCCGCGAATCCTAGCATCGAATCGCCGGCGTGGCCTTGTACCGCGGACGCCCTCGGCACGTACAGTAGAATGCCGGATCGGCCTTTCCGGGCTCAGCCGCAGCGCATCATGCCTGTCAGAAAGATCCTCATCGTCGACGACTCCGCCACCAATCGCCACGCGCTCAGCGAGATGCTCGGCAAGCACGGCTACCAGTGCAGTGTCGCCGGAAGCGCGAAGGAGGCCATCGAGAAGGCCAAGGCGGAAAAGCCGGACATGATCCTGATGGACGTGGTCATGCCCGACATGGATGGCTTTCAGGCGACGCGCGCCATCACCCGCGACGAACAGACGAAACACATCCCCGTGATCCTATGCACCAGCAAGAACCTCGAGACCGATCGCATCTGGGGCGTGCGCCAGGGCGCGAGGGGCTACGTGCTCAAGCCGGTGGACGAGAAGGACCTGCTCGCAAAGATCACCTCGCTGCGCTAGAGAAGGCGGCGATGACGGCGAGCATGCGAGTCAGATCCGCAGCGGCATGGGCGCTGGCCGCGCTGGCGACGGCCTCGCACGCGGCAGAGGTGAGGCCCGTTGTCGTCGCCGGCTACGACGCCGGCGGGGCCAGCGTGATCAGCCTGACCTATACCAACGGCAACACGGACTCGATCCGGGCGAACGAAGGCCTGTACGCCGGGGCCGGCGTTTCCGTGCTCAACGGCGCGGGCAACATCGAGTTCCTGGGGACGTTGTCGGTGAAGTACATGGCCCTGCACGCGGACAACGGTGACATTACCTGGCTCCGCTATCCGCTCGACGCGCTTCTCTTCTATCGCGTGCCGGGTTTCCGCGTGGGCGGCGGCCTCACCTACGTGATCGCTCCCAGGCTCAAGGGCAGCGGCGAGGCGTCGAGCATCGACATGAAATTCGACGACGCGGCCGGCGTGGTGCTGCAAGCGGATTATCTGCTGGAGCGGGTGAGCCTCGGCCTCCGCTACACCATTCTCGACTACAAGTCCGGCGGCAACACGATCAAGGGCAGCGGCGTGGGCGTCTCCTTCGGCTTCACCTTCTGATTCTTTCCGCGGCCGGCGTCCCTAGACCTTTCGCGTGCGCTCCCGCGCGATGCTGATCGGCGGAATCCAGGGCTTGTCCGCCCAGGCGACGCCAACACGAGCCACCTGCGCGTCGATCAGGTAGGGTTTCCCTTCCACCGTCGCCTTGCGGGCGCGCGCGAGCGCGGCGCGCAGCTGCTCCGGCGACTCCGCGACTTCCGCATCGACGCCGAAGCCCCTGGCGATCTGCGCCATGTTCATGTCCGGGCTGCCGAGGTAGTCGTGCACGAACTGGCGCTTCTGCACCATCTTGCCCCCGGCGGTCTTTTCGATGACGCGGCTGTGCGGGCCTCCGTAGGCGTGGTTGTTGTACACGACGGTGATCACGGGAAGCTCCAGGCGCGCCATGTTCCACAACGCCGTCGGCCCGAACACGAAGGAGCCGTCTCCCACCAGGCAGATCACCTGCTGGTTGGGGCGCGCGAGCTTCACGCCCGCGGCCGTGCCGACGCCCGAGCCGAGGTGCGCGCCGTAATAGAAGAACAGCTCGCGCCCGCCGGCCGGATTGAAATCGAAGCCGTGCAGCACCACCGAGCCGGCCTCGTGGACGATGATCGCGTCCTTGTCGGCGAACTGTGAGACTTCCCAGGTGACGCGGTCAGCCAGCATCGGCGCGCGGTTCCATTCCGGATTCTTCGTCACGAGCGCGCGTAGGCTTTTCATCTTCTCGCCGAAGCGCCGCACCTCCTGCGCGCGTTCCTGCGCCCTTTTCCTCAGCGCCGGTGTCATCAGCCCCTCGACCGCGGCGGTGAGATCGTCCAGCCCGTAGGCGACGTCGGCGACCAGCGGCACCTCGGTCGGCATCACGTTGCCCATGCTCCAGCTGTCGATGCGCATGTCGATGAACTTCGCCCCGGGCGCGACGACGGGCTGCGGGCTGTTGTGCTGCAGCTTGTTGCCGACGTTGATGACGACATCGGGGTTCTTCGGGAAATCCAGCGACGCGATCCGCGCGGCGGGTGGGCTCCCCACCCACAGCGGGTGCGCCTCCGGAAAATTCGCGTAGATCTGCCGCGCCTGCGTCACCGGCATGCCGAGCATTTCGGCGAGCTTCACCGCCCTGGGGGTGGCCTTGGCGGTGGTGATCTCGTCTCCGGCGATGAGGAGCGGCATCTTCGCCTCGACCAGCAGCTTTGCCGCGCGCTCGACCTCGGCCGGGTTGGGCCGCACGCGCATGCGCGGATCGACCTTGTCCTGGGCGATGATCTCGGCGTAGGTCTTCTCGTCGTTGAAGTCGGAATGCCAGGAGATGTAGGTCGGGCCGTGGGGCGGCGTCCACGCCGCCTTGAAGCCGCGGCGCACGGTTTCGGGAATCATGTCGGCGCGCCGCGCGAGCCAGGAGTACTTGGTCATCGGCTGGACGATCTGCTCCTGGTTCGCGACCTCCTCGAAGCCGTCGCGTCCCGCGCGGCGGCTCTGATCGGTGCGGTAGCTGTAGAAGACGAGCGGCGTCTGCTCCTTGAAGGCGTTGAACATCTGCCCCATGGCATTGGCGAGCCCCACTACCGCGGCCTGCATCACGATGGCGGGCTCGCCCGATGCCTTGACGTAGCCCGCCGCCATCGCGGCTCCCGGGCCCTCGTGCGGCGTGAGGATGTACTTGAGCTGCGGCCGGTCGACGAGCGCCTCGTAGAACTGCGCGTCCTCGCTCGCCGAGTTGCCGAACACGTACTTGACCCCCGAAGCGATCAACTGCTCGGCGAAGCACTCCCCTCCGGTGCCCTCGAACATCCTGACGGCGTCGGGCGCGACGCGGCCCGCTTCCTGGGCCTGCGCGAGCGGTACGAGCGAGTCCAGAATGGCTTCCGCCGCGGTGAGCGAGACGCCAGCGGCCGCCATGCCCTTTAGGAATCCGCGCCGCGAAATGTTCCGGGAAAGATAGCGCGCGACGAGCTCTCTCATGGCGTTTCCTTATTTCTTCGGATAGGCGGCGGCGAGGTAGGCTGCCATCGTGCCGATTTCATCCTCGGTCCACAGCGCTCCGCGCCCGACCATCCGGTAGAGCACGCCTTCCCAGCCGCGGCGATCCTGCCGGTGGTCCTGCCACATCGTGGGGGCGTGGCACTGGAAGCATTTCGCCACGAGCACCTCCTTGCCCGGTGCGTCGGGAAATCCCGCGGGCTTGGCGCGCTGCGCAAGAGCCGGCTGCGCCAGGAGCAGGCCGCACGCGAGAAGGGCGAAGACGGCTTTCCTCTGGATGCGCGTCACGGTCACTCCGGCTTGATCCCGGCTTCCTTCACGACCTTCGCCCATTTCGCCGTCTCCGACACGATAAACTTGCCGAAATCCTCCGGGCTCATCTGCACCGCTTCGCCGCCCTCGCTCTCGAAGCGCTTCCTTGTTTCGGAGGTGGCGAGGATCGCCGAGAGCTCCTTGTGCAGCCGGTCGATCACCGGCCGCGGCGTCCCCGCCGGCGCGACGATGCCCCACCAGTTGGTCGCCTCGTAGCCGGGAACGCCCGCCTCGGAGATCGTCGGCACGTCGGGCAGCGCCGGAACGCGCTTCCCGCTGCCCACGCCCAGGATCTTCAGCCTTCCGGAGTTGATCTGCGGCAGCATCTGGATGAGCGAGCCGATCACGATCTGGGTGTTGCCCGCGACCACGTCCGCCATTGCGGGCCCGCCGCCCTTGAACGGAATGTGCACGATGTCCAGGCCCGATTGCAGCTTGAACAGGGCGCTCGAGAGGTGCTGGAAGCTGCCGACGCCAGCCGTGGCGTAGTTCAGCTCGCCCGGCTTCGCCTTCGCGAGCGCGATCAGGTCCTTCAGCGAGTTCACGGGGAGCTTGGCGTTGACGCAGAGCGCCACCGGCCCCGTGCCCAGGATGGATACCGGCGCGAAGGCGCCGATCGGATCGTAGGGCAGCTTGTACATCGAGCTGCCGAACGCGTGCGCGACCGATATCAGGAGCAGGGTGTAGCCGTCGGGCGCGGCTCTCGCGACGGCCTCGGTGCCGATGATGCCGCCCGCGCCGCCCTGGTTGTCGACCACGACCGACTTGCCGAGGCGGTCGGAGAGCTGGAAGGCGATCATGCGTCCGACGACGTCGTTGCTGCCGCCTGGCGGAAAGGGGATGACGAGGCGCATCGGCTTCGTGGGATAGCCCTGGGCGAACGCCGCACCCGCAGCCGCGGTCGTGAAGGCAAGAGCGAGAACAGCGAGGATTTTCAGGTTTTTCATCATCTCTTTCACTCCGGCTGGATTCCGGCGGCCCTGATGAGCCTGCCGTATTGGTCGATCCCGCTTTTCAGCATGACCGAAAACTGCTCGGGCGTGTTGGCGATGACGGTCATCGCCAGCTCGTCGATCTTCGAGCGCACCTCCGGCTCCCTGAGCGACGCGACGAGTTCGTCGTGCAGGCGCGTGAGTGTCTGCGGCGGCAGCCCCGCGGGACCGAACAGGCCGAACCAGGACGCAGGCTTCTCGAAGCCGGGAAGCGCCTCGCCGATCGAGGGCACGTCGGGCAGCCCCGGGTAGCGCTTCGCCTCGAGCACCGCGAGCACCTTCAGTCTTCCGGAGCGCATGTGCGGCAGCACCGAGGCGAGCGAGTTGAAGCCGATCGACACTTCGCCCGCGATCACGCCCGCGAGCGCCGGGGAGGCGCCCTTGTAGGGCACGTGGACGATATCCACGCCCGCGCCGAGCTTGAACAGCTCCCCCGACATGTGGAACACCGCGCCCACCCCGGGGCTGCTGTAGTTGAGTTTTCCCGGATTCGCCTTGGCGTAGGCGATCAGCTCCTTCACCGAATTGACCGGGAGCGAGGGGTTGATCGTCATCACCGTGACCGGCTCGACCGCCGCGGTGATCGGCGTGAAGTCCTTGATGGGATCGTAGGGCAGGCTCTTCGAGAGAAACAGGGCCGTCACGTGGGTGCTCGGTGACGTGAACAGGATGGTGGTCCCGTCGGGCGCGGCGTGCGCCACCGCCTCGGCGCCGATCATGCCGTTCGCGCCGCCGCGGTTATCGACGATCACCGCCTGGTGGGTGGCCGCGGTCATCTTCGGCGCCATCAGGCGCGCCAGGATGTCGGTGCCGTTTCCCGGCGGGAAAGGCACGACGATCTTGAGCGGCCTGGGCTGAGCCTGCGCAAGCGCGCTTACTGCAAGAAACAGGAAGGCGTACGCGAACCAACGCATCGCTAGCGCGGCCCCAGCTCGATCAGCGTGGTCATCTCGAGGTTCTCGCCGAACCACATCTTGAGCGCCGCCTGGCGCTTGCCGATGTAGGCAATCTTGCCGTCCTTCTGCGTCATCGGCAGGTCGTGGCCGGGGATGAGGACGCTGCCCGGGCGCTTCTTCCACAGCTGCCAGATCCTGTCGATGGACGCCGTGCTGAGCGCCGCGTCGTAGGTCGCGTCGCCCTTGCGCGAGAGCAGTTCGGCGCGGTTCTTGGCCGCATCGCCGGTGAAGATCGCGTCGCTCTCCCTGCCTTCCAGGACATAGACGAGATGGCCCGGGGTGTGGCCCGGCGCGGCGTGGGCCTTGAACCCCGGCATGAATTCCTGCTCGGCCGCGACCGGGTGCAGCGTGGGCCAGTTCTCCAGCTCGCGCATGTAGAGCTCGGGTACCGGCCCCTCGCCCCAGGGTTCCCTCAGCGACCAGGCGAGCTCGCGCGCGCCGATGATGATGCGCGCCTGGCGGAACAGGATCCAGTTGAGCGAGTGGTCGTAGTGCGAATGCGTGAGTATGACGTCGGTCACGTCCTCGGGCTCGAGGCCGCGTTTTTCCAGCTGCGAGAGGATCCCCTTCCTCATGTTGAAGCTGCCGACGTCGACCAGCGCGACGCGTCCCTCGCCGCGGATCAGCGCGACGGTGCTCCAGCCCAGTCCGCCGTGGCATACCATCCTCCCGGGAAATCCCTGGATGAGGACCTCGATCTCGTAGCCGTCGACTTTCATCGCGTCCATACTCACTCTGCCTTGATGTGCGCCTCGCGGATCAGCTTGCCCCATTTTGCGGAATCGGCGCGCATCGCGGCGCCGAACTCCTCCGGCTTGTTCCCGATCGCGGTCGCGCCCATTCCCGAGAGTTTTTCCGCGACGGCGGGGTCCTTCAGGATCCCGACCACGTCGGCGTGGATTTTCGCGACGGTCGCGCCTGGCGTTGCGGCGGGGGCGACCAGGCCGAACCAGTTGGTGAGCTCGTAGCCGGGCAGCGTCTCGCCCACGGTCGGCACGTCGGGGAGCAGCGGCGAGCGCGCCGCGCCCAGGACCGCGAGCGCAACCAGGCGCTTGTCGCGTATGTAGGGGAGCGCCTGCACCAGGCTGTCGCAGGTGAGCGAGACCTGCCCGCCGAGCAGGTCCTGGAAGCTCGGCGCGCTGCCCTTGTAGGGGACGTGGACCAGGTTCACCTTGGCCATGCTCTTGAACAGCTCGGCCGCGAGGTGCGGCGCGCCGCCCGGACCGGAAGACGAGTAGTAGATCTGCCCGGGGCGCGATGCCGCGAGCGCAATCAGCTCCGCGACGTTCTTCGCCGGGAGGGCGGGGTTCGCCACCATGACGAAATGCACCGCGACGACCTGCGTCACCGGCGCGAAGTCGCGCAAGGGGTCCACCGTCATCTTCGGGTAGAGGTGCTGGTTCACCGCGAGGTTGCCCAGCGTGCCGAGAAACAGGGTGGTGCCGTCGGGAGCCGAGCGCGCCGCGAACTCGGTGCCGATCACGCCGCTCGCGCCGGCGCGGTTGTCGACGATCACCTGCTGCCCCCAGGCCTCCGCAAGCCGGGGAGCCAGCAGGCGCGCGACGAT
>JBGQKQ010000129.1:0-8485 GCA_041499655.1 Gammaproteobacteria bacterium
AGGCTGCGCGTCTTGTAGAAGCGCGCCGCCCACAGCCACTTGTCGATGCGCAGCCGACCCAATTCCTTGCCCGCGGCCTTGTTTCCGTCGCCGGTCATATCTGTCATAGCTCTAAGCATAGACCAACGCAGAGCAAAACCCTCTCGCAGGCTGCTCAGCCCGTGACGTCCTGCCCCTCGGCTGCGATGGCGACGTAGCGCCCGCGGTGGAACAGGAGCGGCGCAACCTCGCTCCAGCGGTACCGCTCCACGGCGCCGATGAGGATGATGTGGTCGCCGCCGTAGTTGCGGTAGCGGCTGTGGCACTCGAACTGCGCCGCGGCCCCGTTCAGCAGCGGCGCGCCGCCCAGGCCGGGCGTGAAACGTTCCGCGTACGCGGCGAACTTGTCCGGCGAGGCGCGGGAAAAGTGGGCCGAGAGCGCGCCATCGGCGCCCGCGAACACGTTGATGGCGAAGTATTCGGCGTCGCGGAATACCGGCGCGCACGAAGCCCCGCGCGCCAGGGTCCACAGGACCATCGGCGGATCGAGCGACACGGAGCTGAAGGAGTTGACGGTCAGGCCTTCGGGCCTGCCGCCCGGCCCCAGCGTGGTCACCAAGCATACGCCGGTGGGAAAGCAGCCGAGCGCGCTGCGGAAATCGCGCGGATCGAGCGACGTGCGGGTCGGCGCGCCTGCTTCTTCCCACATGTCAGGCGGCGACCTTCATCCGCTCGAGGTGTTTGCCCTTGAAGTGCGGCGCGATCTCCTTCATGAACCGGTGCATCTGCTCCTTGACCAGGCTGTTCGGCTTGTTGCCGACGTTGAAATAGAGGATCACCTCTTCGATGCCGGCGCTTTCCACCTTCTTCAGCGATTCGACGATCTTCTCGGGCCGGCCGATCAGGATCGACTTGTCCGAGAGGTTTTCCTTCTTCATGTTCTTCAGGATGTCGACGATCTTGAGGAAGTACTGCATGGTCGGCGGTGCGTCCTCGGGTTTCGCGGGAAACGCCTGGATCACGCAGTGCCTGAAGTAGTCCATCTGCGTCTGGCGCCCATAGTCCTCGGCCTTGTCGTCGTCGGCGATGAAGATGAAGTAGCTGCACATGGCGCGTCCGGGCCTGTTGCCCGCCTTGACGCAGGCCTCGCGGTAGGAATCCACCGCCTTGTCGAGGCCGCCGAACACCATGCCCGCGGCGAAGGGCGCGTAGATGATGTTGAGCCCGCGCTTCGCGGCCATGTCGAGGCTCGTCTTCGAGAAAGAGGCGACGTAGAACGGAATCGGCTTCTGCACCGGCCTGGGCGTGATCGCCATCTCCGGGATGTCGTAGTACCTGCCCTTGTGCGACCAGCGGCCCGGCGAGTTCCACGCCTTGAGCACCACGTCGATGCCTTCCTCGAAAATCTCCGCCGAGGCGAAGAAGTCCGCGCCGAAAGGCGCATATTCCTTGCGGTCGTAGCCGCGGCCGGTCGCGAAATCGACGCGGCCGCCGGAGAGCAGGTCGAGCGTGGCCCACATTTCCGCCACGTGCACCGGGTGGTGCAGCGGCAGTACCGTCACCGCGGGCGCGAGGCGGATGTGCTTCGTCTGCGAGGCGATGTTGGCGAGCAGGAGGTCGGGCCGCGAGTTCACGCCGAGGGAGTCGAAATGGTGTTCGCCGATCCAGGCCGAGTGCATGCCGATCCTGTCGGCGAGGATCGCCTGCTCCCGGATCTCGAGCACGAACTGGTTCGCCGAGCGCGGGTTGTCGGGGTAGTGGTTGTCGCTGAGAGTGAAGTAGCCGAATTCCATGCAGGCTCCCGCTAGTCGAGTTGGAACGGGCGGCGCGCGTTCATGCCGCCGCCACCGGATTGGACAGCACGCCGATGCCCTTCACGTGGACCTCGATGAGGTCGCCCGGCTTCATGAAGACTTTCGGATTGCGCCCGAAGCCCACGCCGCTCGGCGAACCGGTGGTGATGCAGTCGCCCGGCCGGAAGCGGTAGAACTGGGAGTAGTACTCGATCAATTTCGCGACGCTGAACACGAGATCGTCGGTGTTGGCGTCCTGCATGACCCGGCCGTTCAGCCGCGTGACGATCCTGACGTCGTCGGGGTCGGGAATCTCGTCGCGCGTCGCCAGGACCGGACCCATGGGGCAGAACGTCGGGAACATCTTGCCGAGGAGGTTGTGCTCCCAGGCGTGGATCGGGCCCATGATGCCGGTGGAGGAGAAAACCGGCATGACCCAGTCGCGCGCCGAGACGTCGTTGACGATCGTGTAGCCGGCGACATAGTCCAGCGCCTGGGCGGCCTTGACCCGGTGGCAGGGCTTGCCGATCACCACCGTGAACTCGCCTTCCCAGTCGACCATGCCCGGATTGCTCGGCGGCAGGATGATCGGATCGCCCGACGCGATGATGCTGGCGACGCTCTTGGTGAAGGCGGTCGGCTTCTCGGGCACCGGCGTCTTCATCTCCTTCAGGTGCTCGTGGTAGTTCATGCCGACCGACAGAACCATTCCGGGATTCGGGATGGGCGCGAGAAGCTTCGCGCCCTTCGCGGCAATGCGTTCTTCCTTTCCGGGAGCCTTCAGGATGGCGCGCACTTTCTCCAGGCTTGCCGACTCCAGGATGCCGCGGACATCCGGCGCGATGCCCGACAAGTCGATGATGTCCGCGCCGGCGAGGACGCCCGGGCGGGGTTGCTGGCCGGTCGTGAAGGTCACCAGATGCATCGGATCCCCTGAAGGTCAGGCTGCAATCTTGAGACCGGTGACGCCGAAATCGGCGGACAGGCGATCGCACAGGCGGCGCAAGGCGAGCGCGGCAGGGTTGTTGGCGCGGGCGAGGTCCGCATCCGGGCCGATCAGCGCGACGGCGGCGACCGCCTCACGGTTCCATCCGAGCACCACGCTCGCCGCCGCGTACAAACCGGGAATCACGCTCTTGTCGGCGTAGGCGAGACGGAACTTGCGCGCGCGCTCCAGCTCGCGCTCGAAAATCTCGCGGTCGAGTTTCTCGCGGCGCGCCTCGAGAGCGAGCGCTTCGGCGGTGAGCCCCGCCGGAAGAAAGGCGACCAGCATCCGTCCGAGCGACGAGCGCGCGACCGGAAGCACCGAGCCCAGGTTGAGCGAGGTGACCAGGCTGCCGGTGCGCTGCCAGTGCACGACGGTGGGCCCGCGGTTGCTCCAGACGGCGAGCAGCGCGGTGAAGCCGGTCTCCTCGACCAGCGCCGGCAGGGCGCGCTCGGTCGCCTGGATCGGGTCGAGCCGCTGGATCGAGGCGAGGCCCAGGCGCAGTGCGAGCGGGCCGAAGTCGTAGCGCGAGTCGGCGCCCTGGACAACCAGGCCGCAGCGCACGAAGCTCGCCAGATAGCGGTGGGCGCCGCTCGGGTCGAGCCCGGCGCGCGCGGCGAGCTCGCGCAGCGCAAGCGGCCCGCCCGAGCGCTCGAGCGCCTCGAGCAGCGGCACGCCGGTCTCGATCGACTGGATGCCGCGGCGCCTGCGTGAAGAGGAGCGTTTCGCCATTGGACTATTGACAACGCATTGTCCAAAGACAAATATATACTTTGGACAAGGAGGATGACAACATGAATCTGTTCCGCCACGCGGCAGCTTTGGCGCTGCCGTTCTTTGTTGCAATGCCGCACGCGGCGGCGCAATCCGGCGCGCCGGTCCGCATCGGCAGCACGCTGTCGCTCACCGGCCCGCTCGCCGCGCCGGGCGCGATCCAGAAAGTCGCCAGCGAGGTATTCGTCGAGGACCTGAACCGGCGCGGCGGGCTGCTCGGACGCAAGGTGGAATGGATCCTGAAGGACGACCAGTCGCGCCCCGACCTCGCCCGCACCCTCTACGAGCAGCTCGTCACTGTCGACAAGGTCGACCTCATCATGGGGCCGTACGGCACGGCCTCGATCCTGTCGGCGATGGGCGTCGCCCAGCGCTACAACAAGATCCTGCTGCACAACAGCTTCGGCACTCCGCGCCTCGCCAAGTACGAGATGCAGTTCTCGACCTCCGGCGGCGCCTTCGACATCGAGGAGGTCTGGCCCAACCTGGTGTTCAGCGCGGTCGCGTCGGCGCCGAAGCCGCCGAAGACCATCGCCATCGTGACCAGCAAGTTCCCCTCGCTGCAGTTCATCTCGGTCGGCGCGCGCGAGCAGGCGAAGAAGCGCGGCCTGACCGAGGTCCTGTTCCTCGAGTGGGAGTTCGGCAACCGCGACTTCGGCCCGATCGCGAGCCGCGTGAAGGATGCGAAGCCCGACCTGATATGGGTGGGGGCCACCGGCATCGACGGGGTGCTGCTGCTCGATGCGATGAAGAAGATCGACTACCAGCCGCCGATGCACTTCTACATGTTCCCCGCGCCCGGGCCGATGAAGAAGACCCCGGAGGCGAGGAACGCGCTGGCGTTCACCACGTTCGAGGAGCACCCGCCCTTCACCAGCAACCCGCGCGCCGCGGAGTTCATCGCCGCCTACCACGAGCAAGGGGCCAAGGCCGGCCTGCCGGACACCTCGGTCGACCTGCTGGCGTCGATCTGCTACTCGATGTGGCAGACGCTGGAGGCGGCGGTGAACGCCACGAAGAGCATCGACGACAAGACGCTCGCGCAGTGGCTGCGCAAGAACCACGTCGACTCGATCATGGGGCGCCTCGAATGGGACGGTCCGCAGAACTACGTCACCGGCAAGGACATCTACAAGGTGAAGCAGCTGCAGGACGGCAAGTGGGTGGTGGTGTGGCCCAGGGAATTCGCGGCGCCCGGAGCGAAGCTGATCGGCCCCTGAGCGGAGCCGGGCCTTGCCCAGCTTCGCGCTCCTCGGGCAGTCCGTGCTGTCGGGCGTCTTCGTCGGCGCCCTGTACGGGCTGCTCGGCCTCGGCCTGACGCTGAGCTGGGGCCTGCTGCGCCAGATCAACCTGGCGCACTTCGCCCTGGTGTTTCTCGGGGCCTACCTCACCTTCCAGCTCACGGCGGCCGCCGGCATGGACCCGCTGCTGACGCTCGCGGTGGTGGCGCCGGCGTTCTTCGTCTTCGGCATGGCGCTGCACGGGCTGCTCGCGCGCTTCTCGGTGACGCCGCTCAACACGCTGCTCGTCACCTTCGGCTTCATGGTGATGATCGAAAGCCTGATCCAGTGGATCTGGACCGCGGATTTCCGCCGCATGGAAACGCACTACGGCGACGTGCGCTGGAAGATCGGCGGGCTGTTCGTGCCGCTGCCGGAGCTCCTCACGCTGCTCATCGCGGTGGCGCTCGCCCTGGGGGTTTGGGCGGTGCTGCGCTACAGCGACCTCGGCAAGGCGATGCGCGCCGCCGCGGAGGATGCGCCGGTCGCCGCCGCCTTCGGCGTGAACGAGAAGGTCCTGGCGCTTCTGCTTTCAGGGATGTGCGCGGCGTTCGCCGCGGTCGCGGGGACCTGCCTCGCGCTCAGCCACACGCTTGCGCCGGGACAGATCTACGCATGGATCGGCGTGGTGTTCGCGGTGGTCATGATGGGCGGGCTGGGCAATCCGCTCGGCCCGCTGCTGGCGGGCCTGGTCGTCGGGGTGAGCGAAGCGCTCACCCAGGCGCTGACGGCGCCGGCCTGGGCGCCGCTGGTCTCCTTCACCTTGCTCATCGCGATCCTGCTTTTCCGGCCGGGGCGCTTCGAATGAAGCCGCTCGCCCTGTTCGCAGCGGCCGGAGCCGTGCTGGCGGCGGTCCCGTTCCTGGGTCTTCCGGCGTTCTACGAATCGTTCCTGTACCTGGTCTTCCACTGGGTCGTGCTTGCCACGTCGTGGAACCTGCTCTCCGGCTACTCGGGGTATTTCTCGTTCGGCCATGCGGCTTTCTTCGGCGCCGGCGTCTACAGCACCGCCGTGCTCGCCGGCAAGCTCGGTTGGCCTTTCCTCTGGACCCTGCCGGTCGCCGCCGCGGTGCCCGCGCTCCTCGGCGTCGCGCTCGGCGCAGTCGTGTTCCGGGTGCACGCGCTGCGCGGCGAGCTCTTCGCGCTCATCACGCTGGCGCTGATGTTCGTGTTCGCCACCATCGCGCTGAATACGCCGATCGACGGCGGCCCGGGGGTCTTCCTCGGCGCGGTGGCGGTGCCCTCGATCGCGCCCTCGCCTTCCGGATCGTTCTACCTCATCGCGCTGGTGCTCGCCCTGGGCACGATCGGTATCGCCTACGCTGTGTTCCATTCGCGCTTCGGCACGGGCCTGTTCGCCATCCACGACGACGAGGACGTCGCCGAGGTGATGGGCGTGCCCACCTACCGCTACAAGCTCGCCGCGCTCGCGCTCTCCTGCGGACTGGCCGGCCTCGCCGGCGGTATCCACGGGGTGTTCGTCTCCTACGTCACCGTCGGGGAAACGTTTTCGGGCTGGATGGCACTGAACGTGATCCTCATGGCCGCGCTCGGCGGAACGCGGCACTGGCTCGGCCCCGCGGTCGGCGCCGCGGCAGTGACGCTGATGACCTTCGCCTTCACCACCAGCGAGTACGCCGTCGCCGGGCGCGCGGCCGTCGGGCTGATCTTCATCGTGGTGATCCTTTTCATGCCGCAGGGGCTGCTCGGGCGCTTCGCGCATCGCAAGGTATTGCCGAAGGGAGAAGCGGTCGCGCCCCCTGCGTCCCCGGCAGGAAAAGGCGGCGAACCGATCCTGGTCGTGCGAGACGTGTCCAAATCCTTCAGGGGCGTGCAGGCGCTCGCCGGCGTCGACCTCGAAGTGCGGCGCGGAGAGATCCTGGGCCTGGTCGGGCCGAACGGATCGGGGAAGTCGACGCTCATCAACGTGATCAGCGGCCATTACCGGTCCGACGCGGGCAGCCTGCTGTTCGAGGGGCGGGAGCTCTCGCGCGAGCCGTCTCATCGAATCGCCCGCGGCGGAATCGCGCGCACCTATCAGATTCCGCGGCCGTTCCCGCGGCTGACGGTGCTGGAGAACGTCGCGCTGCCGCCGATGTTCGGACAGGTCGTCATGGACCGGCGCGATGCCGAGAAAGAGGCGTGGCGCTGGCTGGAATTCACCCATCTGGAGGGCAAAGCCCACCGGCTTCCGGACGACCTCAACCTGCACCAGCGCAAATTTCTGGAGCTCGCGCGCGCGCTGGCATCCCGTCCCAGGCTTCTGTTCCTCGACGAAGTGCTCTCCGGGCTGACGCCCGCCGAGATGGACGAGGCGATCCGCCTCGTCCGCGCCATCCGGGAGCAGGGCGCGACCATCGTCTTCGTGGAGCACGTCATGCGCGCGGTCATGGAACTGGCCGACCGCGTGGTGGTGCTGACCTACGGACGCACCATCGCGCAGGGCATGCCGCGCGAGGTCATGCGCGACCCGCAGGTGATCGGCGCCTACCTCGGGACGGCGCATGCTTGAAGCGCGCAACCTGCGGGTCAGCTATGGAGCGGCCCCGGCCGTTTCGGACGTGTCGCTGGACGTGGGCGACGGCGATCTCGTGGTGGTCGTGGGACCGAATGGTGCGGGCAAGACCACGCTCATCCATGCCCTGGCCGGTCTGCATCGCATGGAGTCCGGCACGCTCAAGGCGGGCGGGCGCGACATTTCGCGCCTGCCCGCGCACCGCTTCTGCGACGAGGGGATTGCGCTGGTGCCCGAAGGCCGGCGCCTTTTCACCGGGATGACGGTGCGCGAGAACCTGGAGCTGGGCAGCTACCGCAGCGCGGCGAAAAGCCGCCGGGCGGAATCGCTGCAGCGCGTCCTTGCGCTCTTCCCGGTGCTCAAGGAGAAGCTCGACCTCCCTGCCGGGACCCTTTCCGGGGGCCAGCAGCAGATGCTCGCCATTGGCCGCGCGCTGATGGCGTGCCCGCGCGTGCTGCTCCTCGACGAGCCCTCGCTGGGCCTCGCGCCGACCATCGTGATGGAGCTGTTCCGCATCATCCGGGAGGTCAACTCGGGGGGCGTGGCGGTCCTGCTTGTGGAGCAGAATGTCGCCTTGGCGCTGGAACTCGCGCGCCGCGCCTACGTGCTGGAGGAAGGGCGTATCGTCGCGGAAGGCACGCCGCACGAGCTCGCTTCGCAACCCCACATCAAAAGAGCCTATTTGGGAAATTGAAATGGCATACAAGGTGACGTTGCAGCCCAGCGGCCACAACTTCGAGGCCGCGGAAGGACAGGGCATCCTGCAGGCCGGGCTCGATGCCGGCCACATGCTGCCGTACAGCTGCCGCGCGGGCGTCTGCCGCACCTGCCGCGGCACCCTGCTCGAGGGCAAGGTCGACTACGGCCTCGTGCACGCCACCTACCTGCCGGAGAGCGACAAGGCCAAGGGCTACGCGCTGCTGTGCCAGGCGAAACCGCTCTCGGACCTCGTGATCGAAGTGCGCGAGGTGAAAGGGATGCGCCCGCGCATGATTCCCTGCCGGGTGGAGCGGCTGGAGAAGCCCGCGCCCGACGTCGCGGTGATCGGCCTGCGCCTGCCGATGAACGAGAACTTCCGTTTCCTCGCCGGGCAGTACATCGATCTCCTGCTGAAAGACGGCAAGCGGCGCAGCTATTCGCTCGCCACGCGGCCCGACCCG
>JBGQKQ010000130.1:0-8479 GCA_041499655.1 Gammaproteobacteria bacterium
AGGTCCAGTTGAGCGGCTACGTCGACAACCAGACGCAGATCAATCGCGCGATCGAAGTGGCGCGGGGGGTGGAAGGCGTGCAAAGCATCGGTAACGAAATGAGCGTCAAGAAATAAGTCGGAACACTCTGCGCGGTGCAGACATGGGATGGCGGGCGAGCGCAGCCCGATCCGTGACCTCCTCAATCCTCGCCGTTCCTACTCCGGCTGAAAGGTGATGTCGCCGTACTGCGCGCGCGCTTTCCCGCGCGTGTTGCTCGCATCGGTCATCACGCCCACCGCGACGATGTCCCAGGGTTCCTCGCCGAAGGCGCGCCGGTAGTCCTCGAGAACGTTGCGCCGGAGCTCGCGCCATTCGCCGACGTGGCCGCCGCCGGTTTCCACGACGATGGTCTGGATTTTCGCGGTCTGGTCGTTCGCGACGATGGTGCCGACCGGGGCGTCGTCGGACGAGGTATACATGATGATGGCGTAGGGCATCTTCTCGCCGGTGAGCGCCTGGTAGAGAGAGAGCGCGAAACGCTCGCCGATGTCCAGGCGCTTGACGTTGCCGTGGAAGGCGACGATCACGCGTGCGGCCGAATCGTCGCGCGAGGGGACGCGGGGGTCGGTGTGGGCCAGCGGCTGCATGACGCGCCAGCGCCACTTGATCCAGGGATGGCGCGCCGGATCGATGCGGATGCGCCGGTAATACCCGGAGGCAGAGCCATTCGCGCGGCCTTCGAGCACCACCTCCGGGCCGCCGTCGACCAGGGCGTACTCGCTCTTCGACGCGAAGGGCGAAACGACGAAGCGGTTCCAGTCGCCGGGCGGCACTTCGCCCGGGCGACCCGCGGAGAACCGCGCCGCCTCGACCAGCGCGCCGCTCTCGACCGGGAGCTCGGCGACAATCGCGGTCGAGGCGAGCTGATCTTCGGCCGGAACGCCGGCGCAGCCGGCGAGCGCCAAGCAAAGGAGCGCCGGCGCGATGCGGAGAGTTTTCGTCAGAAGGGCCACGGAGTCGGGGAAGCCGGGGTCCCGAGTTTGACATGAAGGGCTCGGTTTGGAGACTATTCTTGAAACATCCGAAGACAGCCCCAGACCATCGGTCCTCACATGAAAATAACCTCCCTCCAGGTCCACATCCTCCGCGCTCCCGACACCGGCCGCCCGCACTGGGTCTCGCATTTCATCGTGCCCAAGGCGAACGAGATCCTCGTCCGCATCCAGACCGACGAAGGCATCGAGGGACTAGGTCTCGCGACGAGTTACACGCCGATCGAGGCGGCGATCCACGCGGTCAAGACCGGCATCGCCGACCTGATCGTCGGCGCGGATGCGCTCGCGCCCGAGGCGCTGTATCAGAAGTTGTTCGCGCTCACCTGGCAGCGTCTTGCGTTTGAAAAGAAATGGACGCGCGAGGCGATCGTGCGGATTTCGGCCGCGGTGGATATCGCGCTCTGGGACATCGTCGGGAAGAAGGCGGGGCTGCCGCTGTACCGGCTCTTCGGCGGCTACCGGAACGCGGTGCCCTGCTATGTCACCTGCGCCTACTACCGTGACGGGAAGACGCTCTCGGAGCTGAAGGACGAGATGCAGATGCTGAAAGCCCAGGGGCACACGGGCTTCAAGGCGAAAGCGGGCGGCCTGCCGCTCGCGCAGGACATGGAGCGCCTGGAGCTGGTGCGCGAGGTAATCGGCGAGGACAGGGACCTGATGGTCGACGTCAACCGCGGCTGGGACCTCGCCACCGCGATCGAGGGCGCGCGGCTGCTCGAGCCTCTACGCCCGCGCTGGCTGGAGGAGCCGGTGCGCTGGGCCGACGACCGCAGGGAATTGAAACTCCTCGCGCAGAAGACCCGCATCCCGCTTTCGGCGGGCGAGAGCGAACTCACGAGCTACGGCTGCCGCGCGCTGCTGGAGGAGCAGGCGATCCAGATCCTGCAGTTCGACTGCACCATGATGGGCGGATTCACCGAAGGGAGAAAACTGTCTGCGCTGTGCGAGTTCAACCACGTGCAGGTCGCGCCGCACCACGACTGCTTCATCCACGCGCACATCGTCGCGGCCACGCCCGCCGGCGTCATCGTCGAGTCCTTTACCGACCCGGAGCGCGACCCGCTCCAGGCGGAGCTGTTCGAGGACCCGCCGAAGATCGCCAAGGGCATGCTGACGCTGAAGGAGCAGCCCGGGCTCGGACTCACGCTCTCCGAGCGCGCGCTCAAGAAGTTCGGCGAGAGGATTCTCTAGGAACAGCCGCAGAAAATCCCCGGGGCGCCAAGGAGGAGGGGAGGCGCCCCGGGGGCGGTGCCCGGTCAGTGTCCCGAGCGGTGAGGGGAAAAGAGGTCGATGACCCTGTCGAGCGCGAGATCGAAACGCTCCGCCGACTTCAGCTGCGGCGCGTAGCGCTGGCGCACCGACGCCGGCAGCGATTTCGACGCCCTGTTCCAGAACGGTGTTGCGAATTCCCTGTGCTTACGCATGTCCAATCCTTCCTCCGCCGTGCGCGACGTCGGCGAGACGCTCGACGAACGCCTTCAGGCCTGCCGTGGCGGTGCGGATCAGCCGCAAGAGTTCACGGGAGCGGGCGCGGTGAGCGGCCAGTTCCAGCGCACGCAATTCCTCGACTGTCGGGTAGTGATAAAGATGGTTTTTCATGCGTCATAGAATAGGGTCTGGAGCGCGCAACGACAAACGATGTATTCTCACGTCATCCATAAGAAAAACTCACGCCAAACGTGATCTACCGCCTGCCGCCGCTCAACGCGCTCCGCGTATTCGAATCAGCTGCGCGCCATCTCTCGTTCAAGGAGGCGGCGGCCGAACTGCACATCACGCAGGCCGCGGTGAGCCATCAGGTCAAGAGCCTCGAGGAATACCTCGGCATCGAGCTGTTCCGCCGCGAGGGACGCGGCGTGCAGCTCACCGAGGCGGCGCGCGCCAGTCTGCCGCGGCTGCGCGAGGGGTTCGACGCGCTCGCCGCCGCGGTCGAGACGATCCACGAGCGCAGCGCCGAGACCGAGCTGAGCATCACCGCCCCGCCGGTGTTCGCGGCGCGCTGGCTGATGCCGCGCCTGGCTGAGTTCGCGAAGCTCGCGCCCGGCATCGAGGTGCGCGTCGTCGGCTCGAGCAGGATGGTCGACGCAGGCGCGCTCGATTCCGCGGCGCTGATGAGCAACCTCGACCTCAGGAGCGAAACGTCCGGGGTCGAGATCCATCTGGGCGGGGGCGACTATCCCGGCTTCCGCGCCGACCGCCTGTTCAGCGTCGCGATGGCGCTGGTCGCGAGCCCGGAGCTGGTGGCGGGCGACCCGCCGCTGCGCGAGCCCGCGGACCTCGCGCGGCAGGTGCTGCTGCACGACGACGCGATGGACGTCGTCGCGCACGGCGACGCCTGGCAGAAATGGCTCGAGTCGGCGGGCGTCGCCGACAAGGTCGACGGCAGCCGCGGGCCGCGATTCTCCACGAACATGCTGTCGCTCGAAGCGGCGTCGCAGAAGCTGGGCGTGGCGCTGGCTCTTCGCCCGCTCGTCGACGCCGACATCGCCTCGGGCAGGCTGGTCGAGCCCTTCGAGATCGAAATGAAACCGGGCTCGGCCTACTTCCTCGTATGCCCCGAGGTCATCGCGGACCGGCCGGCGGTGGCGGCGTTCCGCACCTGGCTGCTGGAAAAAGCCGGGGAGCCTCCCGCAGTCACACCCTCCGCGCGACCAGCCCGGCGAGAAACACGCCCAGGAGCGGCGCGTCCAGGGAAGCCGCGATCGGGCTCGGGAAGGCGGCGATGAAATGAAAGGTGCGCCGGCACCCCACATCACGATCGATCCCGCGGGCAACCGGGTCCGCGTGACCGTCGGGGGCGAGGTCCTCGCCGACAGCCGCGACGCGCTCGCGCTGAAAGAGGGCAACTACCCCGTCGTCTATTACGTGCCGCGCAAGGACGTGAAAATGGACAGGCTGGCGCGCACCGGGCACCGGACCTATTGCCCGTTCAAGGGCCACGCCTCGTACTACTCGCTCAAGGGCGGGGCGGAGAACGCAGTCTGGACCTACGAGGATCCGTACGACGACATGCTCGCCATCAAGGAGCTGCTCGCCTTCTATCCGGACAAGGTCGATTCGATCGCGGCCGGCTGAGGTCCGGCCCCGCAGGGAGCCGACGACTTCGGTTAGACTCCGCTCGTTCTAGCCGGGAGGACCATCATGATCCAGCGCTCCGCCGCCTCGCTTCTTGCCGTGCTCGCCCTGCTGCCCGTGCTCGTCCAGGCGCAGGCCTATCCCTCGAGGCCGGTGAAGATCATCGTTCCCGCCCAGCCCGGCGGCGGCCTGGACCTGATCGGGCGCACCGTCGGCAACGAGCTCAGCCGGGCGTTCTCGCAGTCCTTCGTCATCGAGAACACCGGTGGAGCCGGGGGCTCGCTCGCGGCCATGGCGGCGGCGCGCGCCGCGCCCGACGGCTACACGCTGATGGTGGGCTACGTCGGCACCCACGGCACCAACCCCGCCGTGCGCAAGCTCCCGTACGACGCGGTGCGCGACTTCACGCCGATCGCCATGGTCGGGGGCACGCCCAATATCCTGGTGGTGACGCCCTCGGTCCCGCCCTCGGATCTGAAAGCATTCATCGACTACGCCAAGAAGAATCCCACGAAGCTCAACTGGGCCACGGGCGGGATCGGCCTGCTCAACCACCTCGCGATCGAGCAGTTCAGGGCGGCCGCAGGCCTGGACGAGGTCGCCTACGCGCACTACCGCGGCATCGGACCCGCGATCACCGACATGCTCGGCGGGCAGATCAACGTGCTCATGCCCGGGTTCGCGGCGGCCCTGCCTCACATCCGGGGGAAGAAGCTCAAGCCCATCGCCATCACCGGCCTGAAGCGCCATCCGCTGGTGCCGGATGTGCCGACTTTCGAGGAGTCGGGCTTCAAGGGTTTCGACGGCGTGCAGTGGTACGGCATCGTGGGCCCGGCGAAGCTGCCGGCCGAGATCACGCAAAAGCTCAACGCGGAGATCAACAAGGCGCTCGCCGCGCCCTCGCTGCGCGAGCGTCTCGCGGGCGAGGCGATCGAGACCATGCCCATGACGCCCGAGCAATTCGGGGCCTTCATGCGGGCCGACATCGCGCGCTGGACCAAGCTCGCGCGCGAGCGCCACATCTCGCTCGACGACTAGCCGCCGGCGGATCGTTCGGAGCTAGCGCAGGCTGAGCGTCTCCCGCTTCCACGACGCATCCTGCCAGCGCTGGAAGGCGCGCAGGATGCGGGGATCGCCGGCCTGCTGCTCGGTCGCAAGGGTGCCGAGGGCGATCACTTCGAAGCGCTGCCGGTATTTGCCCTCGGCCTTTGCTTCGCGCGCAACCAGCAGCTTGCGCCCGCCGGGCACCCATCCCGCGAATTCCGCGTAGCCGACCCCGGGCGTCGCCGCCGCGGGCGGCAGCACGCCGATGGTCCAGCCGTCGGCGGTGAGGCGGAAAACCCACAGCTCGCGCCAGGTCTCGGTCGGCTGGACGGCGAGGACGAGCGCGGTCCACTCCGGGTTCAGAGCGGCCGAAGCGGTCCAGACGATGCCGTAGGTGCAGCGCCGGGCGAGCGGATGGCGGGCGTCGCCGTCCTCGTCGATGAGCGAGACGCAGGTCTCGCCCGGCCTGCCGGGGGCGGCGACGATGTGCGGCTGCTTTTCTTCCTGCCTGGCGGGCGCGGGGTTCGCCGCCCAGCGCGAGGCGCTCGCGCGCATCGCCGCGTCGCTGTAGGTCCGCTTGTCGTCGTCGGTCAGTTCGCTCCGGTCGATTCCCTCGAGCGCTGCAAGCGCGCGCCTTGCGGCGACATCGGTGCCTTCGCCTGCATGTTCTAGGGAGCGCGCTCGGCGAAAGGCGAGGGCGCTCCAGACGCTTGCGCGGCGCATCAGCACGCGGTTTTTCAGATAGGGGGGCAGCGCCGCGGCGTCGACGCCCTCGATCACGTCCGCTCTCCACTCGTCGACGAGCCGGCGCTCGTGGAGGCCAAGAGCGGGGGCCACGCATTCCTCGCGCGTCAGGGCGAGCGCGGCGCGGGCGCGCTGCCCGGGCGTGGAGCGCAGGGCGAGCACCCGGCGGAAGGCGTCGCCGTCGTAGCAGATGTGCACACGGCCCTCGCGCTCGTAGCTCGCGAACTTCACGCCGTAGCGGGCGGCGACATCCAGATGCGCGGACAGGACCGCCTGCGCGGCCCGGGTCCTGGGAAGGCCCGAGGAGGCGCGCCGCGCGAGGCGGTCCGCGAGCGTGCCGAGGGCGTCCAGGGCCTCGATCCCCGCGGCGCCGCTGAAGGCTGCGGCGGGTGCCGCCTCGACAAAGGCGGCGGCGAAGCCGATCCCCAGCGCTTCCTCGCCCGGCGCATCGCGCAGAAAGCGCAGCAGCGCGAGGAGCTCGGGCGCCTCGGCTTCCGTGAGCGTCGCACGCCGCACCTGGCTCGCGTGGACGAAACCGCCGCGCTCGCGCGCGTGGTCCCAGACCTGGAGGTAATCCATGCGCTCGCCGCGCACCTCGAGCGCCTCGCCCTGCCACAGGATGGCGAGCGAGGCGCCGGAGTCGCGCGGGGCGGCGCGCAAAGGGACCTGGTCGCGGGTGACGATGGCGACGCCCGGAGCCGATTCGCCCGCGTGCGACGCGGCGGCGGCGAGGGTGATCGCCGCGCAGGCGAGCGCGCGAAGCGCGCTCATGGCCGTCCCTTGATCTGGCCGCCGAGGATGGCTCCGGCGAGGAAGCTGCCGTCGGTCGGCGGCGGCGCGATGATCACCTGGATCTTGTCGGAGAGCTTGTCGGCAAGCGCTTTCTGGACCAGCAGCGGATGCCGGCTGAGCGCCGCCCCTTCGCGCACCATCTGCTCGGCGTTGACCTTGCCCACCAGGTCCAGGCGGTAGGCCTCGGCGTCGGCGAGCTTCTGGCGCGCGTCGGCTTCGCCGTCGGCCTCGATGCGCCGCGCCTGGGCGCTGCCCTCGGCGGCCCGGATGCGAAACGTCTTTTCCGCCTCGGCCTCGAGCTTGCGCTGCTCGACCTGGCGCTCCTTGAACGGCAGCACGTGCTTCATCGCTTCTTCCTGCGATCTTGCGGCGACGATCTGCTCGAGCCCATGGGCCTCGGCGGTCTTCTCGCGCCGCACCTTCTCGGCCTCGCCGTCGAGCTCGACCTCTTTCACCCGCTTGTCCTTGAGCTCGAGCGTGTAGCGCATCTTGGCGGTGGCGAGCTCCTCGGCGAGCAGCCCCTCCATGCCGCGCCGGTAGTCGGCGGGCAGATCCACCTTGCCCATGAGCATGCTCTTCAGCAGGATGCCGTCGGCGGCCAGCTTGGTCCCGACCTCGTGCTCGATCGCTTGCTGGATGTCTGCACGCTTTGCCGAGAAAATCTCGCGCACCGTGTACTGGGCGAACACCTTGTAGATCACGCCCTGGACCGCGGGCTCGACGACTTCCTTGCCGATGTCGTCGGGGAGACTCTTCGACAAGGCGCTCACCCTGGCCGGATCGAGCGCGTAGCGGAACGAGAGATCAACCCCGAGCGACAGACCTTCCACCGACTGCAGCGGGGCCGGGCCGTCGGCGCGGCTGACCTGCTCGGGCCGGTAGCTGCGGTCGCGAAGGGAAACCAGGCGCAGCTCGTGCAGGCCGGGAACGACGAGGACGCTGCCGTCGCGCCATTCGTCCACCTTGCCGTTGAAGCGATTGGTGCGGACGCCGATCTCGCCCGGCCCGATGCCGTGCACAGGCGGATGGCGGTAGAGCAGATAGCCGGCGCCGCCGAGCAGCGCGAGCAGCGCCACCGCCGCCCTGGCGGCGGCAAAGCCCGAGCGCGAGCGTTCCACGCCAATCTTCGCGGCCTGCGCGGCGAGGCTGCCGGATTCCGCGGCCCGGCGCGCAAACCAGTCGCGGATCCCTTCGATCAGAATTCTCAAACGTTCCAGCAAGATCATCTCCCTTGGCACTGTCGGCGGCCCACTGCCGCTCATTGCATTGGAGTGCGGGAAGATGGCGCACCCCGGCCAGCGCTCGGGAGAGGCGCAGATCAATTGTGGCAGGACGAGGGCAACGGCTTGCGGACAGCTTGCGCCCTTGCGACGGGCGCGCGGATCAGCGGAGCTTCGGTGCGGGCTCCATCAGCAGTTCATCCACGAAGCACCAGCCCCAGTCTTCGCCGGGCTGGAAGCTCTTCATGATCGGGTGCTGCGTCTGGTGGAAGTGCCGGGTCGCGTGCTTGCCCGGGGAGTTGTCGCAGCAGCCGATGTGCCCGCAGATGAGGCAGAGCCGCAGGTGGACCCACTGCATGTTTGTCTTGAGGCATTCCTCGCAGCCCTTCGGCGTGCGGGGCTTCACGTCGTGGATCTGATCGAGATGCTTGCACTGCGCGGCCACGCGGGTTCTTCCTTTTTTTAGCCGGTGAAGCCGATCTTCGCATGCGTGCCGTCGCAGAACGGCTTGTTCGCCGAGCCGCCGCAGCGGCACAGCCAGGTCTGCTGCGTGCGCAGGACCGTCCG
>JBGQKQ010000131.1:0-8412 GCA_041499655.1 Gammaproteobacteria bacterium
CCGGCGCCTCCTGCATGATCCGCTCGTAGGTCAGCTCGCGGCCGTCCTGCATCGACTCGAGAAACCCCTCTACGATCCGGAACACGTGGTGGCACAGCACGCGGATCGGCCGGTTGCGGTTGCGGAACGGCTTGTCGAACCACTCGGGCGGGATCTGCCGGATGTAGCGGCACGCCGCGGGCAGCACGATCTCGAGCTTCTTCACCAGTTCCTCGGGGCTCAGGCGCTCCTGCAGCCGGACCTTCAGGTCGAGGAACTCGATGACGTCCCCGAGACTCTGGGCGAAGACGAACTTGCGGCCGCGGGACACGACCGGGACGCTGCGCGCTCCGAGCTGGTGCAGCTCCGCCATGCCGGCGGCGTTGCCGTGGACGTTGATCGATTCGTAGTCCACGCCGCTCTTGGTGAGAAACTCCTTGGTCCGGAGGCAGCTCGTGCATCCCGGTTGCCAGAAGACTTTGACCCGTTCGGTTTCGAGCATGTCGGAGCTCCTCTGCTTCCCGCCGCAAACGTAAACACGAGGATAGCGCGCCTATTCCGGCAAAGCCACAAGCGTTCCGGATAGCGGACCGGCCCGTGCTACGATTCCCGCCGGAGGAGAAAGCATGAGCACGCGATGGATTCTCGCGCTCGCGGTCGCGGCAGCTGCGGCGAGCGCGTCGGCGCAGGATTTCCCCGCCCACCCGGTGAAGATCATCGTGCCCTGGCCGGCGAGCGGCAACGTGGACATCACGGCGCGCACCGTCGCGCCCGCGCTGTCGGACGCGCTCGGCCAGCAGGTCATCGTCGAGAACCGCGCCGGCGCGGCGGGCAGGATCGGAACCACCGCCGTCGCCAAGTCCCCCGCCGACGGCTATGCGCTCCTGCTCGGCTCGAGCGGCACCATCACCGCCGGCCCCGCCGTGTTCAAGAACCTCTCCTACGATCCGGTGAAGGACTTCGTCGCGATCGGGCCGATCCAGTCCGTCCCCATCGTGCTCACGGCGGCGCCCAAGACGCCGGTGTCGACCTACAAGGAGTTCGTCGCGCTCGCCAATTCGAAACCCGGAGGGTTGACGATCGCCTCCGCCGGCAGCGGCTCCTCGAATCATCTCGCGATCGAGCTGCTGATGCGCCAGGCGAACCTCAAGCTGGTGCACGTTCCCTACAAGGGCAGCGGCCCGGCGATCACCGACCTGCTCGGCAGCCAGGTCGAGACCATGATGGACCAGCTGACCGCTTCCATCGAGCACATCCGCAGCGGACGCTTGAAGGCGCTCGCGGTCAGCTCGAAGACGCGATCGCCGCTGCTGCCGAACGTGCCGACGCTCGACGAGTCGGGCGTGCCGGGATACGAGGCGAGCACCTTCACGGGCCTGTTCGCGCCGGCGGGCATTCCCGGCCCCGTGGCGGACAGGCTCACGGGCGCCCTGCGCCGCGCGCTCTCGGACGAGACCGTGCGCGAGCGCTACCGCTCGATGGGCGTCGAGATCATGGACATGAGCCGCGCGGAATTCTCGGCCTACGTCCGCGCCGACTACGAGAAATGGCGGACCATCGCCCGCGAAGGCAACATCGTCGTCGAATGATACGCGCTCTCGTCGCGGCGGCCGCCGCAGCGGCGCTCTGCTCCGCCGCAATCGCCGCCGGTCCCGAAACGGTCCGCGTCAACGCCTTCCCGAACGCCAAGTCCCTGCCGCTTCACGCGGGCGTCGAGCGGGGCTTCTTCGCGAAGCACGGCGTGACGCTCGAGCTGTCCTTCACGGAGAACTCCACCGTCCAGCGCGAGGGCCTCGCGGCGGGCCGGTTCGACGTGGTGCATGCCGCGGTGGACAACGCGGTCGCGATGGTGGACGCGGCGAAGCAGGACGTGGTGATCGTCAGCGGCGGCGACAGCGGCATGAACGAGTTCTTCGTCCAGGCCGGCATCGGCTCGTTCGCCGATCTGCGCGGGCGGACCCTGGTCGTGGACGCGCCGAACACCGCCTACGCCATCCAGGCGAAGAAGATCCTGCTCCAGCACGGATTGAAGGAGGGCGCCGACTACCAGGTCGTGCCGGTCGGCCGCGGCGAGCTGCGGCTCAAGGCGATGGCCGCGAACAAGGCCTATGCGGCGGCGATCCTCAATCTGCCGTTTACCATCCAGGCGGAGCAGCTGGGAATGAAAAGTTTGGGCAACACGGTGGACTTGCTCGGGCCTTACCAGGCGAACGGCGCCTTTGCGCTGCGTTCCTGGATCGACACCAACGGCGCGCTGCTCGCACGCTACCTCGCAGGATACCTCGAATCGCTGCGCTGGGTGCGGAGCCCCGGGAACCGCGCCGCGTGCGTGGCGCTCCTCATGGACAGGCTGAAAATCCCGCGCGATATCGCCGAGCGCACCTACGACGTGCTCGCCGATCCGGTTCGCGGCTTCACGCCGGATGCGCGTTTCGACCCGGAGGGCTTTCGCAACCTGCTCGCCATGCGCGCCGAGATCGAGGGCAACGGAAGCGGGCGGAGCGCCGAGAGCTATTTCGACCTCTCATACTACCGGCGCGCGCTGTCGGCGCTGGGAAACTAGTTTCCCGCCGCCCGCCCACAGCAGGACGGCGAGCGCATACCCCGCCGCCAGCGGATCGATCAGGTAATCCCACAGGTTGCGCGATTCGTACAGGCCGCCGAGGTAAGCAAGGCCGCCGGCGAGCACCACGAGCACGACGAGCTTCAAGCCCATGCGCCATGCGGCGAGCGTCGCGAGAAGCAGCGCGGTGACGAAGGCGGCCGATCCGTAACCGAGCGCGTAAGGATCGAACGCGGTCCACCCCAGCGCGAACGGATACAGAAACAGGGCGGCGCACGCGACCAGCCACAGCAGCGCATTCATTTCCCGGCGCTCGAACATCGTCCGTCCGCTCAGCCGCGCGAAAACCGCGCTCACCGCCAGCGCGAGCGTAGTCGCGCTCAGGTCTCCGGTCGCGCCGCGCACGGTGCCCGCGATCGAGAGATCGCCGATCGGAATCAGAACGGCGACGAGCACGGCTGCCATGAGCGCAGTGCGAACCCGGGCCGGAAACACGTGAAAGCGAAGCGCGGTTGCCGCCAGGGCGACGCAGAGCAGCCCGCACCCCAGCAATCCGAACAGGGTGTTCGCGAGCATCACCCGCCGCCCTCCAGCCAGGCGCGGTTGAAGACCACGTGCTTGATGCGCGCGCGGCCCCAGGTGTAGAGCACGTGCACGTTGCCCGCCCGGTCCTGCATCATCCAGGGGTAGGAGAACTCGTTGACCGGTGCGCGCGGCAGCAGCGACTCGCCCTCGAGGTTGCGCGCCACGCGCCAGCTGTTGCCGAAATCACTCGAGAGCGCGAGCGACAGGCTTTCGCGGTCCTCCTCCGCGTTGTTGAACGCGAGCAGCAGCGGGCCGTCCGCGAGCAGCACGCTCGCCACGGCCGCGTTCGGATTGGGAAGCGCGGTCTTCACCGGCTCGCTCCAGTGCGCGCCCGCGTCGCGGGTGCGGATCATGAGGATGCGCGCCGGCGGATCTCCCGCGTAGCGCATGAAGGCGACCGCGTCGGTTTCGGAACGCGGCACGATCACCGGCTGCAGGGAGGATTTCCCCCAGGAGAGGCGCGTCTTGCCGATGACGCGGCCTTCGGCGTCCACGCGCAGCAGCTCGCCGAACTTCCCGAGAAACTCGTGATACACGGGCAAGGCGAGGGTTCCGTCGGAAAGCTGCACCAGCGGGCCCCTGACCAGGGTGCTGATGTTCAGAAATGGCGAGCTGATCAGGCGCCGCGGCGGACTCCACGTCTCGCCCTCGTCCGTGGAAACCATGGCGTTGATGGCGCTGCCCGCCCATCCGCCCACGGAGACGCTGACGAAGAAAAGCCAGATCCGCCCCGCGCCGTCGCGCCCGGCGACCGGATTGCCGAGCTTGCGCAGGGAGCGCTGCAGATGCCGCTGGGCGAACTCGCGGCTGACGAGCGCGCGCTCGGGCTCCCAGGTTTCGCCGGTCGGCGAGTACACGGAGGTATAGATAGCGACGTCGGAGGCGCCTTCGCGCGTTCCTCCGTACCAGAACGCGCGCAGCCTGCCGCCCGAAAGCTCGACCGCCGTGGCGCTGTGGACCGAGAGCGTGCTGCTGTTGGGCAGCAGCTGCGGCCGGTACAGCGGCTTCGGGGATGCGGCCGGAGCCGCGGCGCGGGGCGCGACAAAGCGCGCCGCCGGCGGCGTTTCGAGCGCGCGGACGTAAAGCCCGGCAAACACCAGCGCGATCGCCGCCAGGCTGAACCACTTGAGCCGCGCGCTCACCGTCGCACTTCCGGAACGTGAGGCCGGGGCGGGTTGTGGTAGAGCAGGTATTTCGAGGTCTCGTAAAGCGCTTCCTGCAGGCGCAGCAGCTCCGCGACTTTCTCCGGATAGCGCTGGTGCACGTCCTCGGCGCCCGACTCCGAGCGATAGCGGAACAGGTACGGCCCCGCCGGCCCGGTCCGCAAATAGAATTCGTCGTCGAGCACCCCGTCCAGCCCGATCAGCGAAAAATGCCGGCCGACGGAACCGGGATCGAGCAGATCGCGCCCGAGCGCCGTGTTGAGATAGGGAACGCCGAGCAGGCCCAGGGAGGTCGGCAGGGCGTCGGTCAGGCTGGCGGTGAAATCGATGCGCGTGTCCGCCTTGACGAGGCCGGGCGCGACGATGACGCAAGGCACGTGGTAGCCGGTCAGCAGGAGCTGCTGCCAGGGCGTCTCCCGGGTGGAAGGATTGCCGTGGTCCCCGTACAGGAAGAAAACGGTGTTCTTGAAACCGGGCGATTCCTTGGCCTTTGCAAAGAACGAGCCGAGCGCGAAGTCGAGGTAGCGCATGCCGTTGTAGGCCGCGAGGCCGTCGAAACCGTTTTCCGCGAGCTGCGCCTCGTCGGCCTTGGCGAGCTCGAAACCGGGGTGATCGTCGGGGATGCCGAAGGGCCGGTGATTGCCCGAGGTCTGGATGAAGGCGAAGAAGGGCTTCTTCTGGTCGCGCAGCGTCTTGAGGGCCTTGTCGAACAGGACGACGTCGGACACGCCCCAGCCGTCCACCTGCGGCGCGTCGTAGTCGCCCTCCTCGAAGACGTGCAGGCCCGGGATGTTGTGCGTGAACAGGCCGCGGATGTTGCCCCAGGTCGCGCTTCCCCCGAGAAAATAATACTTCTCGTACCCTTCGAGCGCGTTCACCAGCGTGTGCTGGTTCACCACCAGCGGATTGCGCGAGGCGGTGGTGGCCCCGTTCACGTCCGGAATGCCGGTGAGCATCTCGAACACCGATCGCGGCGTCGGTACCTCCGGCACGAAGAAGTTCGTAAACAGCAGGCCTTCCTTCGCGATCGCGTCGAAGTAGGGCGTCGGATTGAGCGCGTTGCCGAAGATCCCGGCCTTGAACGCCGCAAAGGATTCCAGGTGGATCACCACCAGGTTGTATTTGACGGCGGGCTTGCGCAGCGGCGTGACGGTGCGGGCAAAGTCGAGCTGGTTCGGATCCGGCGACTTGATTCCGAGCAGCGCGGCCGTATACGCGTAGTGCTCGCGCACCTTGTCCGCGTCGTAGGGGAGGTTGCGGTTTTCCGCGGTGTCGGTGAGAAACAGGACCGGGTTGAGCGCGAGCGCGGCCACCGCTTCGCTCGAGGAGAAATAGGCTTCGCTCCAGCGCAGCGGATAGCGCGACCACTTGCCCCAGATCCCCGCCACGTAGAGCGCGGCGAGGGCGGCGATCGCCGCGCGCTTCGGCCACTTCGAGAGGGGATTCGAAGGCGCCAGCAGGGTGCGCCGCGCGGCGCGTTCCGCCACCCAGGCGTACGCGCCCGTGAGGAGCGCCAGTCCAAGCATGCCGAGCAGGACCGGATAGGTCTCCCACGCCACCCGCGCCGCCACGCCCACCGGCGTCAGGTGATCGGCGAGGCTCGCGTTCAGGCGCACCCGCACCCAGGCGTAGTGTCCGAAATCCACGATGTAGAGCAGGAGCACCACGCATTCCGCCAGAGCGAGATAAGCCAGCCAGCCGATTCGCGCGGCGCGCCGCCGGGACGGATCGAAAAAGGGGTTCCACCCGAGCAGGGCGAGCGGCAGCAAGAGCAGCAGCGCGAGCCGCAAGTCGAATTTGGATCCCAGGTAGACGGCCTTGGCCAGGTCTCCCCACGACGCCCCGGCGAGCGTTTCGCGAAACGCGACCCAGAACACCGCGCGGAACGCCTCGAACACGAGGAGGTTGATCGCGACGAGCGCGAGCAGAAAGCGCGCGAGCGCCGGAAGCCGGTTGAGCATCGCTATGCGGCCTGCGCGGCCGCCTCGAGCTGCGACTTGAACTTCAGGATCCGGTCGAGCGTGTTCTGGCCGTTCTGTTCGGGCGGGAAGACCTCCCACAGCTCGGACTGCGGCATCAGCTCGGCGAGCGCCCACGCCGCCGAGCGAGTGTGCCGGCTGTCCGCCCCGGACATGATCAGCGCGGGGATCGGGATTTTCATGAGCTCCTCGCCGCTCGCGCCCGAGGGCATGGTGTCGTTGAAGATCGCGTCGCGGCTGCGCGCGCAGATGTCCAGATAGCGCCCGACGTCCTGCTTCGCCAGCTCGGCCGCGAATTCGGGACAGACCGCGGCGGGCGATCCCCAGGGTCCGATTTCCGGGTCCAGCCAGAAATTCTCGCCCCGCGGGGCGCGCTCGACCACCGCGGCGAGGCCATTCGCGCGCACGAAATCCATGTGACGCCGGAAAAAACCCTGCCCCTTGCTCATCCACAGGTAGCCGCCCACGGGCCAGTGCAGGATCAGTCCCTTGCACGCGGCCGGATGGCGCGCCGCGAAGGCAAGCGCGAGCGACGCGCCCATGCAGCTGCCGAGGATGATCGCCTCCTTCGCGCCGGCGAGGTCGAGCAATGCTTTCGCTTCGCTGACATACACATCCCAGTTGAGCGGCTCGATGCGCCCGCCGGAGAGGCCGCATTCGCGGCGATCGTAGGCGATGCAGGTGAAATGCCTCGACAGCGCCGCGATCCCGTCCATCTGGCCGAACGCTTCCTTGCCACCCGCCGCGGTCCAGCGCGAGATCACCGAGCGCCATCCGCCCGGCGCGAACATCAGCAGGTGCGGGCCCGAGCCTTGAACGAGGGTGTTGATCCTGATGCCGTTGATCGTTGCGAAGGGCATGGCGTATCCTGTCCGCTGTCGAGCGGCCGCCCGCGGACGGCGGCAAAAATTATAGCGAGAACCGCCGATGTACGGAGATACTTCGTGGCTGGACACGGCAGGGCGGCTCCTGATCGTGCTCTGCTTCCTCGCGACCGGCCTGTGCAACCTCACCCGGGCGCGAATCAAGGACCACATCGAGCGCATGGCCGCGTTCGGCACGCCGCTGCCGGCGCTCGCGTTCTGGACCGGCATCGCGCTGCAATTCACCGGCTGCGCGCTGCTGCTCCTCGACTGGCATCCCGAGATCGGCGTCTACTGCCTGATCGTCTTCACCGTCGCGGCGACCGCGATCTTCCACCGCTTCTGGCGCATGGACCCGGCGAAAGGCAACGTCAGCCGCATCATCCTGCTCGGCAACACCGCCATCCTCGGCGGCCTGCTGCTGCTCCTGGGGAATCTGTAGTGAGCGATTCGGCCGCGGGAATGACGCCCGGCACCGAGCTCGCCGGCAAGGTCGCGCTCGTCACCGGCGGCGCGAGGAACATCGGCCGCGCGATCTGCCGCTCGCTCGCCGCGGGCGGCGCCGCGGTGATGGTGAACGCGAACACCTCCCAGAACGACGCGAAGAACACCGTGTCGATGATCAAGTCGGCGGGCGGGAAGGCGGCATTCCACATCGCCGACGTCACCGATCCGGCCGCGGTCGCCAAAATGGTGGACGCGGCGGTGAAGGAGTTCGGGCGCCTGGACATCCTCGTCAACAACGCCGCGGTGAGGAGCGAGACGCCTTTCGAGGACATCAAGCTCGACGAGTGGAAGCGCGTGATCGCGATCGTGCTCGACGGCGCGTTCCTGTGCACCCAGTCCTGCCTGCCGCATCTCACGCGGGTGCGCGGCGGCGCGATCGTCAATCTCGGAGGCATGACGGCGCACAAGGGCGCGACCGGCCGCGTTCACGTCATCGCCGCCAAGTCCGGCATCGCCGGCATGACGCGCGCGCTCGCGCTGGATCTCGCGCCGCACCGCATCACCGTCAACTGCGTGGTCCCGGGAACCATCGAGACGGTGCGCGGGCTGCCCGGCGCGCCGGCGCGGCCGAAGGACCGGCGCGGCATGCCGCCGATAGGGCGCCGCGGCGAGCCCGAGGAAGTCGCCGCGGTGGTGCGCATGCTGTGCGGCCCGGATGCGCGCTACATCACCGGACAGACGATCCACGTCAACGGCGGCGGCTTCATGCCCTAGTCAGAAGTCCGATCGCCGGCGCCGGTCCTGCCTGCGGCGCCGCTGGGTGTCCCGGCGAC
>JBGQKQ010000132.1:0-8389 GCA_041499655.1 Gammaproteobacteria bacterium
GGGAAAGATTCATCTGCTCAATGCAGGTCAAGGGAACGACGACGGAATTACTCAGACCATCGCGCTCTCGATCTACAACAGACTGTACCGGGTAACCAACAACGGCTCGGACGGCAATGGCGCTCCGGGCCTCATGAGGATACGGATTTCCAGGTCCTTCTGGTGGTTTACGATCAACTCCATTTTCGACCTGGAACCCCGGCGTTCCGTCGACGTGTACGGGAATTCCATTTCTGTCGTCGCTCTGACGTCTCTTCAATTGTTCGGCAGTTACGACACGATCTAGCCGGTCCCCTCGGTCCTGAGACGACCTACTCCGCCGTCAGCCCCGCCGCCTCGATCATCCGCGCCCACTTCGGGAAGTCGGCCTTGTGAATGCGCGCGAACTCCTCCGGCGTCGTCCCGGCCGGTTCGAAGCCGATGTCCCGCCAGCGGGCGGCAATGTCGGGTTGCCGGGTCGCTTCGCGCAGCGCCTCGGAGAGTTCGTTGACGATCGCCGGCGGCGTTTTGGCCGGCGCGTACGCCCCGATCCACGTCGTCGGCTCGAAGCCATCGAAGCCTTGCTCGCCGAACAGCGGCGTCTGCGCCAGCACCTGGCTGCGTTGCGATCCCGTGGCGCCGAGCACCTTGATGCGTTTCGAGTTGAGGTGGGTGCGCGCAGTGCCCGAGTTGGCCCAGGCGATGTCGAGCACGCCGGCGAAAAGATCGAGGTGCGCGGCGCCCTCGCCTTTGTAAGGCACGTGGACGAGCTTCACGCCCGCCTGTTTCGCCAGCATTTCCCCGTACAGATGCGGGGTCGAGCCGGTGCCCCAGGTGCCGTAGGTCAAGCCGCCCGGCTTTTGCTTCGCGTACGCGACGAGCTCGCGCACATCGTTGAAAGGCGCCGCTGCCGGTGCGATCAAGGCGGGTCCATAGCCGACCGCGAGTTGCGAAAGCGGCGCGAAGTCCCGGAACGGATCGTAGGGGATGTTCTTCTGAAGGATCGCGTTGTTGATGTGGGTGAGCGAAAGCGTGATGAGGAAGGTCGTGCCGTCCGGCGGCGCCTTGGCGACGAAGTCGGCGGCCAGCGTGCCGCTCGCTCCGGGCTTCGTCTCCACGATGACCGGCTGTTTCCACCGTTCGCCCAGCTTTTCCGCGTACATGCGCGCAATGATGTCGACCGGTCCTCCGGCAGTGCCGAAGGGCACGATGCGCACCGGCTTGCCTGGAAATCCCTGTGCCGCTGCGCCACTGGCGGCGCAAACCAGGCTCGCCGCGACGATGGCTCGCACGAGGATTCTCATGCTGCGCCCTCGAGCAGGCGCTGCCCTGCTTCCAGCCGTACCCGGGCGGACTTGTCGTCGAAGTGCACGCCGAGGGGATCCTCGCCTTGCGCGACCGCGTCCACCTGGCGCTCGAGCAGACGGCGCAGCATCACGATGCCGTGATCGCTGGTCCTTAGATGTTCCTCGGAATGCAACGTGATCGGGCCCTGTCCAGTCTGCGCCTCCCAGTCGCCGGGGAAACGCTGGTGCTCCTCTTCGGTGAGTTCCCGCCAGAACTTGCCGTTCATCTTCGAGCGCCCGCGCCCGAGCTCGCCACGCTCGGTGACACGGCCGGCGGTATAGATGCGGAAGTGGAAATCATCGATCGGCACCACCCAGCCGATGGATTCCACGCGCCCATAGCCCGTTACGCGGGGGCTAGGCACCGCGCGCAGGGTCGGCAGGACCGCTTCCGTGACTCGAAGGAAGAGCTGGCCATTTTCGAGCTTGCGCACGCTCGTCGCCTTCACGCCGCGCTGCGTGGGTTCGAACTCGACCTGCGGCATCAGCCCCATCATGGGTACGAATTGCGGGCCGCTGAAGCTGCCGTGCAGGATCGGCACGTGATACGGATCCATCAAGTTCTCGTAGTGCTGCAGCCAGTTGCACGGAACGATGACGCCGCCGCCCGAGCCGATGCTCGTGTCGTCCGCGTCGATGAACTCGCCCGCGGCGAGATCCTCGAGGGCATCGAACCGCGGCAGCACGGGCTTCTTCTGTGACGGCCCCATGTAAACGAACACCAGTCCGTAGCGCTCCTCGACCGGATACCAGGGCTGGCGCGCGGTGTGACGGTGCTTCGCCCCTGCATCGGGCTCGCAGGGCTGGTCCAGGCAGCGGCCCTGCGCGTCGAACAGCCAGCCGTGATAGCAGCAGCGAATGCCGCGCTCCTCGACGCGGCCGTAGTAGAGAGACGCGCCGCGGTGGCAGCAGCGGGCGTGCACCAGGCCGGGCCGCCCGGCGCCGTCGCGGAAGAGGATCAGGTCTTCTCCCAGGATGCGGACCTGGCGCGGCCTCGTGATGGCGTGCGAGGCCAGCCCGACCGGATGCCAGTAGCGGCGCAGCAGCTCGCCCATCGGCGTGCCGCGCCCCACCTCGGTGAGCTTCGCGTTGTGCGTGGAGGGCGTCATCGCATACGCGGTGCCCTCGTCCACCGGCCGGTCCTGCATGGTCGAGCCCATGTCGCTCGTCGTTAGTTCACCTTGTAACCGCGCCTACCTATTCCGGCGTAATGTGCGCCGCGCGCACGACCTTACCCCAGCGCTCGATCTCTTCCGGCAAAAATTTCGACAGGTACTCGGGGCCGCGGCGCTCGGGCGGAGCGATTTCAAGGCCCAGGTCCTCGAGACGCTTGCGCAGGGCCGGATTGTCGAGCATGTCGCTCACCGCCTTGCTCATCCTGCGCACGATCGCATCGGGCGTTCCCTTGGGGAAGAAGAGCGCGTTCCACACGCTCGCTTCGACCCCCGCAAGGCCCTGCTCGCCGCTGGTTGCGAGGTCCGGAATGACGGAGGAGCGCTTCGCGGCCATCACCGCGATGCCCTTCACCGTATGCGCCTTCGCCTGCACCGCCCCGGTCTGGATGGTGTTGCACATGTAGTCGATACGGCCCGCGATCAGGTCCTGCAGCGCCGGTCCTTCTCCGCGGTAGGGGATGTGCGTGACCTCGACCCCGATCGCGTTGTTCAGCAGCACGCAGGGCAGGTGCGTTCCCGCGCCGACTCCGGCCGAGCCGAACTGCATCTTCGCGTGATTCGCCTTCACGTAGGCGATGAACTCCTCCAGGTTCGCGACCGGCAGGTCCTTGCGCACGTCCAGGATACGCGGCGACTCCGACACCAGGCTCACCGGCGTGAAGTCGGTCGCGGCGTTGTACAGCGGCTTCTTGTTGACCGACTGGCTGTAGGCATGCGTCCCGGTGTTGCCGATGAGAAACATGTAGCCGTCGGGCTCGGCTTTAGCGACCCGCGCGCTTCCGACCATGCCGGCCGCGGCGCCCATGTTCTCCGAGATGATCGGCTGCCCCAGGAGATCGCTCAGGGCCTGCGCCTGAATGCGCGCGCTCGCGTCGACGCCGCCGCCCGGGGCGAAGGGAATGATCAGCGTGATGGGCCGCGCGGGCCAGGCCTGCCCTGAGCCTGCCGAATGGGTCTGTGCAAAAGCCGCACCCGCCGCGAGCCACGCGAGCGAGGCGAAAAAGAGGACTCTGCGCACGCGTCCCCCTCAGAAGTAACGCGTGAACCCGCCGCAGACCTCGACGGTCGTGCCGGTCATGTAGCTGTTCTTCGCCGAGACGAGAAACGCCGCGACGTTCCCGATCTCCTCCGGCTCGGCCCAGCGTCCGAGCAGCGTCTGTCCGGCGATGCCGGCGCGCACTTGGTCGGCGGTGGTGTTGCGCACTTTCGCCATCGCCTCCGCCCGGGGACCCCAGGACTTGACGTTGGTGAACCCGGGGCAGATGTTGTTGACCGTGATCCCGGTCGCCCCGAGCTCCGCCGCCGTAAGCTTGGAAAAGGCGATGATCGCGGAATTCGTCAGCGCGGTGCTCCAGGCCCCCGCCAGTAGCTGCTTGCCGGTGACGCCCGACACGTTGAGGATGCGCGCTGCGCGCGCCTTCTTGAGGAAGGGCAGCGCGTGTTTGGTCGTGTGCACCGCCGCCATCAGCTTCAGGTTCAGGATCTTCTCCCATTGCTCGGCAGTCAGGCTATCGAGCGTTCCGGGAATCAGGCCGCCGACGTTGTTCACCAGGATGTCGATGCCGCCGAGCTGCGCCGCCGCCTCCGCGGCGAATTTCTTGCAGCCTTCCTCCGTGGAGAAGTCGCTGACGATGCCGACGGCCTTGACGCCCAGCGCTTGCATGTCTTTCACCGCCGCGGCCAGGCCCTCCGCCCCGCGCGCGGAAAGCGCGACGTTGCAGCCTTCCTTCGCCAGCGCGGTCGCGATGGCATAGCCGATGCCCTGGCTCGATCCGCTGATCGCGGCGTTCCTTCCCTTGAGTCCGAGATCCATGTCTTCCCCTTTTAGTCGAACAGCGTCTGGGGCACGTGCACGTGCCCGTCGAAAATGCGGCGTGCGGTGCGCACGAACGAGGCGCGCTCGACCACCGGAGCCGAGCCGCTGCGATCGGTGATGAGGTCGACCTCGATGCGACCGGAAGGATGCTCGATCGCGAGCACGCCGCCCGAGAACCCTTTCGGCTCGACGAAGCGGCTCGCCACGGTGCCGGGCAGGACCGCGGCGGTGGCGACCGCGAGCGCGCCGGTCACCGCGTGCGCCTTGTGGCACGCATGGGGAGTGAAATAGCGGGACGTGATGTTTCCGCCGTTGGCGGGACTCGACACCAGCGCCGGCTTGGGGACGACGAGCTTCGAGACATCGCCCATGCCCATGCGCCGTCCGGCTTCGAGGCGGATCGCTTCGATTCTTTGCATCAGGGCGCGGTCAGCGTCGAGCTCCTGGGGAGATTCCTTTCCGGTCTTGCCGAAGGCCTCGGCCGCCATGATGACGAGCGGCATCGCCATGTCGATGCAGGTTGCCTCGACGCCCTGTATCGTGTCGAGCGCGCCGCCGGTCGGCAGGAGCTTGCCGGTCACTGCGCCGAGCGCGTCCAGGAAGGTGAGCTTGATCGGCGCCGCCGGATCGCTCACGCCGTCGATTCGCGCCTCGCCCTCGTACTGGACCTGGCCCCCTGGGGTTTGCACGATCGCCTCGATCAACGTCTCCGTATTGACGTTGTAGATGCGCACCATGGTGGTCGGGCTCTTCGCCCGGATCAGGCCTGTTTCGATCGCGAACGGGCCCACGCCGGCGAGCATGTTGCCGCAGTTGGGTTTAGTGTCCACGAAGGCCTCGTTGACCGAGACCTGCGCGAAAAGATAGTCGACGTCGGCGCCTTCGTGCTTCGAGGGGCTGACGATCGCGACCTTGCTCGTCAATGTATTCGATCCCCCGATTCCGTCGACCTGCAGCGCATGCGGGGAGCCCATCACGGCGAGCAGCACCGCGTCCCGCCTGGCGGGATCCGCGGGAAGATCGGACGCGAGGAAATAGGGACCTCGGGAAGTCCCGCCACGCATCAGCACGCAAGGTATGCGGCGCTGCATTTCAGGCGACTGTCAGCTTGGCGCCGCAATGCGGGCCGGTTCCAGGAATAGGAGCAGGCACGGCGATGTTTACAGTGGTTGGGCAGAAGCTCAGACTGTGATCGTACCTCATCGCGGAGAGATCATGCCAAGAACCCTTCTTGCTCTTTCCCTGGCGGCGCTCGCCGCGTCCCTGTCGGGTTGCGCGGGAATTTCCCCGGTGACCAGCGGAATGGACGAAACGCAGCTCCAGTCGAGGCTCGGCAAGCCCGAAACGGTGCTCAAGAACTCCGACGGCTCCGAGACCTGGCAATACCCCGGGGGACCGCTTGGAAGGCAGACCTACATGGTGACGGTGGGCTCGGACCACGCGGTGAAAAACGTGCGCCAAGTCTTGAGCGAGGAGTATTTTGCCCAGGTGAAAACCGGCATGTCGCGCGACGACGTGCGGCGACTGCTCGGAAAGCCGGGCGAAATCTCGGTGTTCCCGGCCCGCGACGAAGAGGTCTGGTCCTGGCGCTACCTGCAGGCAAATCCCATGTTCTTCAACGTCCTTTTCGACCGCAGTGCGGGAGCCGTGAGGACCACCCAGAGGCTGGACGAGATCCAGTGGATGGATCATGACATGTAGAGCCGCGGTTCTTCTGATTGCATGCGCTTCGGCGGGCTGCGCCAGTTTCTCCAGCATCGCGCCGGGCGATTCCGCGCAGTCGGTCGCCGAGCGTGTCGGCAAGCCCACTACGTTGTGGAAAAATAGCGACGGCTCGGAACTGTGGCAGTACCCACAGGGCTTCTACGCGACGCAGACGTTCATCGTCAGGATCGATCCCAATCAGCGTGTCCAGGAAATCCATCAGGCGCTGAGCGAGCCGTATTTTTCCAAAGTGCAGGCGGGCATGGTGCGCGACGACGTGTTCCGGCTGCTTGGCCGGCCCAGGGAGATCTGGACCTTCGGGGCGCGCGACGAAGAGACGTGGACGTGGCGGTACTACGATACCAACTACATGTTCTTCAACGTCCTCTTCGACCACACGGCCGGAACGGTCAGGAGTACCCAGCGCCTTCAGGAGATTCTGTTCCTCGACGGAGGACGGAGGGGCGGCTAGCCGCTTTTCTTTCCCTCGTCGTATTCCTTCAACACCTCGCGTGCGAGCCTGAACGCCTCGACGCCCGCCGGCACGCCGCAATACACCGCCACCTGGAGCAGGACCTCGCGGATCTCCTCGCGGGTGCAGCCGTTGGTCAGCGCGCCCTTCACGTGGACCTTGAACTCGTGAGGCCGGTTCAGCGCCGAGAGCATGGCGAGATTGATCAGGCTGCGCGTCTTGCGCGGGAACTGCGGCCGCGCCCACAGCCAGCCCCAGCACGCCTCCGTGGCGTACTCCTGCATCGGCATGCTGAAATCGTCGGCCGCCTTCACGTTGCGCTCGACGTATTCGGCGCCGAGCACCTCCTTGCGCACGACAAGTCCCTTGTCCCACAGTTCCTTCACCATTGCGATTTTCCTTCCGGTTGGTTTTGACGCGAAAGCGGTCAGGCGATCGTGTGAACCAGCTCGCCGATGCTCTCGATCCACAGCTTGACGGTGTCGCCGGCCTTGAGGAACCGGCCCCGGCCCATGCCCACCCCTGCCGGCGTCCCCGTGAGGACGAGGTCGCCCGGGTGGAGCGTCACGCGCGAGGACAGCATCGCGATCTGCTCGGCCGTATCGAAGATCAGCTTGCTCGTGTGCGAATCCTGCATCAGCTCGCCGTTGACCCACAGCCTGATGCCGAGCTGGTGCGGATCGGCGATGTCGCCCGCGGGCACGATCCAGGGACCGAGCGGGCAGGAGCCCTCGAAGCATTTCTGGCTGACCCAGTCGTAATGAAAGGGCGAAGCCGGCGGGTTCTTGTCCCGCTTCATCGCGTCGCGCGCCGAGAGGTCGTTGGCGATGGTGTAGCCGGCGACGCAGGAGAGCGCTTTTTCGGCGGAAACGTCCTTCACCGTCTTGCCGATCACCGCGGCAAGCTCCACCTCCCAGTCGACCTTCTGCGAGTAGGCAGGCAGCCTGACCTTCGCGCCCGGTCCGACCACCGAGCTGCGGGAAGTCTTCACGAAATGCCAGGGCTTCTCGCCCAGGTCCTTCATCGTCGGACCCGGCTCCTTGCCCTGGGCGCGCGCCATCTCGGCCATGTGGTCCGTATAGTTCGCGCCCGCGCAGTAGATGTTGCCCGGATAGAGCACCGGTGCGAGGAGCTTCACCCGCGCGAGCGGCGCGCCCTTCGCCTTGCTCTTTCCCGCGGCGACGCGTCTCGCGAACGCCGCGAACTCCCGGTGCGCCTTCGTCCAGTCCTGCAGCGCACCGAGAACGGATGACCATGCGGGCTTGCCGGTAACGCGCGCCGCGTCGTACACCTGGTCGCCCACCAGCAGCCCGGCACGCGCTTCGCGGCCGGATCGATAACTCAGTAATCGGTAGCTCATGTGCTCCCCTTTATTCGAATGCGCGCTTCATGCGCTTGATCCAATCCTCGAACGCGATCATCTGGTCGGTGAGAAACTTGCGCGTCGTTTCGTCCGTCAGCTTGCCGTCTGGCCCGAACTTGGTAGGCGCCATCCCGATGAATACTTCCGGCCTCGCCAGCCATTGCACGCCCAGGCCGGAAAGGATGCGGCGCAGGTCGTACTGAACTCTGGCGCCGCCGACCGGGCCGCGGCTGGCGCTGAACACCGCCGCCGGCTTGTTCTGGAAGGGTTGCGGATCGAAGCGCGACATCCAGTCGATCACGTTCTTGAGCGCCGCCGAGAGCGACCAGTTGTACTCGGGCGTGGCGAACAGCAGTGCATCGGCCGCCAGGATCTCCTCGCGCAACCGCGTCGCCCCGGCGGGAAATCCCTTCTCCTGCAGGTCGAGGTTATAGATCGGCAGGTCGGCGATGCTGGTGATCTCGAGCTTGAGGCTCGCTGGCATCAGCTCGCCGGCAGCCTTCAGCGCCGCCATGTTGAGGGACTTTTGCCTGA
>JBGQKQ010000133.1:0-8255 GCA_041499655.1 Gammaproteobacteria bacterium
CGCCTCGTACGTCTCCCGCCGAAACAGCATGAACATGCCCGCGATCCAGTCGACAGGGACAGGTCCCTGGTCGACAGGATAAGCGGCCCCCGAGCGCCTCTCGAACGCACGCAGCAGCAGGCTGGGGCCCGTGGGAAACACCCTGGCACTGTCCTCCAGCGTGCCGCCCGAGTTGCGGACCAAGGGTCCGACGACGCCGACGCGCTTGTCTTCGAGCGTCTTTGACAGCAAGGGCAAGGGATCGGATTCGAAGCGGACGTCCGGGTTGACGACGCAGAACAGGGGCGTGCGGCAGCGCGTGAATGCCGCATTGTGGTTTGCGCCAAAGCCCTTGGGGCTCGCGTTGACAATCTTCTCGACCGGAAAAGAGAGGTTCTCGGCGGAAATGGAAACGGGATCAGGCACGTTCTCGGTCAGGATTACGCGAATTCTTCCGTCGCAATGTCGCCCTATGTCCCCCAGCAAGTGGTTGGTCATTCCGTTGTGCCGATGGCTCACGATCGACAGGGTAACGCCCGGATTCTCGGCCATCGCGAAGCTCTAGATGAACTCGAGTCGAGGCAGGGGCACCACCAGCTGCGCCGAGGAAAACTTCGGGCTCTTCTTGAAGAACTTCCGGAAGTGCCAGGGCAGGATGAGCAGGTAGTCCGGCTTTCGCGCGAGCACTTCCTCTTCAGGGATGATCGGGATCCCCGTTCCGGGCGTGTAGCAGCCGAACTTGTCGGAGTTGACCTCTCCGATCGCACCGATGTCCTTGTCCGTGAGGCCGCAATATTGGAGGATGACGTTGCCTTTGGTCGAGGCGCCGAGCCCGGCCACGGTCTTCCCTTCGGCTCGAGCTCGACGCAGGAACTCGAGCAGCTCCTCCCTGGAGGCGGCGGCCCGGCGCGCAAACGCGGAATAGGGATCGAGCGTCTCGAGCCTCTTTTCCCGCTCCTCGCCGAGCATCCGCTGCACCACCGCACCCGGGGCAACCCCGCTGCCCGTTTTTTGCACCACCACCGAGAAGCTGCCCCCGTTGATGTCGTTCACCTCGACATCGACGATTGTGAAACCAACCCGATCCGTCATCCACTTGATCTGCCTGAGGCCGTAGTATTCGAGGTGCTCGTGACACACGGTATCGTAAGAGCTGGTCTCGAGCATCGTCGGCATGTAGCTCTGCTCGAAGACCCAAATCCCGTCGTCGGCGAGAACGTCGTACACCTCGCGCATGAATCCTATGGGGTCCTCGAGATCGTAGAACATCGAGAACGATGTGACGATTTTCGCCTTTTTCCCCGGAAAGCGCTCGCGCAAGGCAAGCGCCGAGAAAAAATCGGGGATCAGCTGGATATGCGACGGGTAGTGCTCCGCGAACTTGATTCCGGTGGGGTCGATGCCGACCAGGATCGATCCGCGATACGGATAAGCCTGCAAGGTCGTGCTGTCGTTGCTGCCGATGTCGACGATCAGGTCGTCGTCGTTCAGGACGACGCTCCGGAGGATCTTGCGCACCTTGCTGCGCAGATGCGCGACCATGCTCATGTTCAGCGCCGACCGGTAGCCGTAGTTCTCTCCGTACATCTCCCGCAGGTCGTAGGAATGCTCCAGTTGCAGCAACCCGCATGCCGCCTCGCCACCCGTGCATTTCACCAGCCGCAGAGGGCCGCGGGTGATCGATGCGTTCTTTTCGTGAGGGAAAGTGCCGGTCAGCGCCTGCACGCCCAGGTCGAGCACGGTCACCAGCTCGGTATTTCCGCAGATGCGGCACTTCCCGGTTCTTGTATACATTTGCGCCTGTCGTCAGCAGGTTCCTATGCGCCGGGCACCTGCAATTCGGAATCCACCATCATCTTCACCAGGTCCTGAAATCCCTTTTCAGGCTTCCAGCCGAGCAGACGATGCGCCTTGGCGCTGTTTCCGACGAGTTGAATCGTCTCGGCGCGCCGGTAGGCGTCCGCATCCTCCTTCACGTAGTCCCGATAGTCCATGCCGAGTTGCATGAAGGCGAACTCGCAGAACTCGCGGACAGAATGAGTCTCCCCCGTGGATACGACGAAATCCTCCGCCTGCGGCTGCTGCAGCATCAACCACATGGCACGCACGTAGTCGCCCGCGAACCCCCAATCCCGGCGGGCTGAGAGGTTTCCCAGCCTGATCTCCGACGCGAGCCCCCGCCTGATGCGGGCCAGCTCGTAGGTGATCTTTCGCGTGACGAACGCCGTGTCGCGGCGGGGGCTCTCATGATTGAACAATATCGCCGAGCATGCGAACAACCCGTGCCTTTCCCTGTAGATCCGCACCATGAAGTCCGCGTACGCCTTTGCAGCGCCGTAGGGACTGCGTGGACAGACCGGCGTGGCCTCGGACTGAGGGCTCTCCGAGGCATCGGCGAATATCTCGCTGCTCGACGCCTGGCAGAAGCGGATGCCCGTGTCCACGCTGCGTATGGCTTCCAGAATGCGCGCCACTGCCAGGCCGTTGACCTCTCCAATCGCGAGCGGCTCGTCGTACATCCCCGCACCCGACGAATAACCCGCGCAATTGTAGAATTCCGCCGGACGGTATTGCTGGAGTATTTGCGCGATCCTCGACGCGTCGTGCATGTCCCAGGCGACCAATTCGACGCGCGCGGCCAGTCCGGGCGGGAGCGAACGCCGTGCCTCGCCCGGATCCCTGCGCACTGTTCCGATTGCCCGGTATCCCCGCTCGAGGAGCAACTCGGCAAGATAGCTGCCGTCCTGGCCGGTGATTCCGGTGATGAGAGCGGTCCGCAAGGCCATCAGCGCAGATCGATGCCCAGCGCGCGCGCGGCAAAGCGGCTTGTCGAGCCCGCGTGCCGGCTTCGCAGCGCGTCATAGAGCTCAACGCGCGCGGTCCTCTTGAACAGCCCGAAATAGACCACCACCGCGAGGTTCGCCAGTGCCGCGGGGCAACGCGCCACCAGCCAGGCGACGGCCCGGGCGCGCCCGCGAGCGATGCCTGCGAGGTGTTTGCGAAACTCCGTGATCGAATATGAACCGAGGGCCCTGTGAAAAAGCAGAAAGTTGAATCCGCGCCACGGCTCCCGCGGGCAAACCGAGCGCCGGGTCGACTCCGGGAAATCGTCGAAGGACCATAGCAGCGTGGCCCACTTGAAGGCCCAGATCTCGAAAGCGCGGGGAGTCCACATGGCGTTTCCGTTGCGGATCCTGATCAGGGGCTGGGCGATCACCTTGACCGCGCCGATCGCCGGGCTCTGGAACATCACCCCGACGTGAATGAACTGCGTCCCGTAGTAGGGCTTCCTCTGCCGCGCAAGCCAGACGTCGCGCCGGATCACCACGCCGCCTATGAAAGAGAGATAAGTCGCCGTGCTGGCGAAGAAGTCCTCGCTGCGGTTCGCGTCGTATTCGAGATCTTGGTGGATATCGAGCCGCGGGCTCACCAGTTTGACCGTGAGGTCGGCGTTGAGGACCTCGGAGTTGACCACCACCAGGTCGGCGCGCCCGTCGAGCGCGGCGAGCACCCGCGGGATTGCCCCCGGGACCAGCACGTCATCGTCGGTCATCAGCCAGCAATACTCGCCGGCGGCATAGCCCACCGCCTTGTCGTAGTCTCCATCCACGCCCGAGTTGACCTTTTCCCGATAGTAGCGCAGCTCCGGATGGCGGGCGGCCACCTGGGCGACGACTTCCGGAGTCTGGTCGGGGGAAGCGCCATCCACGACGATCAACTCCACGTCGGCGGTCATCTGCCCGAGGATCGAGTCCAGGGTCTCCGCTATGAATGCGGCACGGTTGTAGGTCGCGATACAGACGGAGAGCCTCAAGGGGTTTCGGGAGCTGGTCACGGCGGAGATCCGATGCTGGGTCCGTGGAACCGGGATCAGATCGACACATACCTCTGCGACGCTATCAGCGAAAACTGCCGCGTGCTCGGCATCCGGAATTTCCTCAACTGATAGAAGTTCTCCGCGAAGGCGAGCCCTTTCAGCCCCCGCAGAAAGTCCGGGGCGAAATGCACCGGGTCGACGAAAAAGGCGTTGACTCCGTTGCGCTCGACCGTGACGAAGCGATAGCCCTGCTTCTCGAGGTAGCTCCGCCATCCGGCAATCGAGACACCGTAGTACAGGTGGGTCGGATGCGCCGAGGCGAAGTCGAAATGTTCCTGGTACTCGATCGTCACGCTCTGCTCGATGCCGAAGGCAGAGTTGTATTCGACGACCAGAATCCTCGGCCGCACTCCCGCGTCGAGGAGCGCCTTGACGACATAGTAGTCGCAGCCGTCTATGTCGACGGAAAGGACGTCCGGATCTCGCTGCAGGGCGAGCGAGGCGACCTGTGTCGCGATTCCCGGCACGACGAACAGATGATGGCACTCGACGCCGAGATTCGCGCCGGAGATCATGCGCGCCGCACGCGCTGCACGAAGCGCGTCGCCTTCTATCATGAGCCCGCTGTGCTTTTCCGCGAGGGCGAGCCAAGCCGTATTGTTCTCGGTCCCGCTCCCCGCTCCGATCTCCATGAAATAGCGATTGCTCGATCCGAGCTGCTTGCGCAGAACGTCGAGAATCCCGTCCTCCCCGTTCTGGCTGAACCCGGAAAACTCCCACGTGGACGGCGCCGTCGGGTCGATTTTCCTGGCGTTCATCATCGCCGCGCCCCGGGCGAGAGCGATTGCGATGTGCTGACGATCGCGAAGATCGAGAAGGTAGTTCCGCAGCGTGCCTATCATCGTCCCCTCAAGGTATCCGGTACGCCATGCCGCGAAACCGCCGCAGCGCTGCGATGCGCAGAGCCGGTGAAGCCGCAACCGCGAGCGCAAACGCGACCAGGGTCCACGCAGCTCCGCAAGCCAGCCGGCCCAACGCGCTGAAGTCGCTGCCGGTGCTCCAAGCGTGGGCGAGCAAGCCCACCAGCGCTGACACCGCGAATGGAACACCGACATCGAGCGCGATCCATTTCGCCCCGAGCCCCTTCAGCAGGTGGCGGTGGGTCATCCAGGTGCCGAGCGCCATGTACAGTGCATGCAGTGCGAGCCACGCGAAGGCGCCTCCGAGCGCGCCGTAGTGCAGCACGAGGAGTACCGTCGCCGGGGTGGCGACCGTCAACAAGACGGCGCTGATCGCAAGCTGAAGCCTTGTCGCTCCGTGAGCCAGTTGCAGGGCGAAGGGAATGTACATGACGCCGTGCAGGGCTGTTCCGATCGCGAGGAACGGCAGGAGGGGCCCGGCGCTCCGGGCAAGTCCCGGATCACCGGTCCACGCCTGAATCAGTTCTTCCGGGAACACCGAAAAGAGCATCGCGACCGGAAAGAGAATCGCACCGAGGAGCCGGCTGGACAGGCGATAAGCCTGCTCGAGGCGTTCGGCATCGCCGGAGTGAACCAAGCTGGAGAAGCGCGGATACACGGCGTTGAAGAGAGGCCCGCTGAACAGGTACAGCGTGCCCGCGAGCGCGAACGCGATCATATACTGCCCGTAGTCCGCGAGACTCAGCATCTTGCTCAGTACGAGCTTGTCGAGCTGGCTGAGCACCATGCCGGCGATGGTAATCGCGGTGACGCCCGCCGAGAAGCGCCATATCCGCTTCAGCTGGCCGGGGTCGTGCCGGGCGCGCACTCTTCCGATGACCCGCCAGCTCGCCGCGCGCGCGGCGAGCGTGTAGGCCAAACCCACCCCCGCCTGCCACAGCAGGAAAGCAGATACGCTCGGCGATACGAACGCGAGCACGAGCACGGCGCCGCCGCTTCCGAGCGTCACCAGGGCGATGCTCAGCCCGCTGGATACGACGATACGCTGCGCGCCCATCAGTGCTCCCTGATAGAGCTGCCCCGGCCAGCGAACGGCAATCACCAGGCCGATCAGCATCACGGCGTAGGCAAGATCGTCGAAGGCGAGCGTCGCGGCGCTCAACCAGTGCGCCGCGATGAAATGTGACAGCGCCAGCATGGCCAGTGCGATGACTCCCGCCATGATCCAGTAGATCGCGGCGACCGTGTGCAACAACGCCGGCGCACCGGACAAATCGCCGGATTGCGCTTCACGGGCGATTTCGCGGTTGATGCTGGTCGCGAGTCCCAGATCGAGTACCTGCAAGACCGCCTGGGCGGTCACCAGGAATCCAATAAGTCCGTAGCCCTCGTGACCCAGATATCTGACGTAGAACGGAATGACCGCAAGGCCGATGAGCGCAGTCCAAACCGAGCTTGCGAATCCGGCAACGAGGTTGCGGCCAATCCCCATGGACGTTAGCGATGCGCATGCTGGTCGAGACCACCAGCACCGCGCGCTCTCATGCCCGCTTGTAGCGATCCTCGAAGCGAACGATATCGTCCTCCCCAAGATAGCCGCCCGACTGAACCTCGATCAAAAACAGCGGGGTCTTCCCCGGGTTCTCGAGCCGGTGCTTCGTCCCGATCGGAATGTACGTCGACTCGTTCTCCGAGAGCAGCTTCGTTTCCTCGTTCCGGGTCACCTTGGCGGTCCCCGACACCACTATCCAGTGCTCCGCCCGGTGGTGGTGCATCTGCAGCGACAGCGCCTCGCCCGGCTTGACCATGATGCGCTTGACCTGGAAACGCTCGCCCGCGTCGATGCTTTCGTAGTAGCCCCACGGGCGGTAGACGCGGCTGTGCGAAACATGCTCGGTCCGGGCCTTGCGGTCGAGTGTCTCCACGACTTCCTTCACCTCCTGCGTGCGCGACTTGTCGGCGATGAGCACGGCGTCGTCGGTTTCGACCACCACCAGATCGGTCGCGCCGAGCACCGACACCAGACGGCTCTCGGCGCGGACAAAGCATCCCTTCGCGTCGCGCAAGTCGACATCGCCATGCACGACGTTTCCTTTCTCATCCTGCTTTCCGGTTTCCCAGAGCGCCGCCCACGAACCCACGTCGCTCCAGCCGATGTCGGCCTGAACCATCACGCTCGCCGAAGTGCGCTCCATCACCGCATAGTCCACCGAGTCGGAAGGGCAAGCCTCGAATGCGGCCTGGTCCAGCCGCAGGAAATCGAGGTCGCTCTTGCCCGCCTGCCACGCTGCCTTCGCTGCCGCCGCTATGTCCGGGCGGAAACGCTGCAGCTCCTCGAGATAGCGTCTCGCCTGAAATACGAACATTCCGCTGTTCCAGAAGAACCTGCCGCTCGCGAGGTAGCGGCGCGCCGTTTCCGGATCGGGCTTTTCGACGAAGCGCGCGACCTGAAAGCTGCCCTTGCTCCCGGAGATGGGCTCGCCGCGCTCGAGATAGCCGTACCCGGTCACGGGGCCCCGCGGCGTGATCCCGAAAGTGACCAGCGACCCGCCCGCCGCCAGAGGCAGGGCGGTGGCAATCGCCGCGTGGAAAGCCGGCACGTCCTGGATTAGGTGGTCCGAGGGAAGAACGAACAGGCAGGCGTCCGGTTGCCGGCTCTGGACGTACAGCGCGGCGACCGCGACCGCCGGCGCGGTATTACGCCCGACGGGCTCCAGGATTTGCACCTCGGGCTTCACTCCGATTTCTCTCAGCTGCTCGGCGACGAGAAACCGGTGCTCGGCGTTCGAGACGATGATCGGAGCGCGGGCACCCTGGACTCCCTGCAGCCGCACCACGGTGTCCTGCAGCATGCTGTGCTCCGAAGTCAGCGGCAGAAATTGCTTCGGCAGGAGCCGCCGCGACATCGGCCAGAGGCGGCTGCCCGAGCCGCCCGAAAGAACCAGGGGATTGAAGGAAGTGGTCACTGCACGCCTTGCGCCCGGATAAAGCGCGTATTGTAGTGGTACGGGATAGCCTCAGATAGAGGCTTGCTAGAATCCTGGGTCGCCGATCAGCGGCGTTCTCCCAGCGGCTCGACATGCGCGTTCTTGTCACGGGTGCATCGGGTTTCGTCGGCGCTGCACTTTGCCGAGAGTTGCGCGCGCGTGGGCACGACGTGCGCGCGGCGGTGCGGCGCATGACCCCGGCCGGGGGTCTTTCCGGGGTGCAGCAACTCCTGGTTCCGGACCTCGCTGCGGATTTCGACCGGGGCACGCTGCTCGCAGATATCGATGTCGTTGTGCACCTTGCGGCGATCGCGCACCGGAACGCGCAACGAGCCGAGATCCAGCGCGTGAACGTCGATGCGACAGTTCGCCTGGCGGAGGCGGCCCGAGGACGGGTTCGCCGCTTCATCTTCATGAGCTCGGTCAAGGTGCACGGCGAAGACTCGGGCGACGGCGCCTACGCCGAGACCGGCCCGACGCGGCCGCGAGACGCCTACGGCCGCGCGAAGCTCGAGGCCGAGCTGGCTCTCAGCGGCATGGCCGCACGCAGCG
>JBGQKQ010000134.1:0-8212 GCA_041499655.1 Gammaproteobacteria bacterium
CGCGGCGCCCGCCTCTACCCCGGCTCGTGGAGCGAGTGGAGTGCCGACCCCTCGCGGCCGGTCGCCTCGGGCGAGCCGCGATCCGGAGAGCGATGATCGCCGATGCCATCCTGGTCGTTCATGCCCTGTTTGTCCTCTTCGTGGTCGGGGGTCTTGTCCTCATCCTCCTGGGAGCCCGGCGCTGGGGCTGGGTGCGAAACCGCGCCTTCCGCACCCTGCACCTAGCCGCGATCGCGTTCGTCGCCGCCGAGGCGCTGTTCGGCATCACCTGCCCTTTGACGAGGTGGGAAGACATGCTCAGAGGCAGCAGCGCCGAGCGAAGCTTCATCGGCCGCTGGGTCGCTCGCCTCCTCTACTACGATTTCCCGGAATGGGTCTTCGTGACGGCCTACTGCGCGTTCGCTCTCGCCGTGCTCTGGGCATGGCGCGCGATACCGCCACATGCGCGTTCATCGGGTTCGGATAACGCGTTATGATTTCAGGATGAAGTCTTACCTTGATCTCATGCGTCACGTGCTCGACCACGGGCACAGAAAAAGCGACCGCACCGGCACCGGCACGCTGTCGACTTTCGGCTGGCAGATGCGCTTCGACCTCGCCGCCGGATTCCCGCTGCTCACCACCAAGAAGGTGCACTTCAAATCGGTGGCCTACGAGCTGCTCTGGTTCCTAAAAGGGGAAACCAACGTGCGCTGGCTTCAGGAGCACGGTGTCTCGATCTGGGACGAGTGGGCGGACGCGAGCGGCGAGCTCGGGCCGGTTTACGGTTCGCAATGGCGCAGCTGGCCGTCGCCTGACGGCAGCGCGATCGATCAGATTTCGCAGGTCGTGGAGTCGATCCGTACGCGGCCCGATTCGCGCCGTCACATCGTCACGGCGTGGAACCCGGCGGAGATCGAGAAAATGAAACTCCCGCCGTGCCACGTCCTGTTCCAGTTCTACGTGGCCGACGAACGTCTTTCCTGCCAGATGTACCAGCGCAGCGCCGATATCTTCCTCGGCGTGCCGTTCAACATCGCTTCCTACGCGCTGCTCACCCTGATGGTGTCGCAGGTGTGCGCGCTGAAACCCGGCGAGTTCGTGCACACCCTGGGCGACGCGCACCTCTATCTGAACCATCTGGAACAGGCGAAGGAGCAATTGACGCGCTCGCCGAGGCCGCTCCCACGCCTGCGGCTCAACCCGGCGGCCAAAGACATCTTCGGCTTTCGCTACGAGGACTTCACCCTCGAGGGCTACGAGCCCCACCCGGCGATCAAGGCGCCGATCGCGGTCTAGTAGACGACGGTGCGGTTCGGCGCGGGCCGGCGAAGAAGCGCCGCCTGCGCCGCTGCTGCCGGCACCTGGGACAGCGGCACGCTGGAGCCGTCGATAGGCACACCGAGAAGCTCGCGCCCGGTCTCCTTTCCGGCGACGTCGCGGTACACCAGTTCGTTCGTGTCGAAGTCGTACTCGGGGTGACGAGGATCGTTCCAGTAGTTCAGGAAGATCATGTAGAAAGGAACGAAGAGCCCGTGGCGGGGCTCGCTGTGCTGCAGGGCGAACACGTACTCGGGCTGGTCCCTCACCACAAAGCCGCTGTGGCAGTGCTGCACCCAGATGTAGTCGCCCAGCACGACGAGCTTCCAGAACGGTTCTTCGTCGTAGAATTTGAGCTTCACCTTCTTGCCGTACTTGCGCAGCGCCGAGAGCGCTCCGATGGTGGCTTCGATCTCGGTATGCAGCGTGAGTACCGTGACTTCGGACGGCAGGGACTCGGCGCGCTGGCGAAGCCCCTGGCCGACCGGATTCACCAGCATCACGCGGATTTCATACGCCTTGTCGATCACCGGGCGAAGCAAGCTGTCCTCCGCGACCAGGGTGTCGTAGCCGGTCAGGGTGAGCACGAAAGCGTCGCGCGCCGTCGTCAGCTGCTCGACCAGCGCGCGCTCGCGGCGGCGCGACCACCAGCCGGCATTCGCGTTGCGCGCGTGCACCAGGGACGCAAGCCGCGCCGTGTAGACGCGCTGCCGGTGGTCCCAGGCGATGGTCGCCATGTTGAAGATCAGCGCCAGGACCGACGCCAGAGCGATCTCGGTCCCCAGAAGCAGGTTCGCGTTGCTCTCGACCTCAGGCCACCACTCGTTCAGGATGTAATTTGCAAACCCGGGTAGCGAGAACGCGATCGCCACTGCGAGGATAGTGACGGCGCCGTGCGAAAGTATCTGGCGCAGGCCGTTCATGAGATTGTGCGGGGATGCCCCGCGATGGATTGCCACCGTGACCCTCGAAACCTAGCGCCGGTCGGGTGTGCCCGGTCGAATCTTCTTGGACGCAGGAAGGATCACTTGTTCCATTCCTGCTCTCCCCGGCCCGTCCGCTTGACGATGGTATCGAGCGTCCGGATCGAGGCGTCTTCCAAGGGTCCGCCGAGGCCGACTGCGAGCCGCGCCTCGGTGAGCGCCTCGTCGTAACGATCGAGGTCGGCGAGGGTTTGCGCGAGATTGTTGTGCGCGGCGGCCGACCGGGGATAGACCACGGTCGCCCGTCTGAACGCCCGCTCGGCTCCTTCGAAATCGCCGGTACGGTAGGCGGTATTGCCCGCGCCGATGAGCGCGGTGAATTGGTCGGGCCAGCGCTCGAGCGCGCGCTGATAGGCCGCCCGTGCCGACTCGGGCGGGCCCGCCTTCTCGAGCTTGGTCACCGCGCTCAGGTATTCCGCGACCCCGACGCTCGCGGGGAAGCGGCCAGGTGGCAGGGCGAGCATCGCCCAGTAGCCACTGCGCTGCCAGGTGCGCTCGAAGGTGGAGAGCGACATCTCGAGGCGGCGCTCGGTTCCCGAGCGCAGGACGATCTGCCGCGCGTCGAGATCGTAGCCGATCGCGACCGCATAGTGCCAGACCGGGTACCAGTCGAGCGCGAGATTCTGCAGAACGACCGCCGGATTTCCGGCGGCAATCTCGGCGAGCAGATCGGAGAGCTTCGGGCTCAATTCCACCGCCACGAAGCCGTTGCGGCGGGTCGCCGCCAGCATCTCGACTTGGAGACTGCCTTGCCGGTCCGGAAGATAGACCTGAGGCCGCAAGACCTCCGGCTGGGTCGCCTTTCCTCCGGCCTCCAGCACCATGGCGAGCGCGGCGGGACCGCACTGGTACTCGTCCTGCGCGTAGAAGGGAACCGCGTCCAGTTCGGCTCTTTGCGGGCGAGCCGCGGAATCGGTGCTCAACAGGGCTTGCAGCTGCGGCGTGGCGCAGCCTGCAAGCCCCAGGAGTAAGATGCCCGCCGCCGTTAGGCGGCGGGCGACACACCGGCGCGACCGAGAGGGGAGGATCACTTGGCCGGCCGTGTGAACGGGAAAACCTTGGTAAAGCCCAGAATATCGGTTATGAGCAGGATCACGAAGACCAGGAAGGCGAGCCAGAGCACGCCCTCGATTCCGCTGCCTCCCGCCGGAAGCGACTGGAACTTCGCGGCAAGGCCTTCGACTTCGTCGTCACTCAACGCGGCGACGCGGGCTTTTGCGTCTTCGGCGGCCACGCCTTGGCTTTCGAGCATGGCGCGGACATCGGCCCTGTCGAGAAGGGATCCCAGGAACGCGCGCGCGGTCGGCTGCGCCTGTTCCGCCGCCTCGATCCGGTCGGTCGCGACCAGCTCGGCATGGGCCGCCGGGATCGGCACACCGGCGACGCATAGGCAAGCGACAAGAATGCGCGCCACGGTCCGGTCAGTTCGGGTCATGTTTTTTCTCCTCATTTGAACAAGAAGAGTTTCTTATACCCGAGAGTTCTCATGCCCGCACGAGGCGGCTTTCGACGACTCGCACCTTGTCGCCGACGGCAAAAACCGGCGGGCTCGACAGGGAGATGGCACGAAAAGAACCGTCGTCCATGTGCAGGGTAACGCGGTAGACAAGGCGCTTCCTTACATTCTTCTCCGCCGCGTTCCCCGCCACGACGCTGCTCAGCGTGTCCAGTACCGACGTGGCCGCGCCCGCCTCGGCTCCGTTCCCGGAATCCGCGGCGCCGGCGCTCGCGGCCGGCTGCTCCAGGACCTCGACGGCCCTGATGGACTCGATGGTCCCGCAAAGAGCGCAGGGACCCTGCTGGCTGGGCTTGGGCTCCGCCTTGGGCAAGGGCACTTCGTCCCGCATCGGCGCGCGCTCGCTTGTTGCCACGCCGGTCAGGGCACCGAGGCCGATCAAGCTTGCAATCGCTGCTGAAGTTGCAACTGCTACGACAAGCGGACTGATCCGGGTTGACCCCAATTGCCTTGTGACGACTGACATCGATTCGCTGCCTCCCGGGTAAACTCGCGTTGCGCCCTCGGCATTGCAATGGATGTGCCAGCACCAGGCTTTCCTGCTCGGTCAAAGACTTAACGTGAATTCGAAAGGCGGAGAGAACGAGAACATGTCGCCTGCCGGCGACGGCTCCCGCAACGCGGAAGAAATCGAACTGAAGGAAAAGGAAATTTCGTGTCGTCCCCGGACGACATCCCGGCGAGATGCGTCAGCGCAGCTCAGCCCTTTTCAGGCTTGAACATCTTCGGTTCGAGTTTGTGACGCTCGAGGAGCTTGTAGAACTCGGTGCGATTGCGCTGCGCGAGCTTCGCCGCCTGGGTGACACTGCCGCCGGTAATGCGCAGGATGCGGATCAGGTACTCACGTTCGAAAGCGCCCCGCGCCTGCTCGAGCGACGCCAGCTGGGCCGGCTCTTCCTTCAACGCCTGTTGCACCAGCGATGCCGGAACCAGGCTCGAGGCGCACAGCGCAACCACCTGCTCGATCACGTTGACCAGCTGCCGGACGTTGCCTGGCCATGGCGCCGCGAGCAGCATCTGCAGCGCTTCGGGAGCGAATGCCTGGACGTCCTTCCCGTAGCGGGCCGCCGTGGCCTTGAGGTAGTGCGTGGCCAAGGGCACGATATCCTCGCGGCGCTCGGAAAGCGGCGGCAGGTCGAGCGAAACGACGTTCAGGCGATAGTAGAGGTCCTCGCGGAAGCGCCCATCCTTCATCTGCGCATCGAGATCGCGGTGCGTCGCGGAGATGATGCGCACGTCGACCGAAATCCCTTGGGTCGCACCGACCGCGCGCACCTCCCGGTCTTGCAGCACGCGCAGGAGTTTTGCCTGGAGCGCGACGGGCATGTCCCCGATTTCATCGAGGAATAGGGTCCCCTGGTCTGCAGCGGGGATCAAACCCTTGTGATCGTAGTTCGCGCCGGTGAACGACCCCTTGCGATGACCAAACAGCTCCGATTCGAGCAGGTTCTCGGGTATGGCAGCGCAGTTGACGGCCACGAACGGCCCCTGCGATCGGCGGCTCGCGCGATGTATCGCCCGGGCGAGGAGCTCCTTTCCCGTTCCGCTCGCACCCCGGATGAAGATGCTGGCGTCCGACTGAGCGACCAGCCGGGCCTGATGGAAGACGTTTTCCATTCGCGGACTGCAGGTGACGAAGTCGCGCCGCCAGTCCTCGTCGCGCCCGGGTTTGCCTGCCCCCGAAAACTGCAAGGCCTGCTCAACCTGGTCGAGCAGGTGTTTGCCGTCGAAGGGCTTGGGCTGAAAGGCAAAAACACCGCGCTGCGTGGCGGCGACCGCGTCGGGGATCGTGCCGTGCGCGGTGAGGATGATGACCGGCAGAGTCGGCGAGTGCTTGCGGATCTCGTCGAACAAGGCCAAGCCATCCATCCCGCCCATTTTGAGGTCGGTGATAACCAGGTCCGGGCGCGAGGCGGCAAGCAGCGCAAGGGCTCTCTCGCCGCTCTCTGCCTCCCTCACCCCGTGCCCTGCTGCGCTCAGGCGCAGGGAAACGAGCTTGAGAATATCCGGATCATCGTCGACTAGAAGAACCGTGCTCATCTTGGCCGCGCCTGCTCCCGTTCCATGATCTTCCGCTCCACGTCCTTCAGGGCGTCGAGCTGCTCCTTCAATTGCGCCGTCCGGCGCTGCTCGCGCAGGCGCTCGACGATCTGCGCGTAGAGCAGCCCGGCAAACTGCTGCATCGGAGTCGCCGCGGTCTCTTTCAGTGCCAGCGGCTCGAGCAGGCCTACCGCCTTGGAGTCGTCTGAGAAGGCGGTACCCGGCAGCGACAGCAGCAACGCGAGCCTTACCCGCCCATAAGCGCCACGATCCTTGGAGAAGATCTGGCTCGAAGCGTTCAATTCCCGTTGCTGCTCGTCCGCCTGGAGCGCCGCCACCCGCTGGACGTACCCGATCAACTCCACGACCTGACGCGCCTCGCGCTCCTCTCGTGAGGGCGAATCAGCGCCCACCGGAGAGACGACGCCCGGCCACAAGTTGGCGCACCCTGCCAGGGCAGTCGTCAAAACCAAGGCAGCGGCTATGCGGTCCATCGTTCAGGGACCGGCGTGCCCAGCGGGAAGGGTAACCCGAAAATGCGCACCTGGGCTTGAATTCTGCAGAACCTCGATTCGGCCGCGGTGAGCCAGAACGAATTCTCTCGCGATCGCAAGACCCAGGCCGCTGCCGCGAAGGCGCCCTTGGTGAGCATCCCCACCCTGGTAGAACCAGTCGAATATCCGCTCGCGATCCTTGGCCGGAATACCCGGGCCCGCGTCTCCGATGTCGAACACGACCTCGTCCCCCTGTTGGCGCAGCGCGAGGGAAATCATACCCTCGTCCGGCGAGTACTTGACCGCATTCGACACCAGGTTCGCCGCCACCGCACGTAATTTTTCCTCGTCCGCGAACAGCGTAACGGGGTCGAGGCGCAGGTGGGCGCGGATGCGGCGGGCCTGTACCGCCAGCCGGTGGTCTTCGAGCACTTGCTCCACGACTTGGTCCAATCGCACCGCCTTCAGCTCCAGACGGCCTATGCTTTCCTGCGCTCGGTGATAGTTGAGCAGGTCCTCGATCAGGCGCTGTAACTGCAGACTCTTCTGCCTGAGAATCTCGACGATTTCGCGCTGCCCCTTCGAGAGCGGCCCCGCCGTACCCTCGACGAGAAGCTCCGAGCCCTCGCGCAGCGCGGTCAGGGGCGTCTTGAGCTCGTGCGAGACGTGCCGCAGGAACAGCCGTTTCTGCTGCTCGAGTTCGATCAGCCGTTGACGCAGCCAATCGAGCCGGTCGCCAAGGTACTTCAGGTCCGCGGGACCGACGACCCGGATGTCGCCCTCGAACTCACCCGCGCCGAGCCGCCGGATCGCCTGATCGAGCTGGCGGATGGGCCTCGCGATGAAGAACGTCACCCCGATCGCGAGGAGCACACCCAGCGGAAGCGTCGCGGCGAGCTGCAGCCAGAGGATGCGCTGAGCGCGCTCGCCCGTCCGCTGCATCGACTCCACCTCGCGATCGATCAAGGCGTTGCTCGTGTTGAGCACGTTCCGCGCGAGGTCCGACAGGACCATGTAGCCGCTCACGAGCGCCGTCTTGTCCTGCCCGCGCGCTGGTTTTCCGATCAACTGCTCGTATAGAGCCTGCTCCGTGTCGATCGTGCTGTTGAGCTCGCGCAGCTGGAGCTCGTCGAGCGGCTGCAGTGAAAGCTCGCTGGTATTCGCCTTGAAGTTGGCCCTGAGACGAGCGTAGTCGTTGAGCAGCTCCTCGTCGTCGAGAATGAGATATTGGCGCACCACCCGCTCGAGGGCCGTTGTTTGCTCGACCAGGAGGCGGCTTCCGCGCGAGGCTCTCGCCGCCTGCGATACCGCCGTCTGGCTCTGGCCGGCCAGTTGCTCGACGTATACCGCGGCGTTGTAGAAGGCGATGATGAGCGGCGCGGCGACCAGCAGGAAAGCCAGCAACAACAGGCCCAGGAACGACCTCGGATAGTAGCGCTGAGGGAAGTCGAGATCGATCTTCATCGCCTGTCCCTTCCGTCGTTCAACGCCGGCATTCTCTCACCTGACCGACGAAACTGTAGTGGAACCCCTACACGCCTGTAAGGAAATCCGCTACGCACGACCGGTATGGTCCGGTAGGACAATCAGGATCATCGCCGCTGGCAACAAAAATTCACGATTGCGGTATGGCGCGCAAAGACGCAATTCAATATGATTTGCGTAGCCCTGAATCACACGCGCATCACCCTCCCGTTGCGCGTTCAGGCAGCCCCGGCGATCGCCGGGGTCTTTTTTTCTGGGCCGTTGGCCTGGACTAGAATCGAGCGAATACTTTACTACAATAGCGCGATGCCTCTTCGCGCTCGCGTCTCGATCGTCGCCGCCCTGGCCCGCAACCGTGCGATCGGACGCAACAACACCATGCCTTGGCGCCTGCC
>JBGQKQ010000135.1:0-8119 GCA_041499655.1 Gammaproteobacteria bacterium
CCGAGCGCAGGCAAACGCACGCCGATCGTGAAGGCCGTGCCGGGGCTGCAGCTGAATGCGCGTATCGCCTCGGACCCGCAGGGCCAGGCGCGGTTCCTCTTGCGGCTGCCGAACGACTGGAACGGACGCCTCGTGGTGGCGGGCGCCTCGGGCACGCGCAGCGAGTTCAACGGCGATTTCGCCTGGAGCGATTACGTGGTGCAGAAGGGCTACGCCTACGCCTCGCAGAACAAGGGTGTGTTGAATCTCCAGCTCAGCACAGCGGCGGACCCCCTCGGGTGCAGGCTCAACCCGGCCTCTCCCGTGTTCGTCCACTTCTACGACAACGATCCCGGCCAGGAATTTACTCGCTGGGCCGAGTTCATGATCAGGGCGGCCGGGCTTGCGCGCGCGGGCGTGAAAGCGGGCTACGGCCACCACGCGCGCTACACCTACGCGGTCGGCACCTCGAACGGCGGCTACCAGGTGCGCCGCGCACTGGAGAGCGCGCCCGACCTCTTCGACGGCGGCGTCGACTGGGAAGGCACCTTCGTCGACCGGCACGCACCCAACCTTCTCACCGATCTGCCGCCTGCCGTCCTGAATTTCCCCGACTATGTCGCCTCGGGTTTCAATCCGGCGAGCACGGCGGCGAAGAACATCCAGGCGGCGGGCTATCCGCAGGACATCGTCGCCGGCGCCAATTCACTGTGGAATCTCTATAACGCGCAATTCTGGGAGGTGACGCAGTGCCAGTGGCAGAAGCGGCTCGATCCCGCGTACGACACCTACGGGAGCGGCACCGGCGCCTACAACTACGTGAGCCGGCTGTCCTCCTCGGATGTCGGCGCGCAGCTCGCCGCGTTCGCGACCACCGGGCGCATCCGCAGGCCGCTGGTCACGGTCGCCGGAACCATGGACGCGCTGCTGCCGATCGACCACCACGCGCGCGCGTACGCGCGCAAGGTCGCGGAGGCCGCGAGCCGCGAATGGGACGAACATGGCCACGGTGAACACGACGAAGGGCATCGTGCCGCGTACCGGCTGTACGAAGTGCAGAACGGGAACCACATCGAAACCTTCCAGGACGTGTTCCCGCAGCTCGAGCTGATCGAGCCGCACGCGCAACGCGCCTTCGACCTGATCGTCGAGCAGGTCGAGCGCGGCGCGGCGCTGCCGCCCGACCAGTGCGTTCCGCGCGGCGGGTCGATTGCCGATTCGCCCGCCCAGCCCGGCCACTGCGCGGGCCTGTTCGCGCCCTGAGACCGCCGGCCTGTAGCGGACAGGCGATAATCCGCGTTCGATGGACACCCTGACCCACGCGCTTTCGGGCGCGCTGCTCGCGCGCGCCACCGCGCCGAAGGAAGCGCCCGCGGGATCCCTGAAGCGGCGCATCGCCGCGGGCTTCCTCGCGTGCGCGGCGCCCGATCTCGATGTCGTCGCGAGCCTGTTCGGACCGGTAGCATTCATGGAGAACCACCGCGGAGTGACGCACTCGCTGGTCATGGTTCCGCTCTGGGCCCTGCTCTGCTCCTGGATCCTCGCCCGTATCCTGCGCGAGCCGCGGGGGTGGCGCGCGCTCTACGGCATCACCGCTCTCAGCATCGCGCTGCATATCGCGGGCGACGTGATCACCTCCTACGGCACCATGATCCTCGCACCCCTTTCCGACTGGCGCGCGGTGATCGGCACGACCTTCATCGTCGACCTGTGGTTCTCGGGAATCATCGTCGCGGGGCTCGCGGGGTCCGCCATCCTGCGCCGCACCCGGTGGCCGGCGGTCGCGGCGTGCGCCGTGTTGGCCGGCTACGTCGGCTTCCAGTACGCGCAAAGGGAGCGGGCGGTCGAATTCGGCGAGCGCTACGCGCTCGAGCAGGGCCTGCGCGGCGCGACCGTCAACGCGCAGCCGCGCCCGGTTTCGCCGTTCAACTGGACCGTGTTCGTCTCCGACGCCGAGGCCCACCGATTCTCGAACATCAACCTCGTGCGGACCGAGCCGCCCGCGTACCGGCCCGGTGACGGCTTCATTGCCATGCTCGACTCGGTCTACCAGCCGCTCGCCTCAGTCCATTGGGAAACGAGAACGCGCTACGGCGAGGGAGAGACGCGCACGCTCGCGCAGGAAGCGTGGAATTCGCCCGCGATGGCCGTCTACCGCTGGTTCGCGCAGCTCCCCGCGTTCGACGGCGTGACCACGGGATCGACCTGCGTGTGGTTCGTCGATCTGCGGTTCTACACGCCGGGGCGCGGGACCCAGCCCTTCCGCTATGGCGCCTGCCGCGACCGGCCGGAAGCGCCGTGGCGGTTCGTTCCGCGGGGCTAGGGCGCGGCCGCGACCGGAAGCGCGCGCGCGTCGAGCGCCGCGTCCGCGCGCCCCGCGAGCAGATGATGGCCGGCCACGGTGGGGTGGATTCCGTCCCAGAAGAGAAACCTGCCCGGGCTGGCGCAAAACGCCCCCACGACCGTGTTCAGCCTGATGCAGGGGTCCTGGACATCGGTCAGCCCGAACGCCGCGGGTGTGGCGACGACCTGGTTGACGATGCCGAACACGTCCAGGCGCACGATCTCGACGCCGAGGGCTTTCTCGAGCCCCTGGAGGGTCAGCTCCAGCCCGCCGTTGAACTGCGTCGAGAGGAAATGCGCCCCGGCCTGCGCTTGCGGACCGGACAGCCGGACCGCGGGCGCCAGCGCGATGTCGGGCAGGTTCGGAACGAGAAAGTTGCGCGCGCCGGCCGCGTAGAGCGTGAGCAGGTTGCTCCGGATCGCCGAAAGCGCATCCGTCAGGATGCCCACGCTGGTCGCCCCGGTCGGGTCGGTCGCGAGCGCCCCGAGGGCATCACGCACGTCGTTGCCGCCGAAGAAAACGACGTAGACCGCATTCGCCGGCGCCTTGCCGTGAAAGTCGTTCACGAAGAGTCCCACCTGCGTCGGCAGATCGAACGCTCCGACCTGGCGCGCGCGCGCGCCGCCTACGGCATAGTTCGACAGCACCACGGGGAGCAGCAGCGCGGGACCGGCGGTCGGCAGCGCGTGGTCGATCAGCGAAAGCTGCTCGATCCAGGTCGGGCCGTTGCTGAAGTGGAATGCGCCGCGCGCGTAAGGCGCGCTGGGGATGAGGCTGGCGAACGGCGGGATCTCGAGGTCACGGGTCAGGATGAACGCGTTGCCGGGATCGGACAGGCTGTCGCCGAACACGACGAAGCGGTGCGGCGGTCCGGCCGAAGCAGGACTCGCTGCGACGAGCGCGAGCCAAGTAATGAGAACGGTACCGACCAGATTTCTCAGAATCCTCGTCATGATGGCCTCCTGGGAGAGCGGATGCTGCGTGAACAGCCGCTCATCCTCCACCAAGTTCGCGCCTCTGTACAGTCGGGAAACCCCTACGTCTGCGGGTGGCATCCCTACGAGTCCGGCGATTGCGGCTATGCTTACGGAATTCTTACGCGAAGACCTTGAGGTCTCACTCAAAAAGAGAGGAGTAACACCATGAAACGCACGACAAGATGGCTCGCGGCCCTCGCCGCTTCGCTCGCGGCTTTCACGGCGATAGCCCAGACCTACCCGGCGAAGCCGGTGAAGATCGTCGTCGGGTTCGCGCCCGGCGGCGGCTCGGATTTCATCGCGCGGGTGATCGCGCAGCAGCTCACGCCCCGCCTCGGGACGCAAGTCGTGGTGGAGAACCGTCCCGGTGCGGGGAGCCTCCTCGGCGCGGAGTACGCGATCAAGTCCGCCCCTGACGGCTACACCCTGCTCTTGACTCCGGCGAGCTACACCGTCAACCCGAGCGTGTACAAGCTCACCTTCGATCCCCTCGGCGATATCACGCCGATCGTGCAGCTGTCGCGCGGACCTTATGTCGTGGCCGTGCATCCTTCGGTGCAAGCGAAGACGCTGCAGGAGCTGGTCGCGCTCGCCAAGCGCGAACCGGGCAAGCTCTCCTATGCGTCGAGCGGCAACGGAGCACACGTGCACGTCGCGACCGAGTACTTCCTGTATACGGCCGGCATCAATATCGTGCATATCCCCTACAAGGGGACCGGACCCGCGCTGAACGACACGATCGGCGGCAACGTGCAGATGATCTTCGGCAGCGTCGCCACCGCCCTGCAGTACGTGAAATCCGGGCGCCTGCGCGCGCTCGCGGTCACCACGCCCAAGCGCATCGTCGCCGCCGCCGACGTGCCGACGGTTGCCGAATCGGGCTATCCGGGCTGGGAGGTCACCAACTGGCACGGCCTGGTCGGCCCCAAGGGCTTGCCGAAGGACATCGTCCAGCGGTTAAACCGCGAAGTGAACGAGGCGGTGAAATCGAAGGACGTCGAGAAAGTCCTGAACAGCGACGGCCTCGAGCCGGCGGGCGGCTCGCCCGAAGACCTCGCGCGCATCATGAAGGCCGAAGTCGCGCGCTGGGCTGAGGTGGTAAAGCGCGCCAATATCAAAGTGGAATAGCGGCGCCGCGCGAGAATCAATCCAGCTTCACGCCGAGGCGCTTGCCGACGTCGCCCCACTTGTCCATGTCGGCGCGGATCAGCGCACCGAATTGCTCGGGCGTTCCGCCCGCGGGGTCCATGCCCTGCTCGACCAGGTTGCGCTTCACTTCGGGAACCTCGAGCACGGCGCGCACCTCGCGGTTGAGAAGCACGACCACCGAGCGCGGGGTTTTCGACGGCGCGAGCATGCCCCACCAGCCGATCACCTCGAATCCCGGCAGGCCCGACTCATCGATAGTGGGCACATCGGGAATCGCCACGGAGCGCTGAAGGCCACCGCTCGCCAGCGCGCGCAAGCGCCCCGCCTTCGCGTGCGGCATTCCCACCGCGATCGGCGTGAAGGACATCTGCACCTCGTTCGCGAGCTGCGCGGTGATCGCCGGCGCGATGCCCTTGTAGGGGATGTGGGTCATCTGAATTCCCGCCATCGACATGAGGAGCTCGGTCGCCAGATGTGGCGAGCTGCCCGGGCCCGACGAGCCGTAGTTGAGCTTCCCCGGGTTGGCCTTGGCGTAGGCGATGAATTCCCTGAGGTTGTTCGCCGGAACCGAGGGGTGCAGGAACATCACCAGCGGCGAGGTCGTGGCGAGCGCGACCGGCGCGAAATCGGCGACCGGATCGTACGGGAGATGACTGATGAGCTTGGCGCTCGAGGAGAGTGAGGAGAAGGCGAAGAGCAGCGTATAGCCGTCGCCCTGCGCCTTGGCGACGAAGTCGGCGCCGACGATCCCGGATCCCGCGGGACGGTTGTCGATGACGAAACTCTGGCCGAGGCGCTGCGAGAGCTGCTGCGCGAGGATGCGCCCGACCACGTCGGTGCCGCCGCCGGGCGCGAAGGGCACGATGACGCGCACGGCGCGCGAGGGGTACTCGTCGGCGGCGGAGGCAAGTGAGGCCAGAGACGCGAAAGCGACGATCGACACAGTGAGCATTCGGCGCATCGGTCCTCTCCTCGGCTTCGTAGGGCGTCGCCATAGTAGTATATTCACGGCCATGCAACGCGCTTCGATGTCGATCGCGCTCGCGTTTTTCGTCACGGCCGCGGCGGCACAGGACTATCCGGCAAGACCGATCAAGCTGATCGTCCCGTTTCCGCCGGGCGGCGGCACCGACATCTCCGCGCGGACCGTTGCCAACGGGCTCTCGCAGGGCGGCAGATGGATTTTCGTGGTCGAGAACAAGCCGGGCGCGGGCGGCAACCTCGGCGTCGAGCAGGCCGTCAAGTCGCCGGCCGACGGCTACACCATGGTGGTCGGCCAGACCAGTAATCTGGCGATCAATCCGGCGCTCTACGCCAGGCTGCCTTACGATCCGCTCAGGGACTTGAGCCCGGTCGCGCTCCTGGTGTCCGCGCCCGTGGTCCTGGTGGTCACCGCGAATTCCAGAACCAAGTCGCTTGCCGATCTGATCGCCGCGGCGAAGCGCGACCCGGGAGCCATCACGTACGCGTCGCCCGGGAACGGCACGGTGTCCCACCTCGCGGGCGAGCTGCTGCAGCGCGCGGCGGGCATCAAGCTCTCGCACGTGCCTTACAAGGGTGCGGCGCAGGCTTTGAGCGACACGCTCGGCGGGCAGGTGCAGTCTTTCATGTCCTCGGTTCCGTCGGCGCTGGCGCACGTCAAGAGCGGACGGCTGCGCGCGATCGCGGTGACCTCGGCGAAGCGCTCGCCGGAATTGCCCTCGGTACCCACCATCGCCGAGTCCGGCTACCCGGGATTCGAGGCGAACACCTGGTACGGCCTGCTGGTGCCGGCCGGCACGCCCGCGCCGATCATCGCGCTGCTCAATGCCGAGGTGAACCGCGTCCTCGCCATGCTCGAGGTGCGCGCCCGGCTGGCGAGCGAGGGCGGCGAGACGCTGGGCGGCTCACCCGAGCGCTTCGCCGCGTTCCTCGCGGCCGAGCACGCGAAGTGGGGACGCGTGGTCAGGGAATCCGGAGCCAGGGTGGACTGAATGGCGAGCAAGCTCAGGAAACGCGACTACACGCCGCGGGCGCACGGCGCGCTCGAGGGCGTGCGCGTGCTCGACCTGTCGCGCCTGGTGGCCGGCAACACGCTCACCCAGGTGCTCGCCGATTTCGGCGCGGAGGTGGTCAAGGTCGAGCCGCCCGCCGGCGACACGCTGCGCGCCTGGCAGACCAACGGTGTGCCGGTCACCTGGAAGCTCTATTCGCGCAGCAAGAAGAGCCTGTGCCTGGAATTGCGCAAGCCCGAGGCGATCGAGCTGCTGCTGAAGCTCGTGCCCGCGGCGGCGATTTTCATCGAGAGCTTCCGTCCGGGCATCCTGGAAAAGATGGGTCTCGCACCGGAGAAGCTCCTCGAACGCAACCCGAAGCTCGTGGTGGTGCGCATCTCCGGCTGGGGCCAGGACGGGCCTTACAGCCAGCGCCCCGGATTCGGCACGCTGATCGAGGGCATGTCGGGCTTCGCCTCGATGAACGGCTTCGCCGACCGCGAGCCGATCCTGCCGCCGATGTATCTCGCCGACAGCGTGGCGGGCCTGCACGGCGCCGCGGCGGCGATGATCGCGCTGCGCGAGGCCGAGCGGCAAGGCGGCGCGGGACAGGTCGTCGACCTGCCCCTGCTCGAGCCGCTTTTCAATATCCTCGGGCCGCAGGCGGCGAACCTGAGACTCACCGGCAAGGTCAAGGCGCGCACCGGCAACCGCTCGACCACCACCGCGCCGCGCAATGCCTACCGCACCCAGGACGGCAAATGGGTGTGCCTGTCCGCATCGATCCAGAAGATGACCGAGCGCCTGTTCCGAGCGATCGGCCGGCCGGAGCTGATCACCGATCCGCGCTACGCGACCAACTCCCAGCGCCTGAAGCACGCCGACGAGCTCGACGCCATCATCGGAGCGTTCATCGCGCAGCGCACCCAGGCCGAGAACGTGGCGTACTTCGAGAAATACGAAGTCACCATCGGGCCGGTCTACGACATCGCGCAGATTCTCGAGGATCCGCACGTCATCGAGCGCGAGCTCGTCGCCGACTACCCCGACTCCGACATGGGCGCCTTTCCCATGCATCACGTGATCCCGCGGCTGTCGAAGACGCCCGGCGCGATCCGCGCGCCGGCGCCGCGCCTGGGCGAGCACAACCGCGCCCTGCTCGGGGAGGCCGGCGTGGACGAGGCTCTGTATACGAAACTGCTCGCGGCGGGCGTCGTGAGCGAAGGCGGTTCGACATCCCCAGGAGGACAAGAATGAAACCCGGGCTTCCCGTGTGGCGCTCGCTGCTCTACGTGCCGGTGAACGTCGAGAAGTATGTCGCCAAGGCACACGAGCGCGGCGCCGACTGCATCCTGCTCGACCTCGAGGACAGCGTGCCGGCGCACGAGAAGGACAACGCGCGCAAGCTCGTGGCGCAGGCGGCGAAGCGCGTGCGGCGCGGCGGAGCCGACGTCGCGGTGCGCGTCAACCGCCCCGACTCGATGACGCCGCGCGACCTCGAAGCCGCGGTCGGCCCCGAGGTGAACGCGATCGCGGTGACCAAGGTGGACGACGCGGCGCACCTGCGGCGCCTGGACGAGATCGTCGCGAAGCTGGAGGCGAAGCGCGGCCTCAAACCCGGCCACACGAAATTCATCGCCATGGTCGAGACGCCGGCCGCGTTTTTCCGCATGCCGGAGATCGCTCTAGCGGTCGAG
>JBGQKQ010000136.1:0-7932 GCA_041499655.1 Gammaproteobacteria bacterium
GTGGCGATTTTCATCCCGGACGAATCCTAGCGGAATTTCCCGCTATGATCGCGCCTTTCCGGGCCAGGAACCGAGCCATGTCGAAGAGCTATGTCTAAACTGAGCCTCACCATCGCCACCACGGACTACGACCACTTCCGCGATTTCAGGACGGGCGCGGTCCGTGCCGAAGGCATCGACCACAACTGGCTCGACCTGCCGCACCACGAGTGCTTCGCGCGCTTCACCGCGAACCGCGAGTTCGATCTCTCCGAGTTGTCCTTCGCCAAGTTCGCCGCGCAGATAACGCGCGAGAACAGCGACATCATCGGCCTGCCGGTAGTGTGCTCGCGCCTGTTCCGCTTCAGTTCCTTCTATGTCAACAGGAAGAGCGGCATCAAGAGAATCGACGACCTGAAGGGCAGGAAGGTCGGCTCGCCCGAGTGGGCGCACTCGGCGGCGGTGTACATGCGCGGCTGGATGCACAACGACATGGGCGTGAAGCTCGAGGACGTGCACTGGATTCAGGCCGGGGCGAATTCGCCTGGCCGCGAGGAAAAGGTCGAGCTCGATCTCCCTGCGGGCGTGAAGCTCACGCGCATCCCCGACAAGTCGCTGTCGCAGCTGCTCGCGGCGGGCGAGATCGACTGCGCCATCATCGCGCGCCCGCCGACCTGCTTTCTCGAGGGCCATCCCGACGTGGCGCGCCTGTTTCCGGACTATCTCGAGATGGAGGAGGAGTACTACCAGCGCACCAGGGTGTGGCCGATCATGCACATCATCGCGATGCGAAAGAGGATCGTGGACGAGCACCCCTGGGCGGCGCGCAATCTCTACAACGCCTTCCAGGAATCCAAGCGCCGCAGCGTCGAGCGCCTGCTCGATCCGGCCGTGTCCCGCTACCCGCTCGCCTGGCTCTCCACCTATGCCCGAGAGATGCGCGAGCGCTTTGGCGGCGATCCCTTTCCCTACGGCATCGAGGAGAACCGCCCGACCTGGGAGCAGATGGCCCTGTATACCCATCAGCAGGGCATCGCCCGCCGCCGCTTCGCGCCCGAGGAAATCTTCCCCAGGGGCATCACGACCAAGGTCGTGATCTGAGCGCTACTTCACCACGCGCAGCCGCAGGGCCACGGCGCGATCGAGCAGCAGCCTGATCTCGCGCGAATTGCGCGTAAGCGAGGCCGCGCGCTCGAATTCGCCCCGCGCCTCGTCGAGGCGGCCGAGCTTCAGAAGGAAGTCCGCGCGCACCGAGGGCAGGAGGTGGTAGCCCCGCAGCGCGGGCTCGGCGGCGATCGCGTCGACGAGCGCGAGGCCCTCTTCCGGGCCATAGGCCATCGCCACCGCCACCGCGCGGTTCAGCTCGACCACGGGGGAGGGCGCGAGCTGGGCGAGCCCGTCGTAGAGCGCGACGATGCGTTTCCAGTCGGTCTCGCCGGGCGTGCGCGCCCGCGCGTGGCAGGCGGCGATGGCGGCCTGCAATGCATAGGGACCCAGTGCTCCGCCGGCTTCGCGGTTAAGCTCTTCGGCCCGCTCGAGCGCCGCCAGGCCGCGCCGCACCAGCAGGTGATCCCAGCGCGCGCGGTCCTGGTCCATGAGGAGAATCGGCTCGCCCAACGGGCCGGTGCGGGCGCGCAAGCGCGACGCCTGGATTTCCATGAGAGCGAGCAGGCCGTGCACCTCGGGCTCCTGCGGCGCAAGCCCGGCGAGGATGCGCCCCAGGCGCAGCGCGTCCTCGCACAGCGCGGGCCGCATCCAGTCCTCGCCCGCGGTCGCCGAGTAGCCTTCGTTGAACACCAGGTAGATCACTTCGAGCACCGACGACAGCCTCGCGGCGAGCTTGTCTCCGCGCGGCACCTCGAAGGGCACGCGCGCCTCGGCGAGCGTCCGTTTCGCGCGCACGATGCGCTGCGCGACGGTGGGTTCGGAGACCAGAAACGCGCGCGCGATCTCGTCGGTGGTCAGGCCGCCGAGGAGCCGCAGCGTCAGCGCGGTGCGCGCTTCGGTCGAGAGCACCGGGTGGCAGGCGGTGAAGATGAGTCGCAGCAGGTCATCGCCGATGTCGTTTTCGAACGCGTCGAAATCGGGGGTGAAACCCTCCTCGGCCTCGCGCCCGATCTCCTCGTGCTTGGCCTCGATCAGCTTGCTGTGACGGAAGTGATCGAGCGCGCGGTTCTTCGCCGCGGCCATCAGCCAGGCGCCGGGATTGTCCGGCACGCCCGACCCGGGCCACTTCTCGAGCGCGGTGAGCAACGCCTCCTGCGCGATCTCCTCGGCGAGGCCGACATCGCGCGTCATGCGCGCGAGGCCGGCGACGATCTTCGCCGACTCGATGCGCCAGACCGCTTCGATCGCGCCATGCGTTGCCGAGGTCACGCGGGCTCCCGCGTCACTTGCCCTTCTTCTTAAGCTCGTCCCATTGCTCGCGCGCCTTGGTCGGCAGGATCTCCTCGCTGAAGTCCGCCATCTCCTGCACCTGGCGGATCTCGATCACTTCGTTGTCCGAGCCGGGGCAGCGCTTCGCCCATTCGATCGCCTCTTCGCGCGATTTCACCTGGATCATCCAGTACCCGCCGAGTACTTCCTTGGCTTCCGCGAAGGGCCCGTCGGTGACCCTGGGCTTGCCCCCGGCGAAAGACACGCGCGCGCCCATCGAGGGCGGATGCAGGCCGTCGAGCGCGAGCAGCACGCCGGCCTTCTGCAGCGACTCGTTGTATTTCATCATCGCGGCCACTGCCTTGGGGTCGGGCATCGCGCCGGGTTTCGCGCTCTCGTAACCCTTGGGGATCATCAGCATCATGAATCGCATGGCAGTCTCCTTCAGGCCCGGACCAGAACCTTGAAGCCGCCCCAGAACATGCGCTTGCCGTCGAAGGGGAGATTCTTCGCGTCCATCATGTCCGCCAGGCGCTTGTCCTTCATGACCTTGGCCATGACGCGGTCGCGGTGCGCGCGCGACTTGTACACGATGTAGGCGAACACGACGGTCTCGCCGGGTTTGAGCTTGACGCTCCTCGGGAACGAGGTGCGCTTGCCCGGCTTCACGTCGTCGGCGACGCACTCCTTGTATTCCAGCGCACCGTGCTCGCGCCACACCTTGCCCGACCTGCGTGCCATCGCCCGGTAGGCCGCCAGCTTCTTCCTCGGAACGGGCACCACGATTCCATCGACGTAAGCCATGATCGTCTCCTTCGTTAGGGTTGTTGGGCGGCCGCGTCGAGGGCCGCGATGTCGATCTTCTTCATCTTGAGCATGGCCTCCATGACGCGCTTCGCCTTCTTCGCGTCGGGGTCGCTCAACAGCTTGCCGAGGGCGGTGGGGACGATCTGCCACGACAGGCCGTACTTGTCCTTGAGCCAGCCGCACTGCGATTCCTTCCCGCCTTGCAGGAGCTTGTTCCAGTAGTGGTCCACTTCCTTTTGGCTCTTGCAGTCCACGACCAGCGAAATCGCCTCGGTGAACTTGAACACCGGCCCGCCGTTCAGCGCGATCATGCGCTGGCCATCGAGCTCGAACTCCACCGTCATCACGCTGCCCTTGGGCCCGGGCCCGGCGTCGCCGTAGCGCGCCGTGTTCAGGATCTTCGAGTTCTGGAAAATGGAGGCGTAGAACCTAGCCGCCTCCTCGGCCTGGGTGTCGAACCACAGGAAAGGGGTGATCTTCTGCATGGCTCAGGCTCCTTTGTAGGAAGGCGCTAGCCGCTCGGCGCGCAGCAGCAGAGCGGAGAGGAGGGCGGCAACGCCGGCGAAGATCGCGCCGAAGACGAAGGCGAGCCGATAGCCGCCGGTGAGCGCGACGGGCATCGCGTTGCCCGCGGCGAGCAGGCTTTCCGTGCGCGCGGCTGAGAGGCTCGCGAGCACCGCGAGCCCCAGCGCCCCGCCCATCATGAATGCGGTGTTGACCACGCCCGAAGCGAGGCCCGAATCGGCCGGCGCGACCTCGCTCATCGCGACGAGCAGTATGGGGTTCAGCGCCATGCCGCAGCCGACGCCGAGGATGGTCATGGCGGGCAGGACGTGCAGGAAGAAATTTCCTTGGACCGGCGAGAAGGCGAAGATCGCGAGGCCCCCTGCGGCGAATGCAAGCCCCACGGCGAGCGGCAGGCGGTTGCCGAAGCGCATCACCATCCTGGCCGAGAGCCCGAGCGAGAACGCCGCCATGATCAGGTTGGCGGGCAGGAAGGCGAGGCCGACCTGCATGGCGCTGTAGCCGAGCACGAGCTGCATGTACAGCGCCGAGATGAAGAACCAGGCGAACATCGCGGCGGACCACAGCGCGCCGATCACGCCGGCGCTCGACAGATTGCGGAAGCGGAACAGGCCGAGCGGCATCAGCGGTGCCTTGGCGAATGTTTCGATGAAGACGAACAGGACGAAGAGCGCAGCGCCTCCGCCGATGAAGCCGAGCGTGTGCGTCGAAGTCCAGCCGGCCTGGTTGCCGTTCACGATCCCGTATATCGCGAGCATCAGCGAGAGCGTGATGACGATCGCGCCGGCGACGTCCAGGCGCTGGCCGGCGCCTTGGGGGCGGTCGTCCGGCAGGAGCGCGATGCAGAACGCGCACACCGCGGCTCCGATCGGCAGGTTGACGAGGAAGATCCAGTGCCAGTTCAGGCCGCTCGTCAACAGGCCGCCGACCAGTACGCCGATCGATCCGCCCGCCGCGCAGACGAAGCCGTAGACGCCCATCGCCTTGGCGCGCTCCGCGGGTTCCTGGAACAGTTTCATGATGAGCGAGAGCGCGATCGACGACACCACCGCGCCGCCCAGCCCCTGGGCGAAGCGCGCGCCAACCAGCAGCCACTGCGAGTTGGCGAACCCGCACACCAGCGACGCCGCCGTGAAGAAAAGCGTCCCGCCGACGAACAGGCGCCGCTGCCCGTAGAGATCACCCAAGCGCCCGCCGAGCAGCAGGAAGCCTCCGTAGGTGAGCATATAGGCGTTCACCACCCACACGAGCGAGGCTTCGGTGAAGCGCAGGTCCTCGCGGATCGAGGGCAGGGCGACGCCCACGATGGTGGTGTCGAGCACGATCATCAGCTCGCCGAGGCAGAGGACGATGAGGGTGAGCCAGCGCTTGCGGTTGTCGAGAGTCATGATCCGGATGCCTTACTTCTTCTTCATCTGCTTTTCCATCTCGCGGAAGCGCTCGATTCCCTCGCTGTCGCCGAAGTCCTCGAGCTCGTAGAACGGCCGCACCTCGATCTCGGCTTCGCCTCCGTCGATCGACGGGTTCGGGAAACGCCGCGCCCACTCCATCGCTTCCTCGCGCGACTTCACCTGGATGATGGTGTATCCGGCGATGAGCTCCTTCGCCTCGGTGAAGGGTCCGTCGACCACGGTGCGCTTCGCGCCCGAGTACTTGACGCGCCAGCCGTTCTTGCTCGGCTTCAGACCGCTCGCGTCGAGCAGCACGCCTGCCTTCTGCAGCTCCTCGTGGTACTTCTGCATCTCGTTGATCAGCTTCTCGGTGGGCATCACGCCCTTTTCCGTGTCCTTCGTGGCCTTCACGATCATCATGAATCGCATGGTCTTCTCCTTGGGCCGGGAGCAAGAAAAGCCCTGCTCACAACTCTACGACGAACGGGTTGCAGCGAAATCGACAAAGGCGCCGATTCTTTTTGGGGATCGCCTAAGTGATTGAAACGGCTAGGCCTTCGCCAGATAAACTTCCAGGCGCCCGAGGTGCTGCTTCAGGCCTTCGAAGGCGCCGTAGGTCTCGATGACAAGGGTGCGGGCCTCGGCCGAGGCGAAGACCATGCGCATGTCGATCCTGGTTTTGCCACCCAAGTCGGCGAAGGTCACGGTGACGTGGTGGCTTACCGGCTCGACATCCTCGCGACCACCAAGGTTGTACACCAGGCGCTCGGGCTCGACCACCTCGAGGTAGGTGACCTTGTTCTGGTAGTCGCGTCCGTCCGGGCCGTGCATGACGTAGCGCCACACGCCGCCGGGCTTCAATTCCATGCTGTGGGTGGTCGTGGTGAAACCGTTCGGTCCCCACCATTTCGCGATGTGCGCGGGATCGGTCCATACCTTCCAAACCAGCTCCCGTGGTGCATCGAAGACGCGCGTCGCGGCGATCTCGCGGTCTCCGATCAGCTTTTCGCTGCGCTGCGTCGCCAGGTCACCTTTTACGGTCATCTCTCTTCTCCTTGGGTTCCTTGTTCTTGCGCTGCAGCTGCTTCAGGTAGCGCTCCAGCCTGTCGAAGCTCTCTTCCCAGTGGCGCCGGTAGACCTCGACCCAGTCGGCGATGTCCTTGAGCGGGGTCGCCTGGAGCCGGCATGGGCGCCACTGCGCCTCGCGGCCGCGCTCGATCAGCCCGGCGCGCTCGAGCACCTTCAGGTGCTTGGACACCGCGGGCAGGCTGATGTCGAAGGGTTCGGCGATCTTGAGCACCGAGGTTTCGCCCGAAGCGAGGCGAGCGAGGATCGCGCGGCGCGTTGGGTCGGCGAGAGCAGCGAAGGTGCTGCTGAGGCGATCGGGGGTCATTGCGATGTATTTAACTATGAGGTTAAATACAAACCCGCGCCTTGTCAAATAGGCGCACTTTTTCGTACCTACGGGCCGGCCCGAAATATTTCACAATACGAGGATTGAAACGGCCCTATGAGATAACGACATGAACAAACCAACGGAAGAAACCGTGGTCGGCGCGGCCGCCAGCGGCAAGCGCATGACGAAGAAGGGCGGCGAGCTGATCGCCGAGTTCCTCGTCAACGAAAAGATCCCCTACGTGTTCGGTATCTGCGGCCACGGCAACGTCGGACTGCTCGATCCGCTCTACGAGGTGCGCGACCGTGTGAAGCTCGTGTCGCCGCGGCACGAGCAGACCGCCGCGCACATGGCGGACGGCTATTTCCGCGTGAAGCACAAGCCCGTGGCGACGCTCACCTCGACGGGCCCCGGCTCGGCCAACCTCATCATGGCGCTCGCGGTGGCGCAGACGGATTCCTCGGCGCTGCTCGCGATCACGGCTAACGTGCCGACCTCGCAGTTCAACCGCGGACCGTTCCAGGAGCTGAACCGCCACAACCAGGCGGATTTTCCGAACGTGATCCGCCCGGTGGTGAAGCGCAGCTTCCAGCCGACACGCGTCGACATGCTGCCGCTTGCGCTGCGGCAGGCGATCACCACCGCGACCAGCGGCCGTCCGGGACCGGTGAATCTCGACGTGCCGTTCAACCTGTTCCAGGAGGAGGCCGAGGTTGCGCTCGAGCCGGCCTGGGATGGGTTCGGTGAGCGCAGGAGCGGTGCTTCAGCGGAAGACGTGCGCGCCACGCTCGACCTGCTGCAGGCCTCGAGCCGCCCGGTGGTCTTCATCGGCCACGGAGCGACGCTCTCGGAAGCCGGCAAGGAGCTCACCGAGTTCGCGAGGAAGTACCGCATCCCGGTGATCAGCTCGCCGAACGGCATGGGCTGTCTCGACATGCGCGATCCCCTGTCGCTCGGCTTCATCGGCCGCAACGGCGCCTATCCCGCGAACCAGGCGGGCCGGCACGCAGACCTGGTGATCGCGATCGGCGCGCGCTCCGACGACCGCTCCTCCTCGTCGTGGATGCCGGGCTACTCGTGGAATTTTCCGGCCTCCAAGCTCGTCCACGCCGACGTCGACCACGCCGAGATCGGCAGGAACTACACGCCGGATATCGGCATCCTCGCCGACGCGCGCACCTTCCTGCGGCAGCTGCTCGGCGAAGCGTCTTCGCGCCGCATCGACGGCGAATCGCAGTTCCGTGGATGGCACGTCGAGATCTCCGCGTGGCGCGCCGAGTGGGAGAAGCACATCCGCCCGAATTTCGAGATCCACGCCTCGCCGATCCGGCCCGAGCGCATCGTGGCCGATTGCCGCGCGGTGCTGCCCGACGACGCGATCATTTCGCTGGACTCCGGCATCCATCACAACTGGTTCATGCAGTTCTGGGAGGCGCGCCGCCCGCAGACCATGCTGAA
>JBGQKQ010000137.1:0-7931 GCA_041499655.1 Gammaproteobacteria bacterium
CTACATGGTCGGCGCGATCGAGGAAGCGTTCGAGAAGGCGAAATCGCTGCAGTAATGGCCAACACCATTCACATTGACGTCGTCAGCGCCGAAGAGAGCATCTACTCCGGCGAGGCGGAGTTCGTCGTCCTCCCCGGCGAGGCGGGCGAGCTGGGCATCTATCCCAGGCACACCCCGCTCATCACCCGCATCAAGCCCGGCTCGGTGCGGATCAAGCCGGCGGGCGGCGGGCCCGAGGAGCTGGTGTTCGTCGCCGGCGGCATCCTCGAAGTGCAGCCCCAGGTGGTGACGGTGCTCGCCGACACGGCGATCCGCGGCCGCGACCTCGACGAGGCCAAGGCCAGCGAGGCGATCAAGCGCGCCGAGGAAATGCGCGCCAGGGCGACCGACAAGGCCGAGGTCGCCACCGTCGAGGCCGAGCTCGCGACCCTGGCCGCCCAGCTGGCGGCGATCAGAAAGCTGCGCAAGTAACGTCGTGCCGGGTGCCGACCCCGCACCCGGAAAGCGCCTCGATTACCTGCTCGTCACCGGGATCGCCTGGACCGCGGTCCTGCGCTGGCCCGCGCACGCCCTCAGCTGGATCGCGACGGCCTTTGCGGCGCGCATTCTCGCGCCGGCCGACTACGGCATCGTGTCCATGGCGATGCTCGCGATCGGCCTGGTGCGGATGGTCGAGGACTTCGGATTGGACGCCGTGCTGGTCCAGGACAGGACCATCGTGGGCACGATGCAGTCGCGGCTCGCGGGCCTGGTCCTGTGCATCGGCGCTTCGCTGTGCGCGCTGTTCGTCGCGCTGGCGCACCCGGTCGCCGCTTTCTTCGGCGAGCCGCTCGTCGCCCCCGTGCTCATGTGCCTGAGCCTGCTGTGCATCGGCGACGCCTTCCAGGTCGTGTCGCGTGCGGGGCTGCAGCGCAGGATGCAGTTCGCGCGGCTCGCGTGGATCCAGTTCCTCCAGGTCGCGGTGACGCAGGGCGTCCTGGTCGCGGGGGCGCTGCTCGGCTGGGGCGTCTGGGCGCTCGTGGGCGGGGCCTTGTGCGGCGCGCTCGCCGCGACGCTGCTGCTCTTCGCCTGGCATCCGTACGCGATCGCCTGGCCGCGCGAGCTCTCCCGCCTGGCGAGTCCGCTGCTGCAGGGCTGGCGCGTCCTCGCCTCGCGCATCGCCTACTACGCCTACACGACCGCCGACCAGACCGTGGTGGGGAAGCTGCTCGGCAAGGAGGCGCTCGGCGCGTACTCGTTCGCCACCGCGCTCTCGGGTGCGGTCTCGGGGGAGATCGCGTCCACGGTGACCCGGGTCGTGCCCGGGATCTTCTCCGAGGTGCAGCAGGATCCGGCCGCCCTGAAGCGCTACTTCCTGGTGCTGACGGAGCTGCTTTCCTACCTTTCCCTTCCGCTGTCGGTGGGGCTCGCCCTGACCGCCGACTACGTGGTGCACATCGTGCTGGGGCCGCAGTGGGAGGGCGTGATCCTGCCGCTGCAGATCCTGTGCATCTACACCGCCTACTACACCAGCCAGATCCTGTTCGGCCCGGTCCTCACCTGGACCGGCCGCTTCCGGCAGAACATGTGGTGCAGCATCGCGGCGGGCGTCACGCTTCCGGCGGCGTTCCTCCTGGGCGCACGCTTCGGGCTCGAGGGCATCGCCTGGGCGTGGGCGATCGGCTATCCGGTGGCGAACATCCCCTCTGCGGTGCTCGCCTTCCGGGCGATCGGCAGCGGCGTGCGGGAGTGGCTGTCCGCGGTCGCGCCGGCGAGCGCGGCCTGCGTGCTGATGGCCGCCGCCGTGCTCGCGACCCGCGCTCTCCTGCCCGCGGAGCTCGCGGTTCCGCTCGCCGCCGCCGCGGCGGTCGCGGCGGGCATCGCCGCGTACCTGGCTTCGCTGTTGATATTGTTCCCGCGGCGCGTTCGCGAGATGATCGAGTTCGTGAAAGTCCTGCGCCAGCACCGCGAAGGCGGTGCCTAGAGTGACATGCGAAAAACGGGGAAGGGCCTACCCCTTCCCCGCCCGCAGGCGCTTACGGCGCCGTGTCGCAGGAGACGTACAGGTACTTCGTCCAGATGGTTTCGTTCTGCTTGATCTGAACATCGATCGTCCCCGGCCCTTTCAGGTCGGAGCTGCAGTAGTTCTTGGTGTCGTAGCAGATGTAGCTGGTGACCTTGCAGCCCGGCTGGTCCAGGATCGTGATGCCGTGCACCCCGGCTTCGACCGCCTCGATATGGGCGATATGATTGATGCCGGCCTGGGCGTTCGTATACGAATACTTGGTATTGCTCGAGCCCAGCGTGTCGGTCCAGGTGATCTGAAGGCCGTCGATCAGCTGCCCGGTCGCGTTATCGATGAACCGGGTGTCGATCTCGAGGTTGTTGGTGTTACCCACCTTGTAGTTGTCGGTCTTCGTGTGCCGAGGAATGAAGCCATGGAAGTTCCCCGCGCTGTGCCCGCAGTCGACGACGTTCAGCCCGTTGGCGATGCCGAGCGCCGAACACCCGGCCAGGAAATCGTCGAGGCGGACGACCCAGGCCTTGTATTCCCCTCCAGGGTTGGGCGTGTCGGCGTAGGGCATAAGCTGCACCGTCAGGGCATTGTGATCGACGTCGATGCCCGTCACGTGCTGGCACCCGCTGGCGACCACCGCCGTGATGATCCCGCCCGACACGACAAACTGCCGGCACTTCGCCGGGTCCTGGGAAAGCAAGGTCTTTCCGCTCGGCTCGGTGACCTGGAACACGTAGGTATCGTCGTTGAGCCCCGCGGCGCTCTGCGGCGCGCCCTGCCCCGGGCCGCCATCGAGGTACACGAGGTCCTTGGAAGCGTAGATGTTGGCGTTGACCTCGCTGCCGTCGGCGACCGTGGTGAAAAGCGCCCCGGACGGAGCGTGCGCCATCGCAGACGTCGCGACCGCGGTGGCGAACAGCGGACCGATCGAATATAAAGCCTTCCTGAGACCCAGCATGGTATGTCCTCCGCATTTTGAGTTGGCAATGCCCAGCAGGAGCGGACTTACTCTCCGCCCCAATAGACGTACACGACGGAGCGGCGCAAAGGGTTCCATCGCAATGCGAACCGCCGTCGGCTCAGTTTCTTGCGCGGGCTTCTTCGCGCGGCGCTGGACGATATCCGGCGTTGATGTTGAGTATTCTGAGAAATAATTTTATTGTCATGACGTCGGCATGAGCACGGAGCCCGGGAGCGGGACATGAAGAAAAACCACGCGCTCAAATCACTGCGCAAGCTCGCCGCGCCCTACTGCATCCGCGACGCCGGGAAATTCCGCCTGAAGCGCATCGACCCCGCGGACACCGGCGGGGTGGAGGACGAGAACAGGGCGGAAGCGCAGGAGCTGTTGAAGCGCGGCGTCGAGCGCATGGCGCGCCTGCAGGAGAAGCTCGCCGCTCAAGGGCAATGGTCGCTGCTTCTCATCTTCCAGGCGATGGACGCCGCCGGCAAGGACGGCGCGATCAAGCACGTGATGTCCGGAGTCAACCCGCAGGGCTGCCAGGTGGTGTCGTTCAAGGCGCCTTCGCGCGAGGAGCTCAGCCACGACTACCTGTGGCGCTGCGTGCGCTCGCTGCCCGAGCGCGGCCGCATCGGCATTTTCAACCGCTCCTACTACGAGGAAGTGCTGGCGGTGCGCGTGCACCCGGATCTGCTCGAGGCGCAGGGCCTGCCCGGAAGCCTGGTGACGAAGAAGATCTGGGAGCAGCGCTACCAGGACATCCGCGCCTTCGAGCGCCACCTCGCGCGCTCGGGCGTGGTCATCCGCAAGTTCTTCCTGCACGTGTCGAAGAAGGAGCAGAAAAGGCGCCTGCTCGAGCGGCTGGACGACCCGGAGAAGCACTGGAAATTCTCCTCGAACGACGTGCGCCAGCGCGCCAGCTGGGGCGAGTACATGCGCGCCTACGAGGACATGGTGCGCGAGACGGCCAGCGAATCCGCGCCGTGGCTGGTGGTGCCCGCCGACCACAAGTGGTATACGCGGCTGGTGGTCGCGGCGGCGATCGTCGACGCCCTGGAGGAGCTCGGCCTGGAGTTTCCCGAGCTGGCGCCGGCCAAGGAGCGCGCTCTTGCCCGCGCGCGCCACGAGCTGCTGTCGAAGAGATAAACTTGGGACTTCGAGGAGGAATCCTGATGCTGTCGAGAATGCTCGCCGCGGTCGCCGTGGCGCTCGCCGTCGCGGGCCACGCGCAGGCGCAAGGCTATCCGTCCAAGCCCGTGCGGGTGATCGTCACCTTTCCGCCGGGCGGAACGCCCGACATCTATGGCCGCGTCATGTCCGCGGAGCTCTCGAAGCTGTGGAACCAGTCGGTCGTGGTCGAGAACCGCGCCGGCGCGGGCGGGACCATCGGCACTGATTTCGTCGCGAAAGCCCCGCCCGACGGGTATACGCTGCTGTTCGCGGCGGACGCGACCATCACCATCGCGCCGCACCTCTACTCGAAGCTGCCCTACGATCCGGTACGCGACCTCGCTCCCATCGTGAACGTCACCGCGGGACCCTTCGTTCTCCTGGCGAACCCGGCGTTCCCGCCGAACGACGTGAAGCAACTGATCGCGCTCGTCCAGCGCGAGCCCGGCAAGATCAGCTATGCCTCGTCCGGCGCGGGCGGCCAGCAGCACCTGGCGATGGAATACATCCGCACCATGGCGGGCGGCATGGACATGATCCACGTGCCCTACAAGGGATTCGGCCAGGGGATCGCAGACGTGCTCGCCAACCAGGTGCCGCTCATCTTCGGCGGCATCACCGCCTCGATCCAGCTCACCCACAGCGGCAAGCTCAAGGCGCTCGGCGTCACGGGACTACGACGTGCCAAAGCCCTGCCGGACGTGCCGGCGATCGCCGAGACGCTTCCCGGCTTCGACATCACCGCCTGGTACGGCTTCATGGCGCCGGCGGGGACGCCGCGCGAAATCGTGAAGAAGATCCACGACGACTCGGTCACCGTCATCCGCAGGCCGGACTTCCTCGAACGCCTGGACCGCGACGGCATCGAGCCGGTCGGCAATACGCCCGAGGAGTTCGGCGCCGAGATCAAGACCGACCTCGCGCGCTGGGGGAAGATCGTGAAAGCCGCCGGCGCGAAGCTGGACTGAGATGAGTCAACCGAGGCCATGAGAACCTTCCTTCTTCTTGCAGCCGTCTTCTTCCTCGCCGCACCGGCGCTCGCGCAGGATCCGGCGGCCACGTATCCCAACAAAACCATCCGCATCTTCGGCCAGGGTACCGGCAGCACCGCGGACTATCTTTCGCGCTACGTCGGGCAGAAGCTCGGTGAACGCTGGGGGCAGCCGGTGATCGTCGACAGCCGCGCCGGCGCCGGCGGCACGATTCCCACCGACATCGTCGCGAAATCGCCCCCCGACGGCTACAACCTGGTGATGGGGCACATCGGCCCGATGGTGAGCGCGGTGACGCTCTACGGAAAGAACCTGCCCTATGACCCGGTGAGAGATTTCGAGCCGGTCACGATGGTGGGACAGGGCGTGGTGGTGCTGGTGGTGCAGCCCGCGATGCCGGTGAGCAACGCCCTCGAATTCGTCGCCTACGCGAAGCAGAAGGGCGATCTCACGTATTCCTCCGCCGGCAACGGCTCGACCAGCCACCTCGCGGGCGAGCTGCTGAAGAAGGTCACCGGGATCCCGCTGCAGCACATTCCCTACAAGAGCGCGGGCAACGCGCTCACCGCCATGCTGACCGGCGAAGTGCAGGTCTCGTTCCTGTCGCCGCTCACGGCGCACGCCCAGCTCAAGGCGGGCAAGGTCAAGGCGCTGGCGGTGTCGAGCACCACGCGCTTCGCGGGCGCGCCCGAGATCCCGAGCGCCGCCGAGGCGGGCATTCCCGGGATGGACGCGAAGCTCTGGTTCGGCCTGTTCGCGCCGGCGAAGACGCCGAAGCCCATCATCGCGAAGCTGAACCGCGAGATCGGCGACATCCTGCGCGCTCCGGAGACGCAGGAGACCTTCCTCAAGCAGGGCGTGGCCGCCGCACCCGGAACGCCCGAGGAGCTGGGCGAGTGGGTGAAGACCGAGCTCGCGCGCTGGACGCCGGTCATCCAGGCGGCGGGGATCAAGGCGGACTGATGATGATGCGTGTCATCCCGAGGCCGGAGGCCGAGGGATCTCTACCAGCACGGCGCGTCAACGGAGCTCATTCGCCTTCGTTTCAGGGTGCATGTCGAAGCAGTACTACGTCTACATCATGACGAACCGGTCCGGGACCCTGTATATCGGGGTCACCAACGATCTGGTTCGCCGCGTGCACGAACACAAGACAAAATGCGTCGAAGGCTTCACGGCGAAGTACAATTTAACTCGCCTCGTTTACTATGAGGCCGGCACGGATATTCGTGAGGCTATCGCGAGAGAGAAACAGCTCAAGGGTTGGCGCAGGTCGAAGAAGCTGTCCCTGATCAATTCTTCCAATCCAGAATGGAACGATCTCAGCGATGCATGGTTCGATAAGCTGTCATCCCGAGCCCTTCGACTTCGCTCAGGGTGAACTCCGCGAGGGATCTCTGTTGGCACAATGTTTCGATACCGAGCGTACGGAGATTCCTCGGGTGGAATTTATCCCGAGCGGGGTCGAGGGACCCTCGGAATGACAGCTCGCCTGTCATCCCGAGCGCAGCGAGGGATCTCTACCGGCACGTTCGATACCACGCGTAAGGAGATTCCTCGGGCGGAGTCTATCCCGAGCGGAGTCGAGGGGCCCTCGGAATGACAATGACTCGACGTGACGGACTAGGATGAAATACCGCAAGCTCGGAAAGAACGGCCCGACGGTTTCGGCGATCGGTCTCGGCGCCGGCAGCGCGACCACGAACTTCGGCGAGCGCGACGACGAGGTGCAGATCGACACCGTGCACCGCGCCATCGACCTAGGCGTGACGCTCTTCGATACCGCCGACCGCTACATGAAGGGTCGCCACGAGCGCATGCTCGGGCGCGCGCTGAAGGGGCGGCGCGACAAGGTCATCGTCTGCTCCAAGTTCGGCAACATCGACAACCCCGACGGCAGCAAGGCCTACAACGGCACGCCCGAATACGTGCGCAGCGCCTGCGACGCGAGCCTCGCGCAGCTCGGCCTCTCGACGATCGATCTCTATTACTTGCACCGCATCGATCCGGACGTGCGCATCGAAGACACGGTCGGGGCGATGGCGGGCCTGGTCAAGGCCGGCAAGGTGCGATATATCGGCCTTTCGGAAGTCGGCCCGAGCTCGCTGCGCCGCGCGTCCAAGATTCATCCGATCACCGCGTTGCAAACGGAATATTCGCTGTGGGCGCGCGACGTCGAAGAAAAAATCCTGCCGGCGTGCCGCGAGCTGGGCATCGGCTTCGTCGCCTACTCGCCGCTGGGCCGCGGGCTGCTCACCGGCAACATCAAAAAGATCGAGGATATCGCGGAGCACGACATCCGCCGCAAGCAGCCGCGCTTCCGGCCGGGCAATTTCGAGAAGAACCTCGAGCTGGTGAAGACCATCGAGACGATCGCGGCGACGCGCGGCGCCACCACCGCGCAGGTCGCGCTCGCCTGGCTGCTGTCGCGCGGCGAGGACGTGTTCCCGATCCCGGGGACGAAGCAAGAAAAGTGGCTGGAGCAGAACGTCGCCGCGGTCGATCTCGCGCTCGATCCGAAGGAGATCGACACGCTTTCTGCCGCTTTCCGTCCGGGGGCGCGAGCGGGCGACCGCTACGACCCGGGATATTTCGTTACATTGGGAGCTTGAAGTATCTGAACCAACCGTGCCGAGATCCCTCGGCTTTCTGCCTCGGGATGACAGTGGCGCATGTCATCCCGAGCGCAGCGAGGGATCTCTACCGTAGAGAGCATCGAGTGTAGGGAGATTCCTCGGGCTGCGCCCTCGGAATGACAATTTGAGACAGGAGCCTGAACGAATGTCCGCAGTGATTCAATCCAAGTCAGAAA
>JBGQKQ010000138.1:0-7864 GCA_041499655.1 Gammaproteobacteria bacterium
CGGTGATCTGCGCCTGCATCGCGCGCAGGATCGTCTCGGGCGGGGTGAGGTTCTTCACCTCGTAGCGCAGCACCTTCACGCCCCAGGAGCGGCCGGCCTCGTCGAGCACGTTGACGATCTGACGGTTGATGACGTCGCGGCTTTGCAGCGACTGGTCGAGCTCCATCTTGCCGACCTCGGAGCGCAAGGTCGTCTGCGCGAGCTGCACGATCGCGGTGACGTAGTCGGAGGTACCGTAGGACGCGAGGCGCGGATCGGTAACCTGGTAGTAGATCAGGCCGTCCACCGCGAGCTGGGTATTGTCCTTGGTGATGCACACCTGCTCGGGAACGTCGGCCGGCACCTCCTTCAGCGAATGCCGGTACGCGACGCGGTCGAAGAACGGGATGATGATGTTCAGGCCCGGCTGCAGCGTCTCCTTGAATTTGCCGAGCCGCTCGACGACCCAGGCGCTTTGCTGGGGCACCACGCGCACGCCCTCGATCACGAACACGACCACCAGCGCGATGATGGCGAAAGGGATCCAGAGCGCATGGATCGGCTCGTACCCGTAGATGAGGACCGTGGCAATGATGACTGCGATGATCTTGAAGAGCATGCTGCCTCCGATGGAGCGTGAGATTTCTTCCGCCGCCTGCGCGAGATCAGGCGGGCCGGGTCTTGGAAACTTTGAGGGTGTTGCCATCGACTGAGACGACGTAGAGGATTTCGCCGGGGTCGCCCGAAGCGTCGCCCGAGACCTGCGCGTCCCAGAGCGCATCGCGGTATTTCACGCGCGCGTGGCCCGCGCTCTTGTTCACCCAGGATTCGAAGACGGCCGGCTGGCCGACGTCCAGCCCCCGCATGGCGCCGGGCATCATCGCCTGCTTGTAGCGATGCACGAAGAAGAAGCCCGCGATCGCGACGATCGCCGCACCGGCCGCCTGCCATACCTGCGCGCCGCCCGCGTAGCCGATCCCCGATCCGACCAGCGCCGCGATGCCGAGAACGAGCAAGTAGAACGTCCCGGTCACCAGTTCGGCGACGATGAGAGCGACACCTGCGATCAGCCAGGCGAGGGAAATGTCCACGGAGCGGGAGCGGGGTTGGGTGGCGCCTATGCTAACCCAAGTGCCGTGAGGGCGGCTGCGCCCCGTCCGCCCGGGACGACCGGGCTAGGAGCCCGGGCAGGCGGGCAGCATCAGCGCCTGAAGAATTTCGCTGGTCGAGCGGTTCTGCACGAACGCGGCCACGCCGAGGTTCTTCGGGTCGGCGCCGGAAATGAGCGGCAGGGCGCGGCTCTCCTCGACCTTCAGGTTTTCGCCGAAGGCAATGGGGCCGATCCACTCGCGCACCACGAAGTCGTGCTCGAGCCGTCTGCCGCGGTTCTCGCCCGCTTTCACCTCGCTCGCGAGCCGGTTCTCGTAGGCGGCCAGATAGACGGCCGCGTTCTTCTGCTCGGCCGGGTCGAACAGCATCGCCGACAGGTCCGCCCGGATCGTCTTGGGCTCCACCGCGCGTATGCTGAGCGCGATCCTCGCGCGCGCGGCGCGGGAATTGATGCGCGCCACCTGCTCGGTGAATTCGTCGCCCGACCAGCGGCGAAAGTCCTGCCCCTGCAGCAGCACCTGCGGCGTATACACGATCACCGGGCGCCGCATCGCCGCCAGCTTGCGCTGCCTCACGGAGAACTCGCCCTTGGCGTACGGATCCTTCCAGCCGACGTAGTCCCAGTAGTCGACGTGCAGCGAAAGCGGAACGACCTGGTCGGGCCTGAAGCCCTGGGAAAACAGCGAGGAAAGCCAGTGGTCGGCGGGCGGGCAGGTATCGCAGCCTTCCGAGGTGTACAGCTCGACCAGCGCGGTCGTGTGCGGCCCGGTATACGCGGAGCAGGCCGGATCGGCGGCGCGGGCGGAGCCCGCGAATGCGAGGGCAGCAAAGACGAGTAGGTGCCGGGGCTTCATGTTCCTGCTATGTCGCGCGAGAAGCATTCTTCCTTACATTCCGCGGCGATGCAAATCCGGTAGACTGCGGCCTTCGGTCCCCGTGGAGCAAGAGCCGTGAGAGATGTCTACAAATGGATGGGGATCGTCTTCGCCGTCGGCGTTGCGCTCATGTTTATCGAGTACCGTTTCGCGAAGAAGAAAAAAGAGGGCTTCACGCCGACCGACAGGCAGCGCGTCGTCGGCATCTTCTGGCTCACGGTCTTTTTCAGCCTCCTGGTCGGCGGAGTCATGTGGCTCTCCGACTAAGCGGATGAGAGTGCCTCTGGGGGTGCTCGACCAGTCCCCCGTCACCAGCGGACGCAGCCCCGCCGAGGCGATCGCCGAAACCGTCGAGCTGGCGCGCCTTGCCGAGGAGCTCGGCTACCACCGCTACTGGCTCGCCGAGCACCATGCCATCGCGGCGCTCGCCGATCCCAGCCCCGAGATCCTCGTCGCGCGCGTCGCCTCGGCGACTTCGCGCATCCGCGTCGGCACCGGAGGCGTGCTCCTGCCCTACTACAGCCCGCTGAAGATCGCGGAGCAGTTCCGCATGCTCGAGGCCCTGTTTCCCGGGCGGATCGATCTGGGCCTGGGCCGCGCGCCGGGCGGCGATCCGCGCACCGCGCTCGCCCTGATGGACGGCGAATACCCGGGTGCCGAGCGCATGCCGCAGCAGGTGCAGGACCTGATCGGATTTCTCGACGGCACGCTGCCGCCGGGGCATCCCTACGCCAAGGTCAGGGCGCAGCCCGCCGGCGCCACCTCGCCCGAGATCTGGCTGCTCGGCTCCTCGGACTACGGCGGCGCGCTCGCCGCGCAGCTCGGCCTGCGCTTCGCCTTCGCGCACTTCATCACCGCCTTCGGGGGCGACGTCGTGTCGCGCGCGTACCGCCAGCACTACGAGCCCACCGAGCGCGAGCCACGGCCGCGGTCCCTCGTCTGCGCGTTCGTGATCTGCGCGAAGACGAAGGCCGAAGCCGAACGCCTCGCGGCGAGCGTGGACCTGCGGCGCCTGCACATGGCGAAAGGCATCGATGCGCCCGTGCCGAGCGTAGAGGAGGCGCTGGCGTACCGTTATTCGCGGGAGGAGCACGCGTACGTCGAGCAGCAGCGGGCGCGCCTGGTGCACGGCGATCCCGGCGAGGTCCGGGAGAAGCTGCTCAAGCTCAGGGAGAAGTTCGAAGCCGACGAGCTGATGGCGGTCACCATCACCGGCGACCCCGAGAGCCGGCGCGCTTCCTATCGCCTCGTCGCGGAGGCGTTCGCCTAGTCTTCCCGGGACGCGCGCGCCGCCCCGGCCACTCGGTGCGATTGCGGCCGGATCGCTTGGCCGCGTAGAGCGCCACGTCCGCCCGGGCGAGCAGCTGCTCCGAATCCACGCCCGGTTCCAGCTCGACCAGCCCGAGCGAAACGGTCACCTGCGGCAGCGCGCGTCCATCGTGATCGAACGCCGTGCCGGCGATGGCCTCGCGTACCCGCTCGATCGCGATGATCGCGCCCTTCAGCGAGGTCTGGGGGAGGACCAGCGCGAACTCCTCGCCGCCGATGCGGGCGGCGAAGTCGGCGGGCCTCAGGTTGCCGCGCACCAGGTGTCCGACCTGTACCAGCACCGCGTCTCCCGCGGCGTGCCCGAAGGCGTCGTTGACGCGCTTGAAATGGTCGATGTCCATCATGGCGAGGCACAGCGGCTCCGACGCGTGGAGCTGGCGCTGGATGATGCGAGGCAGCGTCTGGTCGAGCCAGCGCCGGTTGCGGAAGCCGGTAAGAGCGTCGCTGAGGGCCGCCTGCTCGAATTGCCGGCGCAGGGCGATGTTCACTTGCACCGCGTCGTTGTTCGAGCGCATCCGCTTCGCCAGGCGGATGAGCAAGCCGACGGCGAACTCGTGTGACGACTCGGCAAGCCACCAGAAGGTCTCCTCGTTTAGCTCGAGGAGCCGGGCCGGTTCTTCCGCCGCGACCGTCGCAGTCGTGGAGCTGCCCGCGAGCAGCGACAGTTCGCCGACGGTTTCGCCCGGGTTGATGTACGCGAGCGGCGAGCTTCCGTCATCCAGTTCCACGCGCAGGACGCCCGAGACGACGAGGTAGGCGCGCAGATTCGGCTCACCCCGCCGGAGCAGGCACTGACCCGCTTCGAGCTGCAGCAGCCGGACGCGAGGCGCGAGAGCATCGAGGATCTCATCGCCGGTTCCCTGCAGTGCCTGGATCTCGCGCAGCATGGCGACGCTCACGCCCGACGCGTGGGCGCCGCCAGACCCGGCACGCGCGGCGGACGGCGTGTCTCGCGGCGGTTTGCGCGCGGAGCTCAACGGGTTGGCCTGGAAACTAGAACAGATGCACCGCGGTCGGCCAGAGCAGGCCGATCAAGCTGAAGAAGACGCCGATCGCGCCGAGCGCATAGGCGATCCACAGCAGGGCCGCGACGCCGGTGATGATTTCCGCGGAAGCGAGCACGATCGCGATCTGCACCGCGGCCGAGGCGACTTCGTAGTTGTGGTACGCAGCCGTTGCCCGGTCGCGCTTCGCCTCGCCTTCCTTCGCCCTCGCCATCAATTCCTTCCGGCCCTCGCCGGTCTCGGGCTCCGACTGGTAGCGCTCCGCGGTCTTCTTCCAGGCGTCGATCTGCCTCCTCACCGCCTCCGGCGCCTTCGGCCCGAACTGCGCCTCCATCTCCTCGGCCGCGGTGCGGATCGTCGTCTGGCGGAGGGTCTTCGCCTGGAAGAAACTCCAGAGATTCGACGCTTCGATGTGATTGGCGAGCGCGCTCGTCTGCGCCGCCTTGCCGAGCGTCTCGGAAAAAGCGAGCACCAGCGCGAGCACCGCGATGAGCAACGCGACTTTCTTGTTGGCCGGGTCGACGTGACCGGCGTGGCCTGCGGACATGTTTTCCCCCCGGCGTTCTTCTGGTCGGGGAATTCTAGCCGAGTCCGTCGCCGAAGCGTATTTCAGCGCCGCACCCCCGGCGTCTCGACCGGCAGTCCCTGCGCGCGCCACGCGAGGTACAGCTCGAGGTCGAGGTACTCGGGCGATCCGTAGGGCAGCATCTCCGCGCGTATTCCCGAGAGGCAGGCGCGCAGCCGGCGCTCGAGCGATCCCATGGTCTGCCACTCCATGCGGTACGCCGGATAGGCGTTGGGCTGGCCCTGGCTGATGGTCTCGGAGAGCAGGCGCTTCCCCCAGTTCGCCTCGTGGCAATGCGCGCACGACAGGTTCATCTGCCCGCGGCGCAGGCGGTACGCCGCTTCGCCCGCGTCGAAGTGCGCTCGCGCCGGGCCCGCGATGCTCGCCTCGACCGGCACCCCTTGCGACTGGCGCGCGAGGTAGGCGGTGATGGCGAGCATGTCCTCGGATTCGTAGCGCAGAAGCTCGGCGCCCATGCGCCTGCCGCGGCACAGGTTGACGCGTCCTTCGAGATTGAGGAGCTTGCCGCTCTCGGCATCGATCCTTGGATAGCGCGCCGCGATGCCGCGCATGGTCGATTTGGCGTCCTCGTGGCAGCTCGCGCAGGACAGATTCCTCTTCCCCGTGGCTTGGCGCCACAGCTTTTCCCCGCGCTCCACCCACAGCATGCCGGGGTTGGCGAATTCGTCCTTCTGCAGGGAAAGCAGGTCCGCGCCGAGGAACGCCGAACCCGATTTCACCTCGGAGAGCGGGATAGCGCGCTCCTGCGCGAGTGCCGCAGCGGCGAAAAACAAGAGAGCAACCGCCGGTAAGGCGCGGCTCATGTGACCTGGATCGATTGCCGCTCCGAGCCCTGCTTGCCTTCGTCGTCGATCCAGGTGAACTCGAGTTCCCCGCTCTGGTCGGCGACGGTGTAGAACTGGACGTAGGGATTGGCCGCGATGCCCGAGGAGAGGTCCGCGCGAAACACCTCCACGCCGTTGTAGCGGCACGAGAGCACGTTGATGACGTTGCGCTTGATCAGGTGGCCGACGTCGTCGTGGCGGTAGCCGGTCTCCATCGGGTGCTGGATCAGCACGCGGACCTCGACGATCTCGCCGCGCATCACCTTTGCAGGAACCTGGATGCGCGCGGTCATTTCAGCTTTCGTCCAGGCAAGCCGACAGCGTAACGACGATCGCGGCGACGTCGTACCAGAACGTGCCGTCGGAGAGCGCCGCTACCGCGGTCACTCTCTGGCTGCCCGCCAGCCGCACGCGCGAGTTGATCTCGGCCTTGCCCGCGCGCGGACCGAGATAGAAGTTGGCCATGTTCGAAACCGGGTTTCGCTCCGAGTACAGGTGAATGCTCTTCACGTGATCGGCCTCGCTCATGGGGCTCTCGACCGTGATCCGGATCGGGACCGAGTTGCCGTTGTCGGCGAGCTGCGGCAGCTCGACTCTCACCCTTCCCTTGCGCACCGGCGCCCCTTTGGCGATCGCGGCGGCGAGCGGGTCGAGCCAGTCGTCGGCGGCGAAGGCGAGCCCAGGAAGCGCAAGCCCTCCGGCGAGCCCGGCGAGGAAATCGCGCCGCTTCACTCCGGCTCCTTCAGGGTCGCGAGAAAGGCGACGACGTCCTCGACCTGCTGCGCCGAAAGGATCGTCCTGCCGCGGTAGGCGGCCGCGACCTCGACCAGGCCCTCGGTGCGGTAGTAGGCGGGCATGGGTGTGGCGGGGTTCACGCGGCTCGAATCGGCGACGCGAAGGCGCAGCTGGCCGGCCGTGAGGTGCGCGCCCACGCCCGACAGCGTGGGCGCGACGTTGCCGAAGCGCGTCTCGCCCGGGACTTCATGACACAGCGTGCAGCCTCCCTGATCGCGGTTCACCACGATGCTTCGACCGCGCGCGGCGTCGCCGGGTTCTGCGGTGAGCGGCCGCGGGATGGCGTCGCCCACGGCCTCGAAGTTCTGCGCAAACGTGGCCGCGGCGACGCACGCCGCGGCCACTCCGGCCAGCAGTCTCACCGTCTACGCCAGCGTGAGCCCGTGGTTCTTCAGGGGCAGCGAGCGGATGCGCTTGCCGGTCGCGGCGAAGATCGCGTTGCATACCGCGGGCGCGATCGAGGCCTGGCCGGGCTCGCCGACCCCGCCCCAGAAGCCGCCGGTGGGCGCGAGCACCACCTCGACCTTGGGCATCTCGCGCAGGCGCATCATGCGGTAGTCGTGGAAGTTCGACTGCTCGACGCGTCCCTCGCGGATGGTGATCTCGCCCCAGAACATCGCCGTCAGCATGAACACCGCGCTGCCCTGCAGCTGCGCCAGGATGTTGTCCGGGTTGACCGCGTAGCCCGGATCGATTCCGAGAACGAGCCGGTGGATCTTCACCTCGCCGTTCTTGTCCACCGACAGCTCGGCGACGGCCGAGGTGTAGCTGCCGTAGCCTTCGGTCTCGGCGATGCCGCGGAACACCCCGGCGGGCAGCGGCTTGCCCCAGCCGGCCGCCTTGGCGGTCGCCTCCAGGATGCCGAGGTCCCTGGGCGATTTCGCCAGCAGCGCGCGGCGGTACTCGAACGGGTCCTTGCCGGCGGCGCTCGCCAGCTCGTCCATGAAGCACTCGCGCACGAAGGGATTCTGCGAATGCCCCACGGTGCGCCAGAAGCCGACCGGGACGAAGGCGTTGCGCTGGGCATACTCGATCTTCACGTTCGGAATCGCGTGCGGCAGGTCGTGCAGCGACGCGACCGACTGCGGATCGACGCCCTCGACGGGAGAAAACGGCGGCTTCAGCGGCAGGCGCACCAGGGTCGAGAAGATCGAGGTCGCCGCGACCCGCGAATACCAGGCGAGCGGATTGCCCGAGTCGTCGAGCGCCGCCTTCATGCGGATCAGGCTCGCGGGACGGTAGAAGTCGTGCTGCGTGTCCTCCTCGCGGCTCCACAGCATCTTCACCGGCGTGCCTTCCATCGCCTTGGCGATCGCCACGCCCTGGCGTACGAAGTCCTGCGCGCCGCCGCGCCGGCCGAAG
>JBGQKQ010000139.1:0-7822 GCA_041499655.1 Gammaproteobacteria bacterium
CACCCACCTGCCGATCGAGCAGCACGCCTCGGTCGCCGCGGTGGACGGTGAGGGCAAGCTCACGCTGTGGTCCTCCACCCAGGTGCCGCACTACATCCACCGCGCGCTCGCCAATGCGCTGCAGGTCCCGCCGGCCCACGTGCGCGTCATCGCCTGCCCGAACGGGGGCGGCTTCGGCGGCAAGTGCGACCTGCACAACCACGAGATCGTGGTGTCGAAGGCCGCGCTCCTCCTCGGCCGGCCGGTGAAGATCTGCCTCACGCGCGAGGAGGTTTTCTACATGCACCGCGGCCGCCATCCAGTCACCATGCGCATGCGCACCGGGGTCACGAAGGAAGGGAAGATCACCGGCATGCACACCCAGACGCTGCTCGACGGCGGCGCCTACGGCAGCTACGGCACGGCGAGTACCTTCTACACGGGCGTGCTGCAGACCGTGACCTACGAGATCCCGCGCTACAAGTTCGACGCCGCGAGAGTATTTACGAACAAGCCGCCCTGCGGACCCAAGCGCGGGCACGGCACCCCGCAGCCGCGCTTCGGGCAGGAAATCCAGCTCGACAAGATCGCGGAGAAGCTCCAGCTCGATCCCGCGGAACTGCGCCTTTCCATCGCCGCGAAGCCCAACACGCTGACCGCAAACTGGCTGAGGATCGGTTCGATCGGACTCGCCGAATGCATCCGCAAGGTCGTGGCGAGCTCGGACTGGAAGAACAAGCATCGCAAGCTCCCCGAAGGCCGTGGCGTCGGCATCGCCTGCGGGGCGTACCTGTGCGGCGCAGGGCTGCCGATCTACTGGAACAAGATGCCGCAGTCTGGCGTGCAGCTGCTGCTCGACCGCAGCGGCCAGGTCACGGTGTTCTGCGGAGCGACCGAGATCGGGCAGGGCTCGGACGACGTGCTCGCGGCGATCGTCGCCGAGGTACTTGGCATCGACGCCTTCGACGTTCGCGTGGTCACAGGCGACACCGGCATCACACCGGTCGACCTCGGCTCCTATTCCAGCCGCGTGACGGTCATGATGGGCAATGCCGCGATCCAGGCAGCCGAGCGCGTGCGCGAGCTGATCGCACAGGCCGCGGCGGAGCACATGGAAACTCTGCCCGAGAACGTCGGCTTCGCACGCGGGCGCGTGTTCCGCGCCGACGATCCCGGAAAGCTGATGAGCTTCCGCGAGGCGATCGTGCTCGCAGAGACAAAATTTGGCACACTCGGCTCGGTCGGGTCGTACACGCCGCCGCGCGCGCCCGGGCGTTACAAGGGCGCGGGCGTCGGGCCCTCGCCCGCGTACTCGTACACGGCCTGCGTGGTCGAGGCCGAAGTCGACAAGGCGACCGGATGGATCAGCGTCCCCAGAGTATGGATCGCGCATGACATCGGCCGTGCCATCAACCCGGTGCTCGCGCGCGGGCAGGTCGAAGGCAGCGTCTACATGGCGCTGGGCGAGGCGCTGATGGAGGAACAGGTGTTCCGGCGCCTGCCGCCGAAGCTCTCCAATGCGCTCGTGCACAAGATCCCGTCGCTCCTCGAATACAAGAGTCTCACATCCCTGGACATGCCCGAGGTCTTCACCGAACTGGTCGAAGACCCGGATCCGAATTGCCCGTTCGGCGCGAAGGAAGCCGGGCAGGGTCCGCTGCTCCCGGTGATGCCCGCCGTGGCGAACGCCATCTACGACGCGGTCGGAGTGAGAATCGACGAGCTGCCGATCACGCCGGACAAGGTGCTCGCGGCGCTGGAGAAAAAGGCCAAGGGCGAGAATCCGCGGGTCGGGCCGGAGCGTTTTCCCGACGTCCCCTATCCCGAACCCGTGCAGGTTCCTCCGCCCTGGGAAGGCGGCGACGGCAATTCGATCGACACGCCGCGGCGCGTGCCTACGAAGAAGGAAGCCGTAGCATGATGCGGCTGCCCTGGTTCGGGTTTCGATCGCCGACGAGTATCGGCGAAGCGGCGAAGATTCTCGCCGCGGAGGGTCCGCACGCGATGCTGATCGCCGGCGGCACCGACCTGCTCCCCAACATGAAGCGGCGCCACCAGACGCCGGCGACCCTCATCTCGCTCGGCCGCATCGAAACGCTGAAAAAAGTCGCGAACGGCTCCGGCGCTGTGCTGGGCGCTGGCCTCACGCTGAACGAAGTTGTTGCCAACGCCGCGGTGCGGGAAAAATACGCCGGCTTGTGGCAGGCCGCGGCACAGGTCGCGACCGTGCACCTGCGCAACATGGGCACGCTGGGCGGGAACCTGTGCCTGGATACGCGTTGCAACTACTACAACCAGAACTACGAATGGCGCAAGGCGATCGATTTTTGCCTGAAGAAGGACGGTGAGATCTGCTGGGTCGCAACGGCGAGCAAGCGCTGCGTCGCGACATCTTCGACCGACTGCGCGCCAGCACTGATATCGCTGGGCGCGAGCGTGCGCCTGGTTTCCGCCCAAGGCGAGCGCGACGTGGCGCTCGCCGACCTCTATAAGAACGACGGCATCGACTACATCGCGCGCCGGCCTGACGAGATCCTCACTGAGGTGAAGCTGCCTTCGCCCTCGGGCTGGAAGAGCAGCTACTGGAAGCTGCGCCGGCGCGGGGCGTTCGACTTCCCGGTGCTGGGCGTCGCGGCGGCGGTGAAGACCGCGCGCGGCGGCACGGTTGAGGAGGCCCGCATCGCGCTCGGCGCGGTGTCCTCGCGGCCTTTCCTGACGAAGGGCGGCGAGCTTCTGATCGGCAAGAAGCTCAGCGATGACGCCATCGCGGAAGCCGGCATCAAAGTCGCGTCGGCGGCGAAGCCGATGGACAATACCGACCTGGATCTCTATTGGAGGAAAGCCGTGGTGGCGGAATTCGTCGGCTACGCGCTGCGCGAGATCCGGGGTGACGACATGAGCGCGACACGCCTGCGCATAGCGCGGCACGCGCTTTAGGACGGCGGTATCCCGACCAGCTTCTGGATCACCGGCCGGGAGCCTTCGAGCGCCACCCGCTGTACATAGAGCGCCAGGCCGCGTGTCCCGCCCAGCTCTTCGCCGCCGCCGGCGCGCCCCGGGCCGCCGTGCATGAGTTGCGGCAGCACGGTTCCCGGCCCCGGCGACATTTCTATCTTCGGGTGCCCGAGAAAGATTCGCCCGTGATAAGGAGCGATGCCCGCGACGATCTCCTCCAGGAAGCCCGTGTCCTCCGAGTACACGGAGGACACCAGGCCGCCGTTGCCGCGCGCAACGATTGCCGCCGCATCCGCGCCTTTCCCCGAGTAGGGCAGCAGCGAGGCGACGGGGCCGAACACTTCGCGCACATGCACCGAAGCAGCGAGCGCGTCTTTTGCGAATTCCATCAGCACCGGGGAGATGAAGAAGCCCTTGCCCGCAAGCGACGCAGCGCTGCCGAAGGCCGACTTGCCTTCGCTGGCGAGCTTGGCGACGCCTTCGCGCACGTCGGCGAGCTGGCTGCCCGTAGCCAGCGGTCCCATGCGCGTTTCCTCCTGCGCGGGGTTGCCGACGCGCACGCCTTTCAGGCCTTCGGCGAGGTCGTCGCGGACCGTCGCGGCGTGGCCCTCGGACACCAGCACGCGCCGGATCGCGGTGCATTTCTGACCGGCCTTCTGCGTCATGTCGCGCAGCACGTCCTTGAGGAAGGTCTCGTACATGTCGCTGCCGGGCTCGGCGTCGGGCCCGAGAACCGCTGCGTTCAGGCTGTCCGCCTCGACGTTGACACGCACGGATTCCCTGATGATGTTGGGGAGCGCGCGGATGCGCATGCCGGTGTCGCCCGAACCGGTGAACGCGAGCACGTCCTGGCTGCCGAGCAGCGCGGGTAAGTCGCGCGGCGGCCCGACGAGGAGCGACAGCGCGCCCTCGGGCAGGACCTTCCTCTCGACGAGGATCTCCATGACGCGGTGCGCGACCATCGCCGAGCTGGTTGCCGGCTTGGAGAGCACAGGCATTCCTGCGAGCAGCGCCGACGCGGCTTTCTCCGCCAGTCCCCAGGCGGGGAAGTTGAACGCGTTGATATGCACGGCAACGCCGTGCCGGGGCACGCACACATGCTGGCCGTGGAACCGCGGTGAGCGCCCCAGCTGTATCCCTTCGCCGTCCACCAGGAGCTTCGCAGCGCCCAGCTTCTCGCCCAGCTCGGCGTAGGTCTGCAGCGTGAAGATCGCGCCGTCGATGTCGAACTTCGCATCCGAACGCGTGTTGCCGCCGTTCGCGACTGCGAGGTCGAGCAGCTCGTCGCGGTGGGCCTGGATTGCTTTCGCCATCTCCTTGAGCAGGGCGCCGCGCTCGGCGAAGGACAGGGCGCGCAAGGCCGGGCCGCCTTGCCTGCGGGCGTGGTCGAGCGCGGCTGCGAGGTCGAGGCCGTCACTCGAGACCTGTCCCAGCGGTTCCTCGGTCGCCGGATTGACGAGTGTCTGCGGTGTGCCCGATCCTTCGCTCCAGCGGCCGCTCAGGTAACTGCGCAAGGTCTTCATGCCGGACTCCGGTTTTTTCCTGTCGCTAGAATAACCGAAGCACGCGGAGTCTTGAACATCAGCGGCCGGCGCGAAGATGCACTAGAGTGCAGTGCGCATGTTTCCCATCACCACCGGACGCCCGGCGACCATGGCGCCGAACGGCATGGTCGCCTCGCCCCACTCGCTCGCCTCGGCGGCGGGCGTCGACGCGCTGCGAGCCGGAGGCTCGGCCGTGGACGCGGCTGTCGCGACGGGCGCCGCCCTGTCGGTGCTCTACCCCCACATGACGAGCGTCGGCGGTGACGCGTTCTGGCTTGTCTACGAAGCGCGCACGCGTCGCGTCCGGTACCTGAACGGCGGCGGACGCGCGGCACGCGGCGCAGGTATCGACTGGTTCCGTGCGCGTGGCATGAAAGAAGTTCCGTTGCGCGGCTTTCTCCCTGCCACGCTGACGACGCCCGGCGCGGTCGCCAGCTGGTGCACTGCGCACGAGGAATACGGCAGGCTGCCGCTCTCCCGCGACCTCGCCGCCGCGATCGGCTATGCGCGAGAGGGGTTTCCGGTCACCGGACGCCTGGCGCGCGCCATCGAGCTGCACGCCTCGGACGGCTCGCTGAACGCCGGTGCTCTCGCAATCTTCGCCCCGGGTGGCGCGGTGCCGCGTGCCGGTGACAAGCTCGTGAACCGCGGGCTCGCGCTCGTGCTGGAGCGGATCGCGCAAGGCGGCCGCGAGGGCTTTTACGGCGGCGAAACGGCGCGCGCGCTCGCGGCTTTCTCGCGCGCGGGCGGGGGATTTTTCGACGAGGTGGATTTGGCCGCGCAGCATGCGAGCTGGGGCGAGCCGTTGTCCGGCACGTACCGCGGCATCGAGGTTCTCGAGACGCCGCCGCCGACGCAAGGGTTTACCGTGATCGAGATGCTGAATCTGGTCGAAACCACCGAGATCGGCAGAATGGATCCGCTCGGGCCCGAGCTCGCGCACTTGCTGGTGCAGGCGAAGCAGATTGCCTATCACGACCGCGACCGCCTGCTCGCCGACCCCGGATTCCAGCCGGTGCCGGTGGAGAAGCTGATTTCGAAAGACTACTCCGCGGAGCGAAGGCGGCTGATGCGCGGAGACCGCGCGCTCCCCTGGGACCTGGTTCCTTCGCACGGCACGCTCGCCGGCGACACCGTGTTCGTCTGCGCGGTCGACGCCGAGGGCAACGCCGCGGCCCTGATCCAGAGCCTGTACTTCACCTTCGGCTCGGGCGTGGTCGCCGGCGACACGGGTATCGTGTTGCAGAACCGCTCGGCGTACTTCTCGCTCGATCCGCAGCATCCCAACCGCCTCGAGCCGGGCAAGCGTCCCATGCATACGCTGATCGCGTCGATGGCCTTGAAGGAAGGCCGCCTCCGGCAGGTACTCGGTTGCATGGGAGCGGACGGGCAGCCGCAAATCCACCTGCAGAGCTACGTCGGGCTCGTCGATTTCGGACTGGACATCCAGCAGGCGCTGGAAATGCCGCGCTGGCTGTCGGGGCGCTTCAACATCGGTGATCCGCGCGACCTGCTCAACATGGAAGGGCGATTCCCGGAGGCGACCGTCACGGAGCTCGGGCGCCGCGGGCACGCGGTGAACCGATGGCCGGACTGGTGCGAGCTTGCCGGACACGCCCATGGCATCACGATCGACCCGCTGTCGGGCGTGCGCATCGGCGGGGCCGACCCGAGGAGCGATGGAGCGGCGATAGGTTACTAGATTCCCGTCGTCTTGACGCTCGGTGCGATGGAGCGAACAATGCACAAAAATCCCAACAACAGGAGGCGGCCGTGCCGTCCCGCAGCAGCGCCGATCATTCGGTCAGCCCACCCAGCGTCAGGATTCCGCGTGACTACAACGCTGCCTACGACCTGATCGAGCGCAACCTCGCCGCGGGCCGCGCTGCGAGGATCGCCTACATCGACGATGCCGGGCAGTACACGTTCGGGCAGCTCGCCGAGCGGGTCAACCGCTTCGGCTCGGGCCTCCGGGCGATGGGCATCGAGATGGAGCACCGGGTGCTCCTCGCTCTCACCGACACGATCGACTTCCCCACGGCGTTTCTCGGAGCCATCAAGGCTGGGATCGTCCCGGTTGCGGTCAACACGCTGCTCACGCCCAAGGACTACGAGTACATGCTCGCGGACAGTCGCGCGAAGGCATTGATCGTGTCCGAGGCGTTGCTGCCGCAGTTCGCGAGCGTGATCGGCAAACTGCCTTTCCTCAAGCACATCATCGTCTCCGGCAACGCTTCGGGGCACATCGCGTACAAGGATGTGCTCGCAAAAGGGGCGCCGGATTTCGCGCCAGCCCCGACCATTTGCGACGACGCCTGCTTCTGGCTGTATTCCTCGGGCTCGACCGGGATGCCGAAAGGCACGGTGCACGTGCATTCGAGCATGATCCTGACTGCGGAGCTCTACGCGCGCGGTGTCCTCGGTTATAAGGAAAGCGACGTGGTCTTCTCGGCCGCGAAACTCTTCTTCGCGTACGGCCTCGGCAACGCGCTTTCCTTCACGCTGGCCGTCGGCGCTACGGCGGTGCTGATGGCCGAGCGGCCGACGCCCGCTGCCGTCTTCAAGAGGCTGAAAGAGAAGAAGCCCACGCTTTTCTTCGGCGTGCCGACCCTCTACGCCGCGATGCTGGCGAGTCCCGATTTCCCGGGGAGGGACGCGCTGGCGCTGCGGCAATGCGTATCCGCGGGTGAGGCGATGCCGGCGCAGATCGCGAAAACCTGGAAGGAAAGAACGGGCGTGGAGATCCTCGACGGGATCGGGTCGACCGAGATGCTGCACATCTTTCTGTCCAACCGGCCGGACGACATGCGCTACGGCACGACGGGGAAGCCGGTTCCAGGATACGAGCTGCGCGTGGTCGATGAGCGCGGCGAACCGGTCAAGGCGGGCGAGATGGGCGAGCTGCAGATCAGCGGGCCCACCAGCGCGGCCTACTACTGGAACAGCCGCGAGAAGAGCCGCAACACCTTCAACGGGGCCTGGACCAGGAGCGGCGACAAATACACCCAGGACAGGGACGGCTACTACGTATACGGGGGTCGCTCGGACGACATGCTGAAGGTGTCGGGAATCTACGTGTCGCCGGCGGAAGTCGAGGCTGCGCTCGTCGGACATGAAGCGGTGCTCGAAGCGGCCGTGGTCGGCGCCGAAGACGAGAACAAGCTCGTCAAGCCCAAGGCGTTTGTGGTGCTCAAGCCGGGCAACTCGGGGAACGACGCGCTCAAGGCGGCGTTGCAGCAGCACGTGAAGGACAAGCTCGCGCCCTACAAGTACCCGCGCTGGATAGAGTTTCTCCCCGAGCTGCCGAAGACGGCGACGGGAAAAATACAGAGATTCAAGTTGCG
>JBGQKQ010000140.1:0-7776 GCA_041499655.1 Gammaproteobacteria bacterium
GTGCCAGAGGAGATCCCTCGCTATCGCTCGGGATGACGGCATGCTGCATTGCAATCCCTGCGCCGCCGTTTCCGAGTCCCGGACCTGATCTAGGTCAATTGCGGCTCCCCGGGGGGAGCGTCTACACTCTCCTTTCTGCCGGGATGCACGGGGGGTCAGATGCCGCTGATCGCTATGACGCGCGAAATGGGGTCGCTGGGAATGGACGTGGCCCGCATTCTCGAATCCGAACTGAAGGTGCCGCTGGTCTACCACGAAATGATCAACCATCTCGCCGACAAGATGCGGTTGAGAAAGAGCCACGTCATACGGTTGCTGGGCGGAAAAGCGAACCTGTTCGAGCGGCTCACCTCGGACAAGACCAGCCTGGCCATCTACACGGCGGACGAAATGCTGCAGGTCGCGAGCCGGGGCGCGGTGATGCGCGGCTGGGGCGCGGCGCACCTGCTGCGGCCGGTGAAGCACGCGATCTGCATCCGCATCTGCGCGCCGTTCGAGCTGCGCGTAAAGCGCATGATGTCGAGGCTGGACAGCGGCGACCGCGACGCGGTCGCCGCTGAGATACGCAACAGCGACGAGGCGCAGGGCGCGATCGCCAAGCGCCACTTCGGCATCGACTGGCAGGACCCGGAAGGCTACGACCTGTCGCTCAACACGGAGCGCATGAGCGTCGAGCAGTGCGCCGACGAGATCATCCAGATATCCAGGCAGCCCGAGTTCCGCGAAACCGACGAATCCCACAAGGCCTTGTCCGATCTCGCCCTGCAGGCCAACGTCAGGGCGGCCCTGCGCGCCGATCCGGCGACCCGGGGCCTCACGTTCGCGGTCGATTCCGACGGCGCCCAGGTGCGCATGCGCGGCATCGTCGCGACGCGCGAGGAATCGAGCAGCGCCGCGCGGGTGGCCATGTCCGTTGCGGGCGTGATGGCGGTCAAGAACGAGTTGAGAGTCACTGCGGAGATCCGTGCGCCGATGGGTGACTGACTGAGCGGCCAGGCAATGGACGGTACCCGGAATACCGGGACCGCAGGGAAAACCGACAATTCTGGAGGAGATGACATGAGGAGATTCAAACGTAGTGGAATCGCGGCAAGTCTGGCGGCCGCCCTGTTCGCCGGATCGGCGGTCGCGGCGCCGACGGTATTGCGCGCATCGCACCAGTTTCCGGGCGGGAAGGGCGACGTTCGCGACGACATGGTGCAGATGATCGCGAAGGAGGCGAAGGCAGCGAACGTGGACCTGGACATCCAGGTCTATCCGGGCGCTTCGCTGTTCAAGCCCGAGCAGCAATGGAACGCGATGGTGAACGGGCAGCTCGACATCACCCTGTTTCCGCTCGACTACGCGAGCGGCCAGGTGCGCGACTTCAGCGCGACGCTGATGCCGGGGCTGATCCGCAGCTACGACCGCGCCAAGCGCATCAACAAGTCGAAGTTCATGACGGACGTGCGCGCCTCGATCGAGAAGCACGGCGTCATGGTCCTGTCGGATGCCTGGTTCGGAGGCGGCATGGCGTCCAAGCGCGGCTGCATCGTCAGTCCGGACGACGTGAAGGGGCTGAAGTTCCGCGCCGCGGGCCCGACCTTCGCGCAGATGTGGCAGAACGCGGGCGCCTCGATCGTTTCGGTGCCTTCCAACGAGATCTACAACGCGTTCCAGACCGGAGTCGCCGAGGCGACCGACACCAGCATGGGGAGCTTCCTGTCCTTCCGGCTCTATGAGCAGGCGAAGTGCCTGACCGTTCCCGGCAGCAACGCGCTGTGGATGATGTACGAGCCGCTGCTCATGTCGAAGAAGACCTTCGAGAAGCTCGACAAGAAGCAGCAGCAGGTGCTGCTCGAAGCCGGCAGGAAGGCGCAGAAGTACTACGAGGACAAGGCGGAGTCCGTCGATGCCGCCACCATCAAGGCGTACAAGGACCACGGCGTCGAGATCAGGACCCTAAGCAATGCCGAGTTCGACAAGTGGATCGCCGTGGCGAGGAAAAGCTCCTATGTTGAATTCGCCAAGGACGTTCCCGACGGCAAGAAGCTGATCGACGAGGCGATGAGCGTCAAATAATCGCCGACGTTCCATTCGCCCGGCGGGCGGCGCGTGCCGCCCGCCGATCCCTCAACCTGTTTCGCGACCGGCCCCGCGCCGGCAATCGGTGGATATTTTCATCCGTATCGTCAGGCTGATCTCGCGGTACTGCGGCTATTTCGCGGCCGCGCTGATCGCGCTCGGCGTCGTGGTCGTGTGCGAGATGGTGTTCGTGCGCTTTGTGCTCAACGAGAACACCATCTGGCAGACCGACTTCGTCACCTACAGCCTGGTCGCCGCGACGTTCATCGGCAGCCCCTTCGTGCTGCTGACGCGCGGGCACGTCAACGTCGACGTCCTGCCGCATTACCTCGGTCCCCGCGCGCGCTTCCGGCTCGCGCTCGCCTCGATGCTCATGGCGCTGGCCTTCTGCATCGTCATGGTGGTGCTCACGACGCAGTACTGGCTCCAGGCCTGGAACGACAACTGGCTCTCGAACACGATGTGGCGCGTGCGGCTGTGGATCCCCTACGCTTCGATGCCGGTCGGGCTGGGGATACTGACGCTTCAGTACGTCGTCGATCTGTACAACCTGCTCACCGGGCGTGAGCCGCCGTTCGGCATAAGCGAAGGGAGAGTGCATTGAGCCCCTCCACGCAAGGCGTCCTCGTCCTCGTCGTGACGCTCATCGTGCTGCTCTCGGGCGCGCCGGTCGCGTTCGGCCTGGGCGCGCTGTCCATCGCATTCATCGCCGTCTTCCAGGGCATCGGCGGGCTGCACGTGGTCGCCGAGAACTTCTTCGCCGGGCTGAACGATTTCACGCTCGTGTCGATCCCGATGTTCGTCATGATGGGCGCCGCGATCGGGTCCTCGCCGGCAGGCAAGGACCTGTACGAGGCGCTCGATCGCTGGCTGTATCGCCTGCCGGGGGGGCTGGTGATCTCCAACCTCGGCGCCTGCGCCATCTTCGCCGCGCTCACCGGATCGTCGCCTGCGTGCTGCGCGGCGATCGGCAAGATGGGCATCCCCGAGATGCGCAAGCGCGGCTATCCGGACGACGTCGCCACCGGCTCGATCTGCGCCGGAGGGACGCTGGGCATCCTGATTCCGCCCTCGATCACCTTCATCCTCTACGGCATCGCGACCGAGACCTCGATCGGGCGGCTGTTTCTCGCCGGGGTCATGCCCGGCGTCATGCTGACCGGCCTGTTCATGCTGTGGACGCTGTTCATCATCTGGAAGCGCGGCTTCCGCTCTCACGCGGCCGATTTCCGCTACAGCTGGAAAGAGAAATTCGGCTCGATTCCCAAGATCGCGCCGTTCGTCCTGATCATCATCGGCGTCATGTACGCGCTCTACGGCGGCGTCGCGACGCCGTCGGAAGCGGCCGGCGTCGGCGCGGCGCTGTGCGTGGTGCTCGCAGTGATCATCTACCGGATGTGGAGACCGAAGGACTGGTGGCAGATCCTGCGCGACACCACGCGCGAGTCGGTGATGATCCTGATGATCATCGCCGCCGCGGTGATCTTCGGCTACATGCTCACCTCGCTGTATCTGACCCAGACGCTGGCGCAGGCGATCGCCGACGCGCACTTCAACCGCTGGGTGCTGATGGGAATGATCAACCTGTTCCTGCTCGTGTGCGGATTCTTCATCCCGCCGGCGGCGATCATCCTGATGACCAGCCCCATCCTCTACCCCATCATCACCGCCGCGGGCTTCGACCCGGTGTGGTTCGGGGTGATTCTCACGATCAACATGGAGATCGGCCTGATCCACCCGCCGGTCGGGCTGAACATCTACATCGTCAGCTCGATCGCCCCGGACGTGCCGGTGACGCGCATCATGTGGGGCACCATTCCCTACGTGCTGTGCATGTTCCTCGCGATCGTGATCCTGTGCGCCTTCCCCGAGATCGCGACCTGGCTGCCGGATACGCTGATGGGCCCGATCAAGCGCTGAGTCGCTAGTCGGCCTGCAGCCTGGCCGCCTGGATGACCTTCAACGTGTTCGCCTGGTCCTGCGCGAGGAACCTGCGGAAATCCTCGGGCGATCCTTCGAACACCTCGGCCCCCTGCTTCGCGAGCCCGTCCTTCACCTCCGCGAGGGCGAGGGTCTTCTCCAGCGCCGCGTGCACCTTGCCGATGACCGCCGGCGCCGTGCCCTTGGGCGCGACCAGACCCGCCCAGCCGCTGAAGTCGTAGCCGGGAACGGTCTCGGCGACGGGTGGAATGTCGCCGAGCATCGCCGAACGCCGCGGCAGGCTGTGGCCGATCGCGCGCAGCCTGCCGTTCTTCACGAAGGGCATCACCGCGGGTGCCGGCGTGAAGGTCCAGTGCGTCTGGCCCGCAACCACGGAATTCACCGAGGGCCCGCCGCCCTTGTGCGGCACGACGAGCGATTCGAAATTCGCCATCGTCATCAGCAGCACCCCGGAAAGATGGCTCTGCGAGCCTACGCCCGCCGAGGCCATGTTGATGGTCGCGCGGTTCGCCCGGGCGTACTCGATCAGCTCTTTCACGCTCTTCACCGGCAGATCCGGATGGACGACGAGCACGTTCGGCGTGACTGCGAAGCTCCCGACGTGCTCGAAGTCCCTGATAGCATCGTAGGGGACGCTCTTTTTCAGGAGCGGCGCGATCAGCATCGAGCCGTTGGAGGCGCAGATCAGGGTGTAGCCGTCCGGTTTCGCGCTCTTGCCGGCCTCCACGCCGATCAGGCCGCCGGCGCCGTCGCGGTTCTCGACGAACACCGGCTGGCCGAGCGCGTCGCCCAGCTTCGTGGCGACGATGCGGCTCATGGTGTCGATCGAGCTGCCGGGCGCGTTGGGCACCAGCATGCGCACCGTGCGGCTGGGGTAGGAATCCTGAGCCGAACTCTGCGATGAGGCCGCGGCGCAGGCGAGAGCCGCAAAGAGTCCACACAGCCCGGGCAACAGATTCCTGATCATCTCTTTTCTCTCCTAGTAGGACCGCGGCAGGTGCAGCACGTGCTCGGCGATATAGCAGAGCACCAGATTGGTCGAGATCGGCGCGATCTGGTAGAGGCGCGTCTCCCTGAATTTGCGCTCGACGTCGTATTCCTCGGCGAAGCCGAAGCCGCCGTGCGTCTGCAGGCACATGTCGCCCGCCTGCCAGGACGCCTCGGCGGCGAGCTGCTTCGCCATGTTGGCCTCGGGGCCGCAGGGCTTGCCGGAATCGTAGAGCGCCGCCGCGCGCTCGACCATGAGCGCAGCGGCCTCGGTCGCCATGTGGGCGCGCGCGATCGGGAACTGCACGCCCTGGTTCTGGCCGATCGGGCGGCCGAAGACTTTCCGCTCGTTGGCGTAGGCGGTGGCCTTGGCGAGGAACCATTTCGCGTCACCGATGCACTCGGCGCCGATCAGGATGCGCTCGGCGTTCATGCCGTCGAGCACGTAGCGGAAACCCTTGCCTTCCTCGCCGACGAGGTTCTCCGCGGGGATCTCGAGATTGTCGAAGAAGACTTCGGTGGTGGCGTGGTTGATCATGGTGCGGATCGGCCGGATCGACAACCCCTTCCCCAGCGCCGCCTTCATGTCGATCAGGAACACCGACATGCCTTCGGTTTTCTTCTGTACTTGCTCGCGCGGCGTGGTGCGCGCGAGGAGCAGCATCAGGTCGGAGTGCTCGGCGCGCGAGGTCCAGACCTTCTGCCCGTTCACCACGTAGCGGTCGCCTTTTTTCGTTGCCGTGGTGCGGATCGAGGAGGTGTCGGTGCCGGCCGTGGGCTCGGTGACGCCGAACGCCTGCAGCCGCAGCTCGCCCTTGGCGATCTTCGGCAGGACTTTCTTCTTCTGCGCCTCGCTGCAATGCCGCAGCACGGTGCCCATGGTGTACATCTGCGCGTGGCAGGCGGCGCCGTTCGCGCCGCTGCGCTGGATCTCCTCGAGAACGGCGGCCGCGGCGGAAAGGGGAAGGCCCGCGCCGCCGTATTCCTCGGGGATGAGGCAGGATAGCCAGCCCGCCTCGGTGAGCGCGCGTACGAACTCGCTCGGATAGCGCCGCTCGCGGTCGGTGGCGCGCCAGTATTCCATGGGGAAGGTCGCGCACAGCTTCGCCACGGCTTCGCGGATTTCATGCAGATCGTGATCGCGAACGGACATTTCTCCCCCCGGACGACAGGTTATTATACGGTGGACATCGTCCCGGTCCCCTCGCACATGCCCCACGTCCCCGCCTCCACCGCGCTTGCGCGCTTTCGCGTCCTCGATCTGTCGCGCGTGCGGGCCGGGCCGACCTGCGTGCGGCAGCTCGCCGATTTCGGCGCCGACGTCATCAAGGTCGAAATGCCGCCCAGCCTCGAGGCCGACACCATGGGCGGCCCGCGCCACGGCCCGGATTTCCAGAACCTGCACCGCAACAAGCGCTCGGTCACGCTCAACCTCAAGGACAAGGAGGGCGTCGCGATCTTCATGAAGCTGGTGAAGACCGCCGACGTGGTGGTCGAGAACTACCGCCCCGACGTGAAATTCCGCCTGGGCATCGACTACGAGTCGCTGAAGAAGGTCAACCCGCGCATCATTCTCGCGAGCATCTCCGGCTTCGGCCAGGACGGGCCGTACCGCGACCGGCCGGGGTTCGACCAGATCGCCCAGGGCATGGGCGGGCTGATGTCGATCACCGGGCTCCCCGGACAGGGGCCGGTGCGCGCCGGCACCGCGGTCGCGGACCTGTCGGCGGGCTTGTTCGCCGCGCTCGGGATCATGACGGCGCTGCTCGAGCGCGAGAAATCCGGGGAAGGCCAGTGGGTGCAGGCGAACCTGCTCATGTCCCAGATCGCGCTGCTCGACTTCCAGGCGGCGCGCTTCCTGATGACGGGCAAGCCTCCGGGGCAGGCGGGCAACGACCACCCGACCAGCATGCCGACCTCGGCGTACAAGACGAAGGACGGCTACATGAACATCGCCGCGACGGGCGAGGGCATGTGGCGCCGCGTCTGCGAGGGCATCGGGCGAGCCGACCTGCTCGAGCGCGAGGACTTCAAAGGCGACCAGAACCGCTCGAAGAACCGCGCGGCGCTCAACGCCGAGATCAACAAGGCGCTCGCTTCGCGCACCACCGCCGACTGGATCGGGATCCTCACGCAGTGCGAGGTTCCCTGCGGGCCGATCTACGGCATCGACCAGGTGTTCGACGATCCGCAGGTGAAACACATCGGCGCGGCGATCACCGTGAAGAGCCCCAAGCTCGGCGAGATCCGCATCGTCAACCAGGCGGTGACGCTGTCGCGCACGCCGGCGCGCATGGCTTCCGCGCCGCCCGAAGTCGGCGAGCACACCGACGAAGTGCTGAAAGAGATCGGCTACGACAAGGCGGCGGTCGACGCCCTGAAGCAGAAGAAAGTCGTCTAGAGCTAGCGCAGCTGCCGCGGCCCGGCGGGCGTTTGGATGTGGGCGACGAGGTGGGGCGCGCCCGACGACAGCGGGAATTCCCCTTCGAACCCGATAGCCGCCAGCATCCTCGTCACCTTTTCGGCTTGAGGATGAAAGCCCTCGAGCCGGATCAGCGAGCAGCCCAGGTCCTTCAGCGTCTCGGCCGGGTGCGCTTCGGAACGCCACTGGATCAGCGTCGGCGCCACACCCCGGAGCGGAAGCCGGCCGTCGCCGGGAACGGTCATGAGCCACTGGAAATTTGCCCGGCTCATGGACTCGATCTTTCCCAGAGGCACCGGGGATGCGGAGGCAGCGGCGTGGATGTCGTCGGTCCGCGCGACCCAGGTCGCAAGGCGCGGCAC
>JBGQKQ010000141.1:0-7662 GCA_041499655.1 Gammaproteobacteria bacterium
CCGCTCATTACCGAATTTCGCCGCTGCCGGTTCACCGAGCGCTGCGATTTTGCCTTCGACCGCTGCTCCGCCGAGGCGCCCGGCTGGACGCGGATCGGGGACGGTCACGAGGTGCGCTGCTTCCTCCGGGAAAAGGAGCGGGCGGGCCCGATTCAGGAAGGCGAGGCGCGCAAGGCCGCAGCCGCCGGATCCGCGGAATCGGCTCCGCTCCTTTCGGTGCGGGATCTGAAAGTGCATTTTCCGATACGCAGGGGCCTGTTCAAGCGCGCCGTCGGCTTCGTCAAGGCGGTGGACGGCGTGTCGCTCGATATCGGCGCCGGGCGCACGCTCGGCCTCGTCGGAGAATCGGGCTGCGGCAAGACCACCGTCGGCAAGGCGATCCTGCAGCTCATTCGCGCCGAGGGCGCGGTGCAATTCGGCGGCATCGAGCTTACGAAGCTGAGCCGGTCGGCGCTGCGCGCCCGCCGGCGCGATTTCCAGATCATTTTCCAGGATCCGTACGCCTCGTTGAACCCGCGCATGCGGGTCGCCGATATCCTCTCCGAAGGCATGGCCTCGCTCGGCATCGAAGCGAACGCGGCGGCAAGGGCGAAGCGTGTCGCGGAGATCCTCGACCAGGTGGGCCTCGCGCGGGATTCGGTCGAGCGCTATCCCCACGAGTTCTCCGGCGGCCAGCGCCAGCGCATCGCGATCGCCCGCGCCCTGGCGGTCCGGCCGAAGCTCATCGTCTGCGACGAGCCGACCAGCGCCCTCGATGTCTCGGTTCAGGCGCAGATCCTGAATCTGCTGAAGTCGCTGCAGCGCGAGCTGGGGCTGTCGTACTTGTTCATCACCCATAACATCGCGGTGGTCGAGTACCTGGCGCACGAAGTGGCGGTGATGTATCTCGGGCGCATCGTCGAGCGCGGCACGATGGACAAAGTACTGCGCTCGCCCAAGCACCCGTATACACAGGCGCTGCTTGCGGCGGTGCCGAAAATCGACGGCGCGGGAACGCGCGAAGTCATCCGGCTGGAGGGTGAGCTGCCGTCGCCGGTCAACCCGCCTCCGGGATGCCACTTCAACCCGCGCTGCCCGAAAGTGATGCCGGAGTGCCGCGAGCGCTATCCGGAGAAGTTCAGCCTGTCGGACACGCGGAGCGTGGCGTGCTGGCTGTACAAGCAGGTGTGACTCGCTGATAGCTCACGCGACAGCGGGTGAGTCGCGTAACGGCATGCTCACCGGCGTGCTCCAGCGCGTCCGGTGTCCGAACCCTTTCGATTTGGGCTCTTTGGGGTTGGACCTCGTCGAACCGGGTTTGCTTTTTAGCCGCCACCCGCCTTACGGTTGTATCCGAAGGCGGACGTGGCTCACCGGACCACATTGATCTTTAGCCAATCCTGGACATCCATGACCATGACGCCGGCGGTGCGTACTGCATCGCGAATATCCTGTTGGGTGCAGCCCCAGTATCTCGCCCAAGCACGAAGCTCGGCCGAATTGTAGATATTAACCTCTCGACGTTGAGACTTGGCATGCTTAACAGACACCGCGCCTCCCCTTGTCCGCAACACGCTTCCAGCTTACACGCTCAATTTATTCCCTGCATGTGTGCGCTATAGAACATAAGCTTGAGTCAGTTAGTATGTGCTCTTAGCGGGATCGCCGAGGGCCCAATGGCTCAAGAAGAATTACCTTGTGAAGATTGCTTTTCTCTCGTTGCCGCCGGCCCTTTGAGGGGGCCGCACGGCGCACTTCTTTCATTGGCGAAAAATTCCGACGGGAGAGGAGACGTATTTCGATGTGGCACCTGCCGCTGCCGATGGTCTGTCGGGAGACTCGGTTGGTCCAGGTTGGCGGACTGATCCTAGTGCCCTGACGAAAATTCGAACCCCGATTGCCAAAAGCGAAAGGGTCGCAGTAGTGGACGAATCGAATCGCCGCTCCGCTACCTTCCGCGCCAGCGCGGCAGTCTCAGTAAGCCGCCAGTCTAGCGGGCTCCGGGAACCCTGCGCGTCTTGAGAAACTCTTCCAGCGTCTCGCCGCGGAAGCCCGCGACCATCTCGGGATTGGAAACGTCTTTCACCCGGGCGAGTTTTTCCAGGCAGAAAAAACTCGCGCCGTAGCGCATCAGCGCCGCCCAGTCGAGCTCGCGGACCATCCTGCGCTCTTCGGCGCTCAGATCCGCCTTGTCGAAGGCCGCGTCGGGGGTTTCCTTGAAGAGCGCGCGGTTGCCGGGCACGGTGAACCCGTGGAGGAAGCGGTTGAGGCGAAGCGATTTCGCGCTGGTCTGAAGGTCGAAGAGGTAAGTGCCTTCGAGCTTCTCGACGCCTTTCAGCTGCGGGTTCATGCGGCGGCGCGCACCTGCGCGCCGTTCGCTTTCTTCGGCGGTCTTGCGGCGGGCTCCTCGAACAGCGCAACGGCCATGGCGGTGGTCATCGGCAGGTAGTAGTTCTGGTGGATCTTCTTCACGCGCGGCGACAGCGCACCGCGCATCGCGAGCCACATGATCTCCTCGGCGCCTTCGGTGCCGCCCAGGCGGATGTAGTCGGCGTGGCGCATCGCGGTGAGCTTCTTCGGGTTGTCGGCGATCAGCTCGAGGAATTTCAGATCCCACTTCTCGTTGTTGAAGCCGCCGCGCTCGCCGTTCATCTGGTGCGAGAGGCCGCCGGTGCCGACGATCACGACGTCGAGGTCCTCGGGGTAGGAGAGGACCGCGCGGCGCACCGCCTGGCCGAGCTTCCAGCAGCGCAGCGGGGTCGGGATCGGATGCTGGAGCACGTTCATCTCGATCGGCACGATTTTGCCCGGCCAGTCGGGGGAGGGAGGCCAGAACATGGTGAGCGGGGAATGCACGCCGTGGTCGATCGGCAGGTCCTGGAACACGGAGATGTCGAACTCGTCGTTCACCAGCGAATCGGCCATGTGGCGCGCGAGCCCCGCGTGGCCCTTCAGCGGCGGCACGGCGCGCGGGCCCAGGCCCTCGTCGGCGATCGGGTATTCGGCGGAGACGCCGAGCGCAAAGGTCGGATAGTGGTCGAAGAAGAACGTGCTCGCGTGATCGTTGTAGAAGAATACGAGCACGTCCGGCCGCTTCTCGGCGAGCCACTCTCTGACCTTGTCGTACCCCTTGAAAAGGGGCGTCCAGTCGGGATCGTTTTGCTTCTTTCGGTCATAAGCGACCGCGATGGTGGGCACGTGCGAGGTGCCGATGCCGCCGATGATCTTGGCCATGATTAGACCAATTCTAACGCCTGGCGGTCCCGAGCGCGACGATGGCCCCGATCACCACCAGCGCTCCCGCGATCTGGCGGGGCTCCAGGCTCTGGCCGAGGATCGCCCAGCCGAGGACGAGCACGGCGATCGGCTCGAAGTTGAGCGCCGCAATGTCGGTGGCGGAGCGAAGGCGAGGCTGCAGCACGAAAAGTGCGGTGATCGCGGTGCCATAGAACAGCGTGAGCAGCGCGAGTCCCGTCCAGCCGGGCGCGTCCGCCGGAAGCGCGAGCAGCCCGGCCGGCGCGCCGACGGCGAGCACCAGCACCGCGACCACCGCGTTGATCACGCCGCTGCGCACGCGCCCGTCCACGCCGTGTAGCCAACGGGCGCTGACGAAGAGCACCGTGGCGAAGCACAGCGATGCGGCGGCGGAAAAGACGGCGCCCGCGCCGATCTCGGTCCAGCGCGCTGCGAGCTTGTCGGCGCCGCCGACCACGTCGAGCGCCAAGGCGAGGCCGAAGAGCGCGGCGGGCATCGCAAAAAGGGCGCGCCGGGACAGCCGCTCCATGCCGGCCGCTGCGGACATGAGGGCGTAAAGCAGGGGATAGGTGTTGAACGCGAGAAGGGCGAGCGCGGCGGGTATGCGGGCGACCGCGGAATACAGGCAGTAGCTTTGCACCGCGAGAATGGTTCCGACCGCGGCGGTGCGCGCCAGCGACACCGCGGGCATGCGCAAGGGAACGCGCAAGACAAGGAGCGCCGCGGTGAGCGCGACCGCGGTCCCGGCGGCCCGGAACGCCACCGCGGTGGCGACGCTCGCGCCGTGGTCGAAAGCGACGCGCGCGGCGATGTGGTTGCTGCCGAAGGTCGTCGCGATGGCGATCAGGATCGCGATCCCGATCCAGCGGGGAACCGGGGTCAAAGCGCGATCTCGAACAGCCGTTTGAACATGGTGCGCTTGGTATTGCGGAAATGCGGGCGCACGCGGTCGCTCCAGGCGGTGTGGCGCACCGCGAGCCAGGGTTCGCTTCCAAATGTTTCGGTGTGCGCGAGGTCGTAGCAGGCGTGGTAGCGCGGCGTGCCGTCGGGATTGCGGAAGCGCCGGGCGCGCACGCTTCCCGGGCAGGCCGCGAGGCCCGGCATGTGTTCTTCGTCGTACCAGGCATTCAGGTCGGCTTCGTGCTCGGGGACGACGTCGGTCTCGACCACGTAGTGGAACCGCGGCGTCTCACCGGACGATGCGCCTACAGTATCGAAGACCGGCCGAAGCCGCGCGGCTCGGATCTCCAGCCCTTTGAAGACGGCTTCGGTGCCGGCGCGCTCGGCGACCCGCGCGAGCACGGCGGGGGTGATGGCCCCCGGCTCGCGGGAGAAGAGATAGATATAGCTCTCGGCGCTTTCCAGGGCCGCGTGCATGGCCGCGCTCTCGCAAAGAGGCACGCAGTCCGTGCCGAGCTTCTTCAGAATGCCCCGCCATTCTGTCTCGGACGCCCCGAGCCGGCCCTTGCACTCGAGCAGAATCGCTCCGGTGTGGCTTGGACTCATCGCTGCCTATGCGGAGGCAACGGGAATGCGGAACTCCCGGATGCGCTTCTCCCACTCGGCGGGTCCGCTCTGGTGAACCGAGTTGCCCTTGGCGTCGACGGCGACGGTGACCGGCATGTCCTTCACCTCGAACTCGTAGATCGCCTCCATGCCGAGATCGCCGAAGGCGAGCACGCGGGATTTGCGGATCGCCTTGGCGACGAGATAGGCGGCGCCCCCCACCGCGATGAGCGACGCGGCCTGGTGCCTGCGGATCGCCTCGATCGCCGCCGGACCGCGCTCGCCCTTGCCGATCATCGCGACCAGGCCCGTCTTCGAGAGCATCGTCTCGACGAACTTGTCCATGCGCGTCGCCGTGGTCGGCCCCGCCGGACCGACGACCTCGCCTTTCACCGGATCGACCGGGCCGACGTAGTAGATGACACGGTTGGTGAAGGCTACCGGAAGCTTCTCGTTCCTCGCCAGCATGTCCTCGATGCGCTTGTGCGCGGCGTCGCGGCCGGTGAGCATCTTCCCGGAGAGAAGCAGGGTCTCGCCGGGCTTCCACTGGATTACCTCCTCGCGCGTGAGCGCATCGAGGTTCACGCGCCGCGACTGGGCGCTCGGGGTCCAGGTGATCTTGGGCCAGTCTTCCAGGCTGGGCGGCTCGAACTCGGCCGGCCCCGAACCGTCGAGCACGAAGTGCACGTGGCGCGTCGCCGCGCAGTTCGGGATCATCGCGATCGGCTGCGAGCCGGCGTGCGTCGGAAAGGTCCTGATCTTGACGTCGAGCACGGTCGAGAGTCCGCCCAGGCCCTGCGCGCCAATGCCGAGACGGTTGACCTTGTCGTAGAGCTCCAGGCGGAGCTCCTCCTGCTTGTCGCGAGGGCCCCGCGCGAGCAGCTCGTGCATGTCGATCGGTTCCATCAGCACTTCTTTCGCCATCTGCACCGCCTTCTCAGCAGTGCCCCCCACGCCGATCCCGAGCATCCCAGGCGGGCACCAGCCCGCTCCCATCGTCGGCACCGTCTTCAGCACCCATTCGACGATCGAGTCGGAAGGATTGAGCATCGACAGTTTCGACTTGTTCTCCGATCCGGCACCCTTCGCCGCGACGTCGATCTCGATCGTGTTTCCGGGAACAAGCTCCATGCTTACCACCGCCGGCGTGTTGTCCTTGGTGTTCCTGCGGCCGAAGATCGGGTCCTCGAGGATGGACGCGCGCAGCTTGTTGTCCGGATTCAGGTAGGCGCGGCGCACGCCTTCGTTGACCGCGTCCGTCGGTGTCGGAAATGAGCCTCGAAATCCTTCGAGCTTCACGTCCATGCCGATCTTGAGGAATACGTTGACGATACCCGTGTCCTGGCAGATCGGCCGGTGGCCTTCCGCACACAGGCGCGAGTTGGTGAGGATCTGCGCGATCGCGTCCCTGGCCGCTGGAGACTGCTCCCGCTCGTAGGCGCGCGCCAGGTGCTGGATGTAGTCGCGTGGATGGTAGTAGCTGATGTACTGGAGCGCGTCGGCGACGCTTTGTACAAGGTCTTCCTGGGTGACTGCGGCCATGGAGGTGAGTGCGAAGGAAAGCGAAAGTTTAGTCCCAACCGCCGATCTTCACAGACCTCGCGGAGGGTCGTTGCGGCGGGGAAACACCCTCGGTACACTGGCTCCCGACCGCCATAAGAAGGAGATTCTCAAAATGTCCGCCGGAACCATCGAATCGGTGCTCCAGGAAGACCGGCTGTTTCCGCCGTCCCCGGAGTTCGTGAAGCAGGCCAACGTCTCGGGCATGGCGGCGTACCAGGCCCTGTGCGACGAGGCCGAGCGCGATTTCGAAGGCTTCTGGGCGAGGCTCGCGCGGGAGAATCTCGCCTGGCACAAGCCGTTCACCAAGACGCTCGACGAATCCAGGGCGCCGTTCTACAAGTGGTTCCACGACGGCGAGCTGAACGCCTCCTACAACTGCCTCGACCGGCACCTGAAGACGCAAGGCGACAAGACCGCGATCATCTTCGAGGCGGACGACGGCAAGGTGACGAAGATCACCTACAAGCAGCTCTACCACAAGGTCTGCCAGTTCGCGAACGCGCTCAAGGGACTCGGCATCAAGCCGGGCGAACGCGTGCTGATCTACATGCCCATGTCGATCGAGGTGGTGATCGCGATGCAGGCCTGCGCGCGCATCGGCGCGACGCACTCGGTGGTGTTCGGCGGCTTCTCGGCGAAGAGCGTGCAGGAGCGCATCATCGACGCGGGCGCCGTGGCCGTGATCTCCGCGGACGGGCAGATGCGCGGCGGCAAGGAAATCCCGCTCAAGCCCGCGATCGACGAGGCCTTCGGCATGGGCGGCTGCGAGGGCGTGAAGAACGTCATCGTATACAGGCGCACGGGCTCGAAGATCGCGATGCAGGCGCCGCGCGACAAGTGGTGGGACGACGCGATGAAAGGGCAGGCCGATACCTGCGAGCCGACCTGGGTGAACGCCGAGCATCCGCTCTTCATCCTGTATACGTCGGGTTCGACCGGCAAGCCCAAGGGCGTGCAGCACTCCACCGGCGGCTACCTGCTGCAGACCATCCTCACGATGAAATGGGTGTTCGACCACAAGCCCGCCGACGTCTTCTGGTGCACGGCGGACGTGGGCTGGGTGACCGGGCACAGTTACTGCACCTACGGGCCGCTCGCCGTCGGCGCGACCGAGATCATGTTCGAGGGCGTGCCCGTTTACCCCGACGCGGGCCGCTTCTGGAAGATGATCCAGGACCACAAGGTGACGGTGTTCTACACCGCGCCCACCGCGAGCGGCCCGTAGGTGATGTAGGTATGGCCGGTGACCCAGCCCACGTCGGCGGTGCACCAGAAGACATCGGCCGGCTTGTAGTCGAACACCCATTTCATCGTGAGGATGGTCTGCAGCAGGTAGCCGCCGGTCGAGTGCTGCACGCC
>JBGQKQ010000142.1:0-7619 GCA_041499655.1 Gammaproteobacteria bacterium
GCCGAACCCGCCTCCGCCGAACCCGCCTCCGCCCCCCGACCAGCCTCCGCCCGGCCAGCCTCCGCTCGTCCACCCGCCGCGCCGGCTCGCCGCGCCGGCGAAGAGCGTGATGAAAAATCCGATCGCACCGCCGAGAACCGCGAACAGCAGCACGCCGGCGACGAACCACACGATCGCGCCCACGATCGCTCCCGAAACCGCCGCCCCCGCCACCCGCCCGAAAATCCGCTTGAAGATCGCATCGCCCAGAACCAGAACCACGAACAGCCAGATGATCGTCTGGAAATCGATCGCCGGTCCGCCGCCCGGGCGCGGTTGCGGGGCCGGCAGGCTTTCTCCCTCGATCAGCTTCATCAGCGCGTCCGTCCCGGCGGCGATACCGCCGTAGAAATCACCCGACTTGAAATGCGGGGCGATGACCTCGCTCACGATGCGCTTCGCCACGGCATCGGGGATCGCGCCTTCGAGCCCGCGACCCACCTCGATGCGCAGCTTGCGGTCTTCCTTGGCGACGACCAGGATTACCCCGTCGTCGGTTTTCGCGCGGCCGATTTTCCAGGCGTCGGCGACGCGGATCGAGTACTCCTCGATGGTCTCGGGCTGGGTGGTGGGCAGCAGCAACACCGCGATCTGGCTGCCCTTGGCGCGCTCGAAATCGCGCAGGCGCGAGTCGAGATTCTGGATCTGTGAAGCGGAGAGCGTCCCGGTGAGATCAGTGATGCGCGCCTGCAGCGGCGGCACCGCGACTTCGGCCGACGCGGACAGCGCAAGCAGCAGGGAAACGCCGGCCGCGACGAGGCCGAGCCAGCGCTGGAGCATGGCTTACTGCTTGGCCGGGGCGGCCGGCTTGCCGAAATCGACCGCCGGCGGCTTGGCGATCGCTTTCTCGTCCTCGACCGCGAAGTTGGGCTTGGTCTGGTAGCTGAACATCATCGCGGTCAGATTCACCGGGAACTGGCGGATGAGGACGTTGTATTCCTGCACGGACTTGATGTAGCGGTTGCGCGCGACCGTAATGCGATTTTCCGTGCCTTCGAGCTGCGCCTGGAGATCCCGGAAATTCGCGTCCGACTTGAGCTGCGGATAGTTCTCGGCCACCACCAGCAGCCGCGATAGCGCGCTGCTCATCTGCCCTTGAGCTTCCTGGAAGCGTCGGAACGCCGCCGGGTCATTGAGCAGCTCGGGGGTCGCCTGAATGCTGCCGACCCGCGAGCGCGCTTCGGTCACCTGGATCAGGACCTGCTGCTCCTGGGCGGCGAAGCCCTTCACCGTGTTGACCAGGTTCGGAATCAGGTCGGCGCGGCGCTGGTACTGGTTGAGCACTTCCGACCACGCCGACTTGACCTGCTCGTCGGAGCGCTGGATGTCGTTGTAGCCGCAACCGGAGAGCGTCGTTGCGACCAGAATCAGGAAAGCCGTCCAGAGTTTGCGCATTGATTTTTCTCCCGAATGGCGATGGCGCCTAAATGGAGGCGGGCGGCCGAATTACAAGCCTGCGATGGCCCGCCGCGCGAAGCACAGATCTTCCCAGGCCTTGGCCTTGTCGGGAAGGCTGCGCAGCAGGTAGGCCGGATGATAGGTCACGATGAGCGGCACGCCCTGGTAGCGGTGCAGCCGCCCGCGCAGGCTCGCGATGCTCGCCTCGGTTCCGAGCAGCGTCTGCACCGCGAAGCGTCCCATGGCGAGGATCAGCTTCGGCTTGATCAGCTCGAGCTGCCGCAGCAGGTGCGGTGAGCACTGGGCCACCTCGAAGGGCTCGGGGTTGCGGTTGCCCGGAGGCCGGCACTTGAGCACGTTGCAGATGTAGACGTTCTCGCCGCGCGCGAGGCCGATCGCCGCGAGCATGTTGTCGAGCAGCCGGCCCGCCTGCCCGACGAAGGGCTCGCCGCGCGCGTCCTCCTCGGCTCCCGGCGCTTCGCCGACGAGCAGCCAGTCGGCCTGCTCGTCGCCGACGCCGAACACCGTCTGAGTGCAGGTCTTTCTCAGGCCGCAGGCTTCGCAAGCCTTCACCGCCGCTTTCAGTTCCGGCCAGTCCATGCGCAGAATCCGCCCGGCGCGCTCGTCGGCGAGATCGACCTTGACGCTCCCCGTCAGGCCGGGAATCGGATCGAACTGCGGCGGCGCGGCGCGGCGGGGCGCGGGCGGCGGCGCGGCAATTCTCGGCGGCTCCTGAACCCGGGGCGCCGCAGGCGGCGCTTCCGGGGCGAGCGCGCGGCCGCGCTTCTTCCACACGGGGCCGAGCCCCATCTCGTTCAGGTACCGCTCGCGCTTCGCGTCCAAGAATCGGTTCACAGATCGAGCGCCAGTACCAGCGCGTCCTCGCGCCCCTTGCGCGCGGGATAGTACGCGCGCCGCACGCCGATCTGCCTGAAACCGTATCCGGCGTAGAGGCGCTGCCCCACCGCGTTGGTGGGACGGACTTCGAGAAACAGGACCCTCGTTTTGTGCTCGCGCGCGAACTGCACCAAGCTGTGCAGCAGGCTGCGCCCGTGCCCGCGGCGCTGCGACTGCGCGGCGACGCTCAAGTTGAGCAGGTGCGCTTCGCCCGCCGCGAGCATGAGCACCGCATAAGCGATCACGCGCTTGCCCTCGCGAACCACCCAGCAGGCGTATCCCGCGCGCAGCGAGTCGCGGAAATTTCCCAGCGTCCAGGGGAATTCGTAGATGCTCTCCTCGATCTCGAGCACCGCGCGCAGATCGCTCTCTCGCATCGGATCGAGCCCGGGGACGGGCCGCAGCACCGCGCTCATTCGCGCTCCCCCGTCTTGCGCGCGACCTTGTCGCGCAGGTAGACCGGTACCGCGGTGGCGGCGTCCCGCGCTTCTCCCGCGGCGAAGCGCGGGATCGCGAGCTTCAGCACGGCGCGCGCGCTCGGTGCCGCGTCGGGACGGATCAGCGACACGCAGCCGCCGAGCCGCGATGCGAGGCGCTCGCGGTGCGCGGCGAAGCCGTCGCCGCATCCCGTCCAGTCGCTCCCGGACACGACTGGCACCGCGTCGGGCTTGTACAGCCCGGGGGGCGAAACTTCAGTCCACCCCGAGCCCGCCCTGCGGTAGGCGGCGTGGTACACCTCGCCCATGTGCGCGTCGATACAGGCGATGACCTTCTCGCTGGAGGAATCCTCGGCAAGCGAGATCAGCGAACCCACTCCCACCACGCCTACCCCGCGTGCGAAGGCGAGCCCCTGGGTCACGCCCGCCGCGATGCGCAACCCGGTGAAGGATCCCGGGCCTTCGCCGTAGGCGATGCCCTCGATCTGCCCGAGCTCGAGCCGCGCCTCCGCGAGCAGGCCTTCCACCATGCCGAGGACCTTCTCCGCCTGGCGCTGAAGCGCGGGCTCGCTGCGGGAGAAGAACGCATCGCCGCGGCTCGCTGCGACCGAGCAGGTATCGGTGGACGTGTCGATCGCCAGCAGATTCATGCGTCGAATTCTAGCGGATCGCGCATCCGCCAGCGCCCTTGACGCAGCCTGCGTCTGCAACCATCATTCCGCTACTCGTTGAAACAACTTTCCGGAGTAGAGACATGTGGCGCTTCCCGATTCTCGTTGGCCTGAGCCTGTCCGCGGCCGCCGCGCTCGCGCAGGACGCCTATCCGACCCACCCGGTCACCATGGTCGTGGCGTTCCCGCCCGGCGGCGTCGCCGAGATCACCGGGCGGCCCACCGCGATCGCGATGGAGAAGGTGCTGAAGCAACGCGTCATCATCGAGAACAAGCCCGGCGCCGCAGGGGCGACGGGGAATGCCTACGTCGCCAACTCGAAGCCCGACGGATACACCTTGCTCATGGCGCTGTCGTCGATTTCCGTCATCCCGGAAGCCGAGCGTCTTCAAGGTCACAAGCCGCCCTATGAATTGAACCAGTTCGCGCCGATCGCGCTGGTCTCCGCCGACCCCGTCGTCCTGGTCGTGCGGCAGGATGCGCCCTGGAAGACCGTCCAGGAATTCATCGCCGACGCGAAGAAGCGGCCGAACAAGATCACCTACAGCTCCTCCGGGATCTACGGTGCGCTGCACATGCCCTTCGTCATGCTCGAGCACGCCACCGGCACCAGCCTGTGGCACGTGCCCTACAACGGCGGCGGCCCGGCGATACAGGCGCTGCTCGGCTCGCAGGTCGACGTGACCGTCGGCGGGCCGGCCACCATGATCGGCCAGATCAAGGGCGGGCGCCTGCGGCCACTCGCGAATTTCGGCGACAAGCGGCTCGCCTCGCTTCCCGACGTTCCAACCCTCAGGGAAGTCGGCATCAACGCCGAGTACCTCATCTGGTCCGGCCTGATGGCGCCCGCCGGCACTCCGCCCGCGATCCTGCAGAAGCTGCGGGACGCCGTGCGGCAGGGAGCGCAGGATCCGGATTTCAAGAACGCGATGGCGAAGGTCGAGACTCCCGTGAGCTATCTCGACGCGCCCGACTTCCAGAGATTCTGGGATGCGGATGCGAAGAAGCTCGCCGAGGCGGTGAAGCAGATCAGGCCCGTCGAGCAGAAGTAGCGCCGTGGCCTCGGCGCAGGGCAAGGTCATCATCACCTGCGCCGTTACCGGCGCGATCCACACGCCGACGATGTCGCCGCACCTTCCGGTCACGCCGGAGGAGATCGCGGAGGGCGCGATCGGCGCGGCGCAGGCGGGCGCCGCGATCGTGCACCTGCACGCGCGCGAGCCGGCCGACGGGCGGCCGACCCAGGATCCTGCGATGTTCATGCGCTTCCTGCCGCAGATCAAGGCGGCCTCGAACGTGGTGATCAACCTCACCACCGGCGGCGCGCCGACGATGTCGGTCGAGGAACGCCTGCAGCCGGCCCTCAAGCTCAAGCCCGAGGTCGCGTCGCTGAACATGGGCTCGATGAATTTCGGGCTGTACGAGATGCTCGGGCGCTACAAGGACTGGAAATACGACTGGGAGAAGCCCTACCTCGCCGGCAGCGACGAGCGCATCTTCAAGAACACCTTCCGCGACATCGCCCACATCCTCGAGTCCTGCAGCGGTAACGATACGCGCTTCGAGATCGAGTGCTACGACATCGGCCACCTCTACACGGCTTCGCATTTCCTCGACAGGAAACTCCTCAAGCCGCCGCTTTTCATACAGTCGGTATTCGGCATCCGCGGCGGAATCGGCCCGCATCCCGAGGACGTGATGCACATGAAGCGCACCGCCGACCGCCTGTTCGGCGACGCGTATCTGTGGTCGGTGCTGGGCGCGGGCCGCAACCAGATGTTCGTCGCCGCGATGTCGGCCGTGATGGGCGGGAACGTCCGCGTCGGCCTGGAGGACAGCCTGTGGCTCGGGCGCGGCACGCTCGCGAAGACCAACGCCGAACAGGTGACCAAGGTGCGGCTCATTCTCGAGGAGCTCGGGCTGCAGGCCGCCACACCCGATGAGGCGCGCGAGATGCTGAAGCTCAAAGGCGGCCGCAACGTCGCATTCTGAAAGGTGGCAATTTGACGAAGAGCTACAAGGTCGCGGTCATTCCCGGCGATGGCATCGGCAAGGAAGTCATGCCCGAAGGCGTGCGCGTGCTCGAGGCCGCGGGCCGCAAGTTCGGGATCGAGTTCAAGTGGGATGAATTTCCCTGGAGCTGCGAGTACCGGGCCAAGCACGGCCGGATGATGCCCGAGGACGGATTGGCGACGATCCGAAATCACGACGCGGTGTTCTTCGGCGCCTGCGGATTTCCCGGCGTCCCCGACCACGTCTCGCTCTGGGAGCTGCTGGTCCCGATGCGCCGCGGCTTCGACCTGTACGTGAACCTCCGGCCGGTGCGCCTGATGCCGGGCATCCAGTCGCCGCTCGCGGGCCGCAAGCAGGGCGACATCGATTTCTGGGTGGTGCGCGAGAACACCGAGGGGGAATATTCCGCCATCGGGGGACGCATCTTCGAGGGCACGGAGCGCGAGTCCGTCGTGCAGCAGAGCACCTTCACCCGGCACGGCACCGACCGGATACTCAAGTACGCGTTCGAGCTCGCCCGCAGCCGCCCGAAAAAGCACCTCACCTCGGCGACCAAATCGAACGGCATCTCGATCACCATGCCCTACTGGGACGAGCGCGTGCGCGCGATGGCGGCGCAGTACCCCGACGTGAAGACCGACCAGTACCACATCGACATCCTCACCGCCCACTTCGTGCAGCACCCGGACTGGTTCGACGTGGTGGTGGGCTCGAACCTGTTCGGTGACATCCTCTCGGATCTCGGGCCGGCTTGCACCGGCACCATCGGCATCGCGCCCTCCGGCAACATCAACCCGGAGCGCAAATTCCCTTCGGTGTTCGAGCCGGTTCACGGCTCGGCGCCCGACATCTACGGCAAGAACATCGCCAATCCCATCGGCCAGATCTGGTCCGGAGCGATGATGCTCGATCACCTGGGGCACAAGGACGCGGGCGCTGCGATCGTGCGCGCCATCGAGCGCGTGCTCACGGAAGGTCCGCGCACGCGCGACATCGGCGGCAAGGCCTCGACCCAGGAAGTGGGCAAAGCGATCGCCGCCGCGGTGTAGCTTATCGCTTGTTCGGGTTCGGCCGGCCGTAGATATCGCGCCCGTGATCGGCGACGTCGCGCCGGAGCTGGCGGCGCTGATCGGGCGTCATGCGCGCGTCGCGGTTGGCGTCGCGCTGCTGCTGCCTCATGTCGCGTGCGGGGGCTTGCTGCGGCGCAGTCGGGCGCCCCGGTCCGGCCTGGCGGCCGCCGCCTTGGGCGTGCTGGGCCACGGCCGGAAGCGAGGCGAGCACGAACAGGAGCAAGCCGCCTGCCGCGACCAAAGTTCTCGCGATCTTACCCACTCGGTGCACTGTCTTCCCCTCTCTGGAGAAACCGGCGCTTATGTTAGGCGGCTTATGTAAGTCATTTACGACGCCAGCCCGCCGATTGTAACAACTTGTTTCAACGCTTCTCCGCGCAACGCGCGGTTACGCTCGCGCTGCATCCTCTCAGGCCTACAGGTTACGATACGCCGATGACCGAGCCGAAGACAAGAATCCTGGTGGTCGACGACGATCTGCGGCTGCGTGACCTGCTGCAGCGCTACTTGAGCGAGCAGGGCTTCAGCGTCCACACCGTTTCGGACGCGGCGGGCATGGACAAACATCTCGGGCGCGAGCGCGTCGACCTGCTGGTGCTCGATTTGATGCTTCCGGGCGAGGACGGCCTGTCGATCTGCCGCCGGCTGCGCGGCGGGAAAAACAACGTTCCCATCATCATGCTGACCGCGAAGGGCGAGGACGTCGACCGCATCGTCGGCCTCGAGATGGGCGCCGACGACTACCTGCCCAAGCCCTTCAACCCGCGCGAGCTGGTCGCGCGCATCAACGCCGTGCTGCGCCGGCGCGCGGCACCGTTGCCGCCCGGCGCGCCCGCGATCGAGCCCGAGAAAGTCAGCTTCGGCAGCATGACGGTCAATCTCGCCACGCGCACGCTCGAGCGGGACGGCCAGTCGATGTCGCTCACCACGGGAGAGTTCGCCCTGCTCAAGGTGCTGGTCACGAACCCGAGAACGCCGCTGTCGCGCGACAAGCTGATGGAGCTCGCGCGGGGCCGCGAGTACGAGGTGTTCGACCGCTCGATCGACGTCCAGGTCTCGCGCCTGCGCAAGCTGGTGGAGAAGGACCCGGGGCA
>JBGQKQ010000143.1:0-7614 GCA_041499655.1 Gammaproteobacteria bacterium
CAAGCTCAAGGTGGTGGCCGAGGGCGTCGAAACGCAGGAGCAGCTCGAGTTGCTCGCATCCAACGGCTGCGACGAGATCCAGGGCTACCGCTTTTCGATGCCGACGACTCCCGCGGCGTGCGCCCAGATGCTCAGGGAAAACCGGCGCCTCGTCTGAGGCGTCTCCCGTTTGCACCGCAGGCGAGCACCGATGCGGGACCCTACGCCCCGGATCACGCTTCTCAAGGACTACGCCTCACCTGCATTCCTGATCGAGACCGTCGATCTGGACGTCGAGTTGTTCGAAGATCACGCGCGGGTCCGCTCGCGCCTTTCCCTCCAGCGCAATCCGGGAGCAAGCGATCCCGGCGCGCCGCTGGTTCTCGACGCCGAGGAGCTCGAATTCGAGTCGGCGTCGCTCGACGGACGGGGGCTCGCTCCGGGCGACTACTCGCTCGACGAGGCGCATCTCACCATCGCCGGGGTGCCGGCGCGATTTGTCCTCGAGACCTCGTGCAGGATCCGGCCGCGCAAGAACACGACCCTGATGGGACTGTACGCGGCCGAGAGCGGCTTCTTTACGCAGTGCGAGGCCGAGGGCTTCCGGCGGATCACCTATTTCATCGACCGGCCCGACGTGATGGCGAAGTACACGGTCACGATCCACGCCGAACGCGAAAAATATCCGGTGCTGCTCTCCAACGGCAATCTCGTCGCTCAGGGTGACGAGTCCGGCGGTCGCCACCGGGCGACGTGGCGGGATCCTACGCGCAAGCCCTGCTATCTCTTCGCCATGGTCGCCGCGAGGCTGGACAGGCTCGAGGACGAATTCGTCACGCGGTCGGGGCGGCGCGTGCGCCTGGCGATCTACGTCGACCCGGGCAAGCTCGACCAGTGCGGCTTCGCCATGCAGGCCCTCCGGCGCGCGATGAAATGGGACGAGGACGTCTTCGGGCTCGAGGTCGACCTGGACAACTACTCGATCGTCGCGGTCGGCGATTTCAACATGGGCGCAATGGAGAACAAGGGGCTCAACATCTTCAACACCAAATACGTGCTCGCGCGCCCGGACATCGCGACCGACGGCGACTACGTCTCCATAGACCGCGTGATCGCGCACGAGTACTTTCACAACTGGACCGGCAACCGGGTCACCTGCCGCGACTGGTTCCAGCTCTCCCTCAAGGAGGGGCTCACGGTATACCGCGACCAGGAATTCGGCGCCGACATGTACTCGCGTCCCGTCGAGCGCATCCGCGAGGTGCGCGGCCTGCGCAGCGGGCAGTTCGCCGAGGACGCCGGACCGATGGCGCACCCGGTGCGGCCCGCTTCCTATATCGAGATCAACAATTTCTACACCAGCACCGTGTACGAGAAGGGCGCCGAGGTGGTGCGGATGATCCGCACGCTGATCGGCGCGCGCGCGTTCCGCCGGGGCATGGACCTTTATTTCGAGCGCCACGACGGGCAGGCGGTGACCTGCGACGATTTCGTGCAGGCGATGGCCGACGCCTCGCGTGCCGATCTCTCGCAGTTCAAGCTCTGGTACGATCAGGCCGGCACACCCGTTCTCGATATCGAATCCGCATACGACCCCGCGGCCAGGCGCTACACGCTGGCGGTGAGGCAATCCTGCCCTGCGACGCCGGGACAGGAGGAAAAGCTACCCTTTCACATCCCGCTCGCGGTCGGCCTAGTCGGCCCCGACGGCCGCGACCTGCTCCCCGAGGGCACGCGCGTCCTGTCGCTGCAGAGACCGGAGGAGTCCTTCGCCTTCGACGACATCGCTCCGGGCCGCGATGCCAGACCCGTGCCGTCGCTCGCGCGCGATTTCTCGGCGCCCGTGATCGTCCGATACGACTACACCGAGGCCGAGCTCTCCCTGCTCGCGGCGCACGATGCCGATCCCTTCAACCGCTGGGAAGCCGGCCAGCGGCTCGCGCTCCGCATCATCCTGCGGGGGATCGACGCGGTGCAGTCGGGGCGCGGGGTCGAGCTGGCGGAGACCTTCGTTGCGGCGATCGCGCGCGTGCTCGAGGATGCCGCGCGGGATCCGGCCTTCGCAGCGGAAATGCTCGCCCTGCCCGCGGAGAGCTACATCGCCGAGCAGATGGCGATCGTCGACCCGGACGCGATACATGCCGTCCGGGACGGGATCAGGCGGCGCCTGGCGCTCGCGCTCAAGGAGGAGCTGCTGCGCGTCTATCGCGACTACGCGGTCCCGGGCCCCTATTCGCCCGACGCAGTCGCGGCGGGCAGGCGCGCGCTGCGGAACGCGGCGCTCGGGTTCCTGATGGAGCTCGACGAGCCCGGCGTGCGCGCACTGTGCATGAAGCAGCTCGCGAACGCCGACAACATGACCGACTCGTTCGCGGCGCTCGCCCGGCTCGCCAACTGCGACTGCGCGGAGCGCTCTCCGGCGCTGGATGACTTCTATCGCAAATGGGAGCACGAACCTCTGGTCGTCGATAAATGGCTCGCCGTCCAGTCGGGGAGCCGCCTGCCGACGGCGCTCGCCGATACCCGGCGCCTGATGGAGCACCCTGCCTTCAACATCAGGAATCCCAACAAGGTCTACGCGCTCATCGGCGCTTTCCGCGGCAACCAGGTGCGCTTTCACGCCGCGGACGGCTCGGGATACGCCTTCGTCGCCGACCAGGTCATCGCTCTGGACGCGATCAATCCGCAAGTCGCCGCGCGCATGGCGCGCGGGCTGGACCGCTGGAGAAAATTCGACCCGGGCCGGCAGACCCACGCGCGCGCGGCGCTGGAGCGCATCCGCGACGCCAAGGGCGTCTCCAAGGGAGTGCTCGAAATAGCCGGCCGGGCGCTGGCCTGAAGAAACCCCGCTACTTGCGGCGCTGCATCTCGGCGAACTTGGACAGTTCCCAGGGCCGGATCGCGACCAGCATGTGCATCGCGATGCACTCGTCGAACGGCCGCCGCGTGTCGTCGCTGTGCAGGTCGGCGAACTCGTTCGCGACGCGCCTCAGGCGCACCAGCATCGCTTCGCGAGAGGCCTTGGAGAGCCGGCCGGTGACGAACAGCATCAGCTCGTCGGGCCCGTCGAAGCGCGTGCGGAAATACTCGTTCTGGGCCTGCGCCTTGAAGAACTCCTGGAAAGGCCCGTCCGGCAGCCAGGAAAACGTGCGGGAGAGCAGCAGCCGGTAGCGATTCCCGGGAAGCAGGCGGATGATGCCCAGCCGGTCAAGGCGCACCAGGTGGCGCACGCATTCGGCCTCGGACATGGCGTAGGTCCGGATTATTTTCTCCACCGGCCACTGGTGCAGCACCCGAATGGCCACCAGCACCAGCCGCCTGTCGGACACGATGGCTTTTTCCGCCTGCGGCGTGAGGCGCGACACCAGGCGATCGCGCCGTTCGAGGGACCGGGTCAGGTCCGACAGCTCGATGCCGGCGAAGTCGAGCACCTGGTCGAGCCGCTTCAAGGTGAAATCCTTGCGCGAGAACATGCGCTTTACGCTCGTTTCGCTCATGTTCAGGGCCCGCGCCACGGCAGCGTAGGTGACCCCCAGCGCCTTAAGCTCCTTCTTCAACGTCTCGATCAGGGCTGCGCTTGCACTCATGCGGAATCCTCCTGTTCGGCAAAAAGTATCACCTCGTGATACTTCGGGTCAAAGGCCACGACACTCTGCGTGCGGCGCTTTGCTCGCCGCTCCGATCTTCCGATGATGGGCTGCGCTGCGGGCGTCTCCGTAACGGAGATTCGACCGGGTCCGGAACGGGTGGGAGGGAAACGCCCGCAGCACGAACCGAGAGGAGAGATCATGGGACAAGGTGCTACGCTGCTCGATATGCTGATCGCTCTGCTTCAGTCCATGGTGGTGCTGCTGCTGGCGTCGGGCGTCTATATCGCCCTCGTCGTGCGCAAGCCCGGCCACTCGCCGCTCCGGGCCGAGCCGGACGCGACGGCATCGCCCGGGGGTCCCCGGAGCCTGACAGTGTCCCGGAGCGATTCGCCGAGCACGTAAGTCGCGCGAAGCCCGCTGACGCGCCCGGGCGCGCGGTAATGCTATAAAGCGCGGGTGGAAGCCGTCGTATTCGATATCGGCAAAGTCCTGCTCGACTGGAACCCGCGCTACTACTATCGCGGGTTCTTCGTTTCTGAGGAAGCGATGGACGCGTTCCTGGCCGAGGTGCTGCCGCCCGCGTGGGTGGCCGAGATGGACGCCGGCAAGCCGGCGGAGGTCGCCATCGCCGAGCGCCAGCTTCTTTTTCCGCAGCACGCGACCCTCATCTCCGGCTGGAAACAGGGCTGGCATTCGATGCTGCGCGGCCCGATCGACGAAACGGTGCGGATCCTCGGCGAGCTCCGCGCGCGGGGCACCCGGCTCTACGCGCTCACCAACTTCTCGACGGAAACCTGGCCGGTGGCGCGCGAGCGCTTCGAGTTCCTGTCCTGGTTCGAAGATGCCGTGGTGTCGGGCGAGCATGGGGTGGTGAAGCCGGATCCGCGCATTTTCGAGATCGCGATCCGGCGCTTTGGCATCGATCCACGGCGCTCGGTCTTCATCGATGACATCCCGGAGAACGTATTCGCCGCGCGCACCCGCGGATTTCATGCGCTCCACTTCACCGGCGCGGCCGGCCTGCGTGCTGAACTCCAAGCGCTGCGGCTGCTCTGAGGGCGCCGCTGAGAGCGGCCTAAGTCCTACCGCGCACCATCGCGACCTTGTCCTGGATGCGCACGTCGAAGCGCGAGACGTTCACGACCATGCGCTCGTGCGTTCCATCGCCGACCGGCTCCTTCTCATCGGAGACCGAGACCCGGAAACTCACCGTCCGGCCTTCGACTTTCTCGACCTCGACCTCGGCGCGTACGCGCATCCCTACGGGTGTCGCCGCGAAATGGCGGATATCGAGGCGCGTGCCCAACGACTGGTAGCCCTCCGGCAGCAGGTGCTCGATTGCCGCGAGCGCGGCGGCCTCGATCACGTTGATCATCACCGGCGTCGCGAGCACGTGCACGCGGCCGCTGCCCACGCGCGGCGCGGTGTGCTCCTCGGCGACGACCAGCTGCGATGCGCCTCTCAGTCCGGGTTTCAGCTTGTCTGTCGAGCTCATCGCCTTCTCCTGCATGCATAATAGCGCCGAATGCCAAGGGATCTCGGAACCTGGGACTACGTGATCGTCGGCGCCGGGACGGCGGGCTGTGTGCTCGCCAACCGTCTCTCCGCGGATCCGGACGTGAAAGTGCTGCTGCTGGAGGCAGGCGGAAAGGACGACTGGATCTGGATCCACATCCCCGTCGGGTATCTGTTCTGCATCGGCAATCCGCGCACCGACTGGTGCTACCGCACCGAGCCCGAGCCGGGCCTGAACGGCCGCTCGATACTCTATGCGCGCGGCAAGGTGCTCGGCGGGTGCTCGTCGATCAACGCGATGGTCTACATGCGCGGGCAGGCCCGCGACTACGAGGAATGGCAATCCCTGGGCAATCCGGGCTGGGGCTGGGACGACGTTCTTCCGGTCTTCAAGTACTCCGAGGATTACCACCTCGGCGCCGACGCGCTGCACGGCTCGCGCGGCGCAGAAGCCGCCGGGGTTCCGGGGCACGAATGGCGCGTCGAGCGCCAGCGCCTGTCCTGGGAGATCCTGGACGCCTTCCGCGACGCCATGGCCGAAGCCGGTATTCCGAAGATCGGCGATTTCAACCGCGGCGACAACGAAGGATCGAGCCTGTTCGAGGTGAATCAGAGGCGCGGCGTGCGCTGGAACGCTTCGAAAGCCTTCCTGCGCCCGGCGATGGTGCGGCCCAATCTCACCGTGCTCACGAATGCCCAGGTGCGGCGGCTGCGGCTCGCGGGAAAGCGCTCGGCCGGGGTCGAGTTCTCGCGAGGCGGCGAGGAGCTGTTCGCCGGCGCGCGCATCGAGACGGTGCTCGCCGCGGGCTCGATCGGCTCGCCGCAGATTCTCCAGCTCTCAGGTATCGGCCCCGCCGCTTTTCTTGGCGAACACGGCATACCGGTGGTGCATGCGTCGCCGGGCGTCGGCGAGAACCTCCAGGATCATCTGCAGCTGCGCATGGCTTTCAGAGTGAAGAACGTGCGTACCCTGAACGAGTGGGCGAACACGCTCACCGGAAAAATCTCGATGGGCCTGGAATACCTCCTGTTTCGCACCGGGCCGCTCACCATGGCGCCTTCGCAGCTCGGCGGATTCACGCGCTCCGATCCCTCGCAGCGCACCGCCAACCTCGAATACCACGTCCAGCCGCTGTCCCTGGACAAGTTCGGCGACCCGCTGCACCCCTTCCCCGCCTTCACCGCCTCGGTCGCCAACCTCCGGCCGACGAGCCGCGGCAGCGTGCGCATCCGCTCTTCCGACCCGCAGGCGGCGCCGGCGATCCGGCCGAACTACCTCTCGACCGAGATTGACCGGAAGATCGCCGCGGGATCGCTCAAGCTGACCCGCGGTATCGCGCGTCAGCCCGCCCTCGCGAAATACCAGCCCGACGAATTCCTCCCCGGCCCGACATTCCGGTCGGACGAGGAGCTGGCCCGCGCCGCGGGCGACATCGGCACTACCATCTTTCATCCGGTCGGCACCTGCAAGATGGGCCCGGACTCCGACCCCGGAACGGTGGTCGACGCGCGGCTGCGCGTGCGCGGCATCGAAGCCTTGCGCGTGGTCGACGCTTCGATCATGCCGACGATCACCTCGGGGAACACCAATTCGCCGACCCTGATGATCGCCGAGCGCGGCTCGGATATGATCCGCGAGGACCGCAGGCGCTGAAGAGGACAACGATGAAACCCACCCTGAGACCGGGCCTCGCCACGAGCAAGACCCTTACCATCGATGAGGCGCGCGTTATCGGGTTCATGGGCGAGGACTGCCGCGTCTACGCGACCCCGCGCACCATCAGCGACGTCGAGTACACCTGCAGGGATTTCCTTCTCGCGCATCTCGACCCGGGCGAGGACTCGGTCGGCACCAAGATCAACTGGGAGCATGTCGGGCCCGCGCTCCTCGGCGAGGACGTCACTATTTCGGTCAAGCTGATCCAGGTCGAGGGGCGGCGCCTGACGTTCGAGGCTGCGATCAACGCGGGCGGAGACCTGGTCGCGCGCGGCACCCACGAGCGCTTCATCGTCGACGTGCAGAAGGCGCGCGAGCGGCTGCTGAAGAGAAAAGCCCGGGTAGGTTGAGGTGCGCGTCGGGCTCCTTGGCGGCGGCGTCATCGCGAGGCTGTTCCTCGAGCAGCTCCGTTCGGGGGCGACGGAAGGCACGACAGTGGTCGCCCTTGCCGGCCGGAGCGAAAACTCCCGGGGCAAGGCGCTCGCGCGCGAGTTCAACGTGCCCTTCGTGGTCGGGGTGGCGCGGCTCATCGCGGCTCGTCCGGAGATCGTGATCGAGGCGGCCTCGCACGAAGCCGTGCGCGAGCACGTCGAGGCGCTGCTCTCGAACGGCATCGCCGTTATCGTGCTGTCGGGCGGCGCACTCTGCGACGACGCGCTGCGCGAGCGCCTCGAGCGCGCCGCGAAAGAACACCGCGCGCCCCTCTACGTTCCTTCGGGGGGGATCGGCGGGCTCGACGCGCTCAAGGCGGCCTGCGCGGCGGGCGTGGACGAAGTGAGCATCGCCGTCACCAAGCCGCCCGCGGCATGGAAG
>JBGQKQ010000144.1:0-7599 GCA_041499655.1 Gammaproteobacteria bacterium
CGCGCAGCTCGCCGATGGTGGCGACGACGTTGATCGTGCTCTGTATCGCCTGCTCGAGCCGCGTCACGTAGTGCTTGATTTCCTCCTCGTCGCGCGCTTTCTCGGTGATGTCCTGCGCGATCGCGATGATCGCCGGCTTGCCGTCGAACAAAGCCTGCTTTGCGTGCACGCCCAGCGTGAACGGCGTTCCGTCCCTGCGCACCGCCGCGACCGAATACGCCGCCGTCGGTTCGTCGCTCAGGCGCCGCGTCATCTGCTCCGCGACGCGGGCGCGCTCGTGCGGTGCGATGTGCGCGAGGGGATCGGGATCGACTTGCTCGTCGGGCGCGTATCCGAAGATCTCGTGCATCCGCGGGTTGCCGTAAACGAGCTTGCCGTCCTGGATCATGTAGACGGCGGCGATCGACTGCTCGAGCATGGCGCGGAAGCGCTGCTCGCTTTCGCGCAGGGATTCCTCGGCGTGCTTGCGCTCGGTGATGTCCTGGATCACCACGAGGACATGCTCGGGAGTCCCGTACGCGTTCCGCAACAGGGCCCCCGTGACCAAAGCCCACAGGGTCGATCCGTCCTTTCGCAGGTAGCGCTTCTCTAGCGCGAGGGCCGGCGACCCGGGCTGCGCCGCGACCAGCCGGTCCCGGAGATCGCCGCTTGCCGCCCTGTCGTCGGGATGCGTGATGTCGAGAAACGTCACCGACAGCAGCTCCGGCTCCGTATAGCCGAGCATTTCGCACAGCCTCGGGTTGACTTTCCGAAGACGAGAATCCAGAGACGCTTGCGCAATGCCGACGTTGGCATGATCGAACGTGGCTCGATACGTCGCTTCGCTGCCGGCGAGCGCGTCGAATCCGTGGCGCTGGCGCCGCAGGGACGCGATCAGCGCGGCCGAGAAGATCACGCCGAAGAGCGTGGCGAGGCCGGCGCCCAGGTAATAGTTGCGCTCGCGCTGCCGGAAGCCCGCCAGGGATTCGTCTTCGGACGTGCCGACCGAAACGACGAGCGGATACTGCGGCAGGGTACGGTAGCTGATGAAGCGCTTCACGCCGTCGACCCTACCGAGGCTGAGAAAATTACCGATGGGGTTCTTCGCCTGGGACGCGAGCAAGGTGGTCCGGCTCATGTCCTCGCCGAACGTGGACCTGTCGTTGACCCGGCGCGCTCGGGCGATGCCGTCCAGCCCGACCAGCTGGATCTCGGAGTTGGCGCCGAGGTTGGCGCGGCTGTAAAAGTTCGTGAAGTACGAGGGGGAGACCGCGCCAAAGACCACTCCGCCGAACGAACCGTCGGGTCTGTTCACGCGGCGGGACAGGATGACGGCCGGGATGCCCGTCAGGCGTCCGTCGACCGGGACGCCGACGTACATGCGGCGCGTATCCGCCGCCTGGTGGACCCGGAACCAGTCCCGGTCGGCCAAGTTGGCGAGCCTGCCCGCGAACAGTGTGTGCTCGGGGTCGCCGCGTTCGTCCACCAGTCCAAGATTCGTAAAATTGCTGGCGTCGATGTCCCCGGAGGCGACAAGCTGGGCGAGTTCCAGGTTGCCCTCGTGGGTTTCGTGCTCGCGCCTGACGAAAAGCAGCGCCTGGTCGACGCCCTTGAGCGCGCGCACCGTCTGCTCCTCGAGCGCGATCGCGAGATTGGAGTTCTGCCTGACGGCGTCGCCGATGGTGTCGTCCCGCTCGAAGGCGATGCGTTCCAGCGACATCGTCCAGCCCGCCGCCACGAGCACCAGGCAGCACAGTGCGACGGCATATTCCCCCAGTACCAGCGCGCCGCGCGTGCGCCTGCCGCCGCGACGGGCTGGCCAAAGTGGTTCCTCTTCATTACCGTGGAAACTGATCAATGTGAGGCTGAGTCCTCCCGGGGCCTCGCCGAACCTTTCGATTGTTATTGTTGGATAAATGCCGCTCCCACCTGCCTAAACTGCCCCCAATGATGCGCGCTTGCAGGATAGCTAACACTTGATAGTCGGGTTTTGATCCGCCTCAACCTCCGTGATCAGGTGAAACCTTACACGTCTATCAGTGAATACCTTACAAACCTGAACGTAATTGAGGCCTACCTCAGGGCGCACAAGGTGCCATCGCACCGACGGACGGGTCATCCGACGTCGCCAACCTCAACGACGGGGATCTGGTCGATGCCTTCGGCGACTGGGTGAGCGACGGCGGGATGCGCCGCAAGATCATGGTCGACACGCCCGCGGCGTTCTACGAGTTCGCGCCGGCCCGGGGCTAGTCGATCACCGCGAAAGCCTGGATCTCCACCAGCTGCTCCGGCTCGCCCAGTTCGAGCACGGCGAGGTTGGTCGTGGTGGGTTTGTGATTATAGGGCTTGAAGTACTCGTTGACGACGAAGCTCGCCTTGCCGATGTCGCCCATGCGCGGCCGCGCGCGGAAAATGAACAGGTGCACGACGTCCTTCATCGAGCCACCGGCGGCTTCCACAGTCTGCTTGATGCCGTCCATGGCCTGGCGGACCTGCTGTTCCAGATCGTTGACCATGTATTTCTGGAGCTGGTCGCGCTTGTGCGGATGGTCGTGGTAGACCGGCAAGGCCGTCCCGCCGGCGAGCCAGAGGATCTTGCCGCTCTTGATCTTGATCGCGGGGACGAAGGGCATGAACACCGTCTTGTCGTAGTTGGGATGGTGGATGATCTCCAGGTGCTTGCTCGGGGTCGTATCGACAGGCTGGCTCTGCGCCCTCGCCGTAGGGTTGAGAACCACTACGGCGGCACCGAGGGCTGCGAGCGTCATGGTTGAGTGGAATCGTTTCAAGATTTTCATTGTCGTCTTCTCCTGTGAGTGGTGGCTGGTCATCCAGCGGGATGATCTTACCGGAACGACGCTCGTACCCCAGGCATCCAGGCTCGCGTAACATGAAGCGCATTCCTATGACTGTTTCCGCTTCCCTCAACGCTCCTGTCGCCATCGTCGGCGGCGGCCCCGTCGGGCTGATGCTTGCGTTGTTCCTCGATCGCCACGGCGTGAGCAGCGTGGTCTTCAATCTCGAAGAGGCGACGCGCTGGCATCCCAAGGGGAGCACGCACAATTCGCGCACCATGGAGCATTACCGGCGCCTGGGGATAGCCAAAGCGATTCGCGCACTCGGCCTGCCGTACGACCATCCCACCGACGTCGCCTATTTCACGCGCTTCAACGCCTGGGAGCTCGCGCGCCTGCGCATGCCTTCGGAGGCGGAGCAGGCGGAGATCGTCGCGCGCTCGGTCAGGACCGAGCAGAACTTCGAGCCGATTCACCGCGCCAACCAGATGTACGTCGAGCAGTTCCTGCTGCAGCACGCGCGCACGCGCCCGGGGATCGTTTTGCGTTTCGGCTGGCGGGTGGGGGAGTTCCAGGAGCGCGAAGGCGTCCTGCTGCAAGCCGAGCGCGCCGACGGCGGCGCGAGCGAGACCTGGCATTGCCGCTATCTCGTGGGCTGCGACGGCGGCCAGAGCCACGTCCGGCGCACTCTCGGGATCCGATATCAAGGTCACGACAAGCTCGATCAGGCTTTTATCGGCGGCAAGATGGTGTCGACTCACCTTCGCGCTCCCGCCCTCTACCGGGATTTTCTCGGCGAGCGCCGCGCCTGGCAATACTGGGTGGTGAACCCGCAGATCCGCACCAGCGCTGTCGCCCTGAACGGGAAAGACGAGTTTCTCTTCTGGACGAAGCTCGCGAAAGAAACCGATGAGCCGGACGACGCGGTGATCGCGCGCAGCGTGCAGCTGTCCGCGGGAGCCGACGTTCCGGTTCAGCTGCTGGGCCACCGTGCCTGGACTGCGGGAGTCGCGCTCTGGGCCGAGAGCTTCTCCAACGGAAGCCGCATTTTTCTCGCCGGCGACGCGGTCCACCTGTTTACCCCCGCAGGGGGATTCGGCATGAACACCGGCATCGACGGCGCTGCGAACCTCGCCTGGAAGGTCGCGGGCGTGCTCCAGGGCTGGGGCGGCTCCCGTCTGCTCGCAAGCTTCGAATCAGAGCGCAGGCCGATCGCGGAGCGCAACACTGTGGCGGCGCGTCAGCTTGCGAAGAATGTCGGAGACGTCAAGGCACCGACCAACATGGAGGAGAATTCGCCCGGCGGCGAGACGGTGCGGCGCGCGGCCGGCGACTTCCTTTCGACTTTCAGCGAACAATTCGCGTCCATCGGAGTACAGCTGGGGGTCCGCTATGACGGCTCGCCCATCGTGGTCGAGGACGGCACGCCGCCGCCGGACGATTACCTGCGATACGCACCGAGCGGCGTTCCCGGCGGCCGTGCTCCGCATCTGTGGTTCGAGGACGGAAGCGGAAAGCGCGATTCGCTGTTCGACCGGTTCGGCAGCGGCTTCACGCTTCTGCGGCTGACTCGATCGGCACCCGATGCCGGACCCGCCGTTGCGGCGGCGCAGGCGCGTGGCGTGCCGCTGCGCGTGCTCGACATGGCGGATCAGGACGCGCGCGATCTCTACGGGCGCGACCTCGCGCTCATCCGGCCCGACCAGCACATCTGCTGGCGCGGCAACCGCTTGCCCGAGGACTGCGATGCGCTGCTCGCGCGGGTCACGGGGCATTGATCGGCTTGCAGTGTCCAGGCGGGGCGTCATCGGTCCGTGAATTACCGGGCGCGCCGCGTAAAAAAGGCGCAAAAAGACTCCGGCGTGAAGTGCGGGATCGAGGCGTTGCTCTTCTTGCGCGCAGGGTCTGCGAAAGTGTATCGTTAGCCGCGGTCCACCCGGGAGCGGTCGCCCGGAGTGTCGCCTGGGGAGATAAGGGGAGATGGCCGACGACCTTCGCAAGATCCAGAGCACTCCGGGCGCCGCGGGGCGCGACGACGCCAAGCCTGCGTCGCCGTCCGGTCCGGGCGCTCCCGGACCGGACATTCTCGCGGGCCTCGACGCCTTTTCGCGCAAGTTCGATGAAGAGCAAAAGGCACACGAGCGCGCGCAGGCCGAGGAGCAGCGCCGCAGGGAGGAAGAGGAGGCGCGCCGAAAAGCGGAGGCCGAGCGGCAGCGCCAGGCGCAAGCGGAGGCGCAGCGCAAGGCTGAAGCCGAAAGTCAGGGAGAAGGGCGCCGCTTCTCGGCGCTGGAGATGTTGCGCAAGCAGGCGGCGAGCCGCCCCGCCGGCGACGATACGGCACGGCGCCGCCTTCAGGCCAGGCCGATTCTCAACAAGAGCCTGCTCTCGACCCTCCATTTCCTGGCCGAATTCGCAAAGGAGATCAAAGCGGTGCTCCCGACCACCGAGAGCCCCTACCGGTTCATCTATCTGCAGCAGGGCCCGCCGATGGTTCTCTCGAATGCCTTCGCCGACTACCGCGTGCGCAAGATCGACGGTGACGAGGTGTGCGACCATGCTTTCCTGCTCTACCATGCCCGGTACGCGCAGCCTGCGACGGTCAATGTGGCGGGGCCCGATATCGAGCACTGCCGCCGCTTCCTCAGCCTGTCGCGTGTCCCGTTCGAATTCAGCGCCACCAAGAAGGACGATTTTGGCCAGGCGCTGAGCGGCACCTTCACCCTGTCCGGTCCGATCCCGTGCGAGCTCTACATCCGCGGCGATACGACGCGCCCGGCGTGGTGATCGAGGTGCTCAACGTCGGAGCCATCGGGGCCGGACGCTGCAGCCTGGCGCCGGAGGCGTTCAACGAGAGCCTGGCGGACGAGATCGCGAAACACGCGCTCGGCTCCAAGAACGAGTTCGCCAAGCTGGTGACCCGCTGAGGCGCCGGCAGTTAGCCCTTGGGTTCGAAGCCGGCCGCTCTCCAGTGATCCTGCCGCTCTGGATCGGAGAGGAATCCGAGTAGGGCGAGCGCAGGTTCGGGCAAGGGGCTGTCGAGCGCGACGCCACCCGCGAACTCCAGGTAGCTCTGCAGCTCGGGGGGCAGCAGCCCGACCAGCGTGACGCCTTCGGCCATCCGGATCTCGCTGACCAGAAACATTCCCATCTCCACGTCTCCGTTGGCGATGAGCTCCACGCCCCCGTCGAACGGCGTTCGCAGGGTCGTTTTCTGCCGCACCGCCCCGGCGATACCCAGCTGCGCGAGGATGCGCTCGAGATGGATGCCGCTCGGCGCGAGCTTCGGATCGGAATAGGCGATCGATCGTGCATCGAGCAGCGCCTTGCGCACGGCTTCCGGTTTCGAAAGATCGGGCAGGGCTGCGCCCTGGCGCACGACGACGCCAATGCCGACGCGGGCGAGCGCGGTGCAGGTTCCCGGGCGCAGCGTGCCCGCCTTTTCCATCGTGGCCAGCATGGGCACCGGCAGCAGCACCACGTCCGCTTTTTCCCCCGACGCGAGCCTCTCGCGGATGGCGCTGACGCCGTCGAAGGTGAAGGCCAGCTTGTGGCCGGTTGCCTGTTCGAACTCCGGTGCGAACCGCTTCAATGCCGCCCGCGGCGCGCCGCTGGCGTAGACGCGGATTTCCGTCGCTGCAGGAGAAACTGTCTTCGTGTTTGATGCGTCCAAGTCACCCTCCATTCGGCCCGAAAGCCAGATGTCGAGCAGGCGCTTGGACGCGGGAGGCGTCTTGAGCGGGGAGGCTTGCCGAATCCCCGTGGGTCAGAGCGTAGGCGCCGTCGCGATCCCAGTCAACTCCCGGCATCGGCACCAACAAAAACCCCGCCGAAGCGGGGTCTGTGTCCTTGCGACTCGACCGCTCAACGGGATCACATATCCATTCCTGGCATGCCGCCCATTCCGCCCATGCCGTGGCCGTGACCGCCAGCACCGGCGCTTTCCTTCTCTTCCACCAGTTCGGCTACCGCGGCATCGGTGGTAAGCAGCAGGCCGGCGACCGAGGCCGCGTTCTGCAGCGCAGTGCGGCTCACCTTGGTCGGGTCGACCACGCCCATCTCGACGAGATCACCGTAGGTCTCTGTCTGGGCATTGAAGCCGAAATTGCCTTTGCCTTCGGCGACCTTGTTCATCACCACCGAGGGCTCTTCGCCCGCGTTGGCGACGATCTGGCGAAGCGGCTCTTCCAGGGCGCGGCGCACGATCTTGATGCCGGCTTCCTGGTCGGGATTGTCGCCCTTCAGCCTGTCGAGCGCGACGCGCGCCCGGATATAGACCACACCGCCGCCTGGGACGATGCCTTCCTCGACCGCGGCGCGGGTCGCGTGTAGCGCGTCCTCGACACGGGCTTTTCTTTCCTTCATCTCGATTTCGGTCGCGGCGCCGACCTTGACGATCGCAACACCGCCTGCGAGCTTGGCCACCCGCTCCTGCAGCTTCTCCTTGTCGTAGTCGCTGGTGGCTTCCTCGACCTGGGTGCGGATGCTCTTCACCCGCGCCTCGATCACTTTCGGCTCGCCTGCGCCGTCGATGATCGTGGTCTCTTCCTTGCCGATCTCCACGCGCTTGGCCTGACCGAGGTCCTTCAGCGTTGCTTTTTCGAGCGTCAGACCCACTTCCTCCGCGATGACCTGCCCGCCGGTGAGAACGGCGATGTCCTCGAGCATGGCCTTGCGGCGGTCGCCGAACCCCGGCGCCTTCACCGCGCAGGTCTTCAGGATGCCGCGCAGATTGTTGACCACCAGGGTCGCGAGGGCTTCGTTTTCGACTTCCTCCGCAATGACGAGCAGCGGACGTCCCGCCTTCGCCACCTGCTCGAGGAGC
>JBGQKQ010000145.1:0-7398 GCA_041499655.1 Gammaproteobacteria bacterium
GGCCATGCGCGAGGACGCGAGGAACTTCGTCGCGCGCGACGCGATGCCGCCGCAGATCTTCGCGGACGAATACCTGGTTGCGGAGAAGCCGCAGGCCGCGGCCGCGATGAAGACCTCCGGGCAGCTCAAGATCATCCGCACCGTGTACCGTCGCCGCGACATAGAGCGCGCGCAGTTCAGGGACTACTGGCTGAGTGTGCACTCGAAGCTCGAGGAAAAGGTGATTGCGACCACCGACATGCAGCGCATCGTGGCGACGTTCGCCATCGACGAGTACCGCGAGGAACCCGATTTCGACGGAATGGCCGAGCTTTATTTCAACCGCGTCGAGGACATCCGCGCGATGTTCGCCGGGACGGTTCCGGCGATGATGCGCGAGGACGAGGAGAATTTCGTACAGATGGACGCCCCGGCCGTGCGCATCGTGGCCGAGGAGTACGTGATCGCCGAGAAAGGGAAGACATGATCCAGGAGAAGGACATCCAGGTCCCGGTGAGGGACGGCGTGAAGATCGGCGTGCGCGTCTACCGGCCCGAAGGGCCAGGGCCGTTCCCGGCGCTGTTCGCGGCGTCGCCCTACCGTTATGACAACAACGAGCTGCCGCCCCGGCCGATGTTCCTGTGGCGCGAGACCGGGCCGATCGAATGGTATGTCGAGCAGGGCTACGCCTACGTGCACGCCGACGTGCGCGGCACCGGGATCTCCGGGGGCGAATTCGGGTTCCTCTCGCGCGCCGAGCAGCAGGACCTGTACGACGTGATCGAGTGGATCGCGACGCAGAAGTGGTCGAACGGCAAGGTCGGCGGCATCGGCCAGTCCTACTACTGCATGTCGCAGTGGTTCATGGGCGTGCAGAACCCGCCGCACCTCGCCTGCCTCGGGGTGTACGACGGGATGAACGACCCCTACCGCTATCTCGCGTTTCGCGGGGGGATCGAGAGCAACTTTCCTCTGTTCTGGTTCAACTCGAGCGTGCGCGTGCCGAACCTGTATCCCGCGAACGGCGATCATCCGCGCATCCTCGAGCACGATTTCTATCTCGACGTGCAGCGGCACCCGAGTTATGACGCCTACTGGAAGGAGCGCACCGCGGCGGAGCAGCTCGACCGCATCAAGGTGCCGATTTTCTCGATCGGCGTATGGGCCAAGATGGAGCTGCATCTCGCCGGCAACATCCTCGGCTACCAGAAGGCGAGAGGGGAGAAGAAGCTCTTCATCACCGGCACGGCGACGGCGGTGACCTCGCAGATCGATTTCAACACCGTCGAGTTCCACAAGAAACTGCTGCTGCCGTTCTACGACAAGTACCTGAAGGGAGCGAAGACCAGCCACGACGAGCGGCCGAACGTCGAGTACATCGTGAAGAACACCGGCGTCGCGCGCTCCTTCGACACCTGGCCGCCCCCCGGCACGCGCAAGCTGACGTTCCATCTCGCCAAGGGGCCGACGGGGTCGGTCACGTCGCTGAACGACGGCGCGCTGCAGCCCGCCGCTCCGGACGCGGACGGCGGCAGCACCAGCTACGCCTACCCGCATCCGCGCTGGGTGCTGGGCGTGGTCGCGGTCGGGCCGCAGGGGCCCGACCCGGCCGCGGCGGTGCTCACCTTCACCAGCGCGCCGCTCGATGCGGACATGGAGGTCGCGGGCCACGGCAAGGTGATCCTGCATGCCTCGTCCACGCGCAACGACATGGATTTCCACGTGAAGGTCTCGGAGCAGTTTGCGCAGTCCCCGGACGAGCGCGGGAAGGGTGCGCAGCCGCGCTATGCGATCGTGACCAAAGGCTGGCTGCGCGCCTCGCACGCCGTGGACCGCGATCCCTCGAAGGGGAGCGACGACATCCCGTACTACACGCACGCGAACCCGAAACCGCTTACGCCCGGAAAAATCTACGAGCTCGAGATCGGGCTGATGGCGATCGCCTGGCGCTTCCAGAAGGGCAGCCGGGTGCGCGTCGAGGTCGCCTGCGGCGACTCACCGATCACCGACGGGCTGTTCTTCCATGTCTACCGCCCGGACAAGATCGGCAGCGACACCCTCCACCACGACGCCGCGCATCCGTCGCAGCTCATCCTGCCGGTGCTGTCGTCCTGAGGGCGGAGCCGACAGCTCTCGCTGTCGTCCTGAGGGCGGAGCCCGAAGGACCTCTAACAGCACGGTGCCGTAAGAGATCCCTCGCACAGCTCGGGATGACTTGCGCGCTGCTGCGCGCAAGTCACTTCAGCAGGCCGGCTTCCTTGTAGTACTTCATCGCACCGGGGTGCAGCTCGACGCCTTGCAAGGGCTTCGCCATGTTCTGCGGCTGGAACAGGCCGAACGGCGGAAAGGTCGCGACCAGATCCTGCTTGTTGTCGTGCAGGGCCCTGGCGACCCGGGACACGGTGTCCTCGGGCACCTTCGCGTTCGTGATCATGACCATGTCGAACGCGATCAAATGGGTGGGCTTGGTGATCCCGTCGATCGCCGGGTTGGGAGCCACCTGCAGCACGTAGGCGCCCGGGATCAGGGCCTCGGTGCGCTGCATGGCGCCGGCCGAGGTGTCGACTTCGAGAACGCGCAGGCCGCCCACGCTCGCATTCGCCTGCTTGATCGCCGCCGAGCCCAGCGCGAAGAACATGACGTCGACCTTGCCGCTCATGAAATCCTCCGCCTGGCGCGTGACGTTCGGCGCCGGGACCTTCACGACGTCGTTGTAGCTGAGGCCCGCGTTGGCGAGATGGGCCGCGATGATGCGGCCGATGGTCTTCTGCGCGTTGAAGTCGCTCGATACGCGCTTGCCCTTCAGGTCGGCGATCGAGTTGATCTTCGAGTCGGCGCGCACGTGCATGGCGACGCGGTAGGGGATGAGCGCGCCGACGTAGCGCATCACCGGGTGCTTGCCTTGTCCTTCGTATTCGCCGGTGCCGTTCGCGAAGAAGGTGGCGTCGAAGGAATTCGACACGTTGAAATCGGCGGAGCCGCTTTCCACCTCCTCGAAGCCGGTACTCGCCTGCGCCTGGACGACCGCCCGGAGCTTCGCCTTGTCGACCAGCACCTTGGCGATCGCCTGGCCGGCCGAATTGGAGAACGAGCCCGCCGGAGTCGTGACGATGCCGATCGTCTGGGCGCTAGCGGCGCCCGCGGCAAGGAACGTCAATACGAGACCCTGTAGAACCCTCATGATTCCCTCCTCACTCTTCGATTGTCAGGCCGCCATTTCCTTCGCGGCGACCCTGTTTTCTTCACCGGGGAACAGCAGCGCGGCGCTGAACGTGACGAAGGCCAGAGCACCGAGCACGTAGTACAGCGCCGTGAAGCCCCCGCTCGACTTGTAGATCCACGCGACCAGCGGCACGGCGAGGGCGCTCGCGCCGAACGAGACCACATAGCGCACCGCGTAGGCGCGGGCGCGCCATTCCTCCGCGGTATAGCGCGCGATCATGGCGTCGTTGATCGGGATCTGCCCGAACACGAAGAACATCATCGCCACCGCCGTCGCGAGCATCAGGTAGTTGTCCATGGTTCCCGCGAGCGCGAGCAGGGGCACCTGCAGCGCGACCACCGGTACGAACACCGATTTCAGCGAGCGGCGGTCGAGCCACCAGCCGACGCAGAGCTGCGCCATGGCGGCGATAAGGTAGACGCCGCAAACGAGGATGCCGATTCCGAGGGTCGAGTGGGTGAGGGAGGAAAGGCGCTCGTCGAACACCTTGGGCATGGAGATCGTCGTGGCGCTGAAGATCACGCCGCCGCAGGCGGTGGCCACGGTGAGCACGCCGAACACGCGGGCGAGGTCCGCGCGGGAGAGCTTCGCCGCGGCCGCCGGCTTGCGCGCCGGCGCTCCGCCCTGCGCCCGGCCCGCCGCGCGCGCGAACGCCACGCCCACCCCCAGGGCGATCACGCCCGGGACGATGAACGCGGCGCGCCAGCCCGCCAGCTCGGCGAGGGCGCCCGCCAAGAGGGCTGAGAACGCGACGCCGACGTTGCCGAACACGCCGTTCACTCCGAGGACGCGGCCGACGTTGTCGCGGTTGGCGACCAGCATCGCTATCCCGACGGGATGGTAGATCGCGGCGAACACGCCGATCAGCGTGAGGCCGAGGGCGATCTGCACCGGGCCGCTGGCGAAGCCGGTGAGGATGCTCGCCGTGCCGATGCCGAAGAAGAACACCGTCATCATGCCGGTCCGGCTCCAGCGGTCGGCCAGCCAGCCCGCGGGGATCGAGCAGGCGCCGAAGGCGATAAAGCCGCCCAGCGAGAGCGGGAGCAGCTCGGCGTATCCGCGGCCGAGTTCGGCGCCCATCGCGAGCACGACCGTCGGGAAAATGAGCATGAGCAGGTGGTCGAACGCATGCCCGAGATTGAGCAGGAGAGTCACATTGCGCGGCGCGCTCATCGGGAAATGATAACCGGAAAGGTGGATGCGCTCCGCGGACTGGAAATCGGCATCGTTTAGTATAACAATGGGCAAGGCGAGCGCGATTCGAGGGGGACAAGGTGAAGAAGACCGCGCAGATTCTTGCAGGCCTCGCAGCCGTGCTTGCGGTGTCCGCCGGCGCTGCCGCCGACGGTGCTCATCCGGCGCGCGCTCAGAAGACCCAGCAGGCCCAGGTGGAACGGGACGCCGAGGACGTGCTCGCCGCCGTGGTGCGGATAAAGATGACGGCGGTCGCCAATGCCAGGAGCAGCGCGACGCTCGGTCCCAGCCGCGAAGGAACCGGGGTCGTGATCGACGAACGCGGCCATATCGTGACCATCGGCTACATCGTCATCGAGGCCGATTCGATCGAGATCACCACGCAGGACGCCAGGACGTTTCCGGCCACGCTGGTGGGCTACGACCACGCGAGCGGCCTCGCGTTGCTGCGCCCGGGCGCGCCGCTGGGCGTGAAGCCCATGCCCATGGGCCAGGCGGCCGACGTCGCGCAGCGCGAGCCGGTCATGGTGCTGCCCTCCGGGGGACGCGAGGCGGCGAGCCTCGCCTACGTCGTCGCCAAGCGCAAATTCGCGGCGAGCTGGGAATACCTGCTCGATACCGCGATCTTCACCGCGCCGCCGACGTTTCAGTGGGCGGGGGCCGCGCTGGTGAGCCGCGAAGGGAAGCTCGTCGGCGTCGGATCGCTTTTCGTGCGCGAGACGCTGGACGGTTCCCAGGCGCCGGGCAACATGTTCGTGCCCATCGACCTGCTCAAGCCCATCCTCGCGGACCTCATCGAAAAAGGCAGGCGGAGCGGGCCGGCGCGTCCCTGGCTGGGCCTGGCCACCGAGGAGCTGCAGGGACATCTTCTGGTGACGCGCGTGTCGCCGGAAGGCCCCGCGGACAAGGCCGGGATCAGAAACGGGGATATCGTCGTCGGCGTCGGCGCGGATCCGGTGAAGAGCCACGAGGATCTCTACCTGAAAGTCTGGGGCCTCGGCGCGGCCGGCGTCGAAGTTCCCCTGAAGATCCTGCAGGGGGTCGACATGCGCGAGCTGAAGGTGCGCTCGATCGACCGGTTTCAGTATTTCAGGGAGAAGCCGGTGTATTAGGCCGGGTCAGCGGGCGAAAAAAGACGGCGCAACCCGCGGGATTCGCGAGTGCGCCGTGAAGTTACTACGGAGGAGATCGGTACTTACCGGCCGCGGCCCCAGCGGCGGTGGCCGGTTTCGAAATCGTTGGCGGTGGCGTAGTCGAAGCCTTTGGACTCCTCGCGGGGGCGTGCTCCCTGGTACAGGGAAAGCGCGACGCCGAGGACGAGGCCGGCTCCACACAGGCTTTGAATCGCGGTGACTAGGGTTTCCATCATGTTGTTTTCTCCTCTTATCCGATTGGTTTTCGGGTCCTTGCCCTTACAGGAGCAGGAACCAGGCCAGGTCGATCAGGCGGCGGCGTTCACCCTAACCTATTGATTATTATTCGTTAATAACTTGAGCATCCCATCCAGCGACAGCGCGCCGGCGGCTGAGCGCCATCGTCTCGACACCGGGGCGCTCGAGGGCCTGCTTCGCGAGCGGGGGTTTCCCGGGCCGATCGAGGCGGAGCGGTTCAAGGGCGGCCAATCGAACCCGACCTATCTGATCACGGGCAAGAGCGGGCGGCTGGTGCTGCGCGCCAAGCCGGGCCCCGCGGCGAAGCTCCTTCCTTCGGCGCACGCGGTGGAGCGCGAGTTCCGCGTGATGACGGCGCTCGGAAAAACGGGCTTTCCCGTCCCGCGGACGCACTTCCTGTGCGAGGACGAAAGCGTCATCGGCCGGGCGTTCTACGTGATGGACTACGTCGAGGGCCGCGTGCTGTGGGAGCAGTCGCTCCCGGGCATGAGTGCCCGCGAACGCGGCGCCATCTACGACGAGATGAACCGCGTCATCGCCGCGCTGCACGGCGCCGACTACGCCGCCGCGGGGCTCGCCGATTTCGGCAAGCCGGGCAACTACTTCGCGCGGCAGATCGGGCGCTGGAGCAAGCAGTACCGGAGCTCGGAGACCGAGCCGATCGAGGCCATGGACAGGCTGATCGCCTGGCTGCCCGGGCATGTTCCGCCCGGCGAGGCGACCGCAGTCGTTCACGGGGATTTCCGCATGGACAACCTGATTTTCCATCCCAGCGAGCCGAGGATTCTCGCCGTGCTCGACTGGGAGCTGTCCACGCTTGGGCACCCGCTCGCCGATTTCTCCTACCACTGCATGAGCTGGCACATCCCCCCGGGACAGTTTCGCGGCATCGCGGGTCTGGACCTCGAATCGCTCGGTATCCCCGGCGAGCCGCAGTACATTGAGTCATACTGCGCGCGCACCGGGCGCGACGGCATCGGCAACTGGAATTTCTATCTTGCCTACAACCTGTTCCGGATCGCGGCGATCCTTCAGGGCGTGGCCAAGCGCGCGCTCGAAGGCACGGCCTCGAGTGCGCAGGCCCTGGATGCGGGGAGGCGCGCCCGGCCGCTCGCCGAGCTGGGTTGGAAATACGCCGAGATGGCAATGAAGCGGGAATAGGACATGGATTTCGCGTATTCGGAGAAGGTGCGGTCGCTGCAGGCGAAGCTCGGGCGTTTCATGGAGGCGCAGATCTATCCGAACGAGCGCCGCTTCCACGAGGAAGTCGAGGCGAACCGCGCGAAGGGCAATCCCTGGGTGCCGACCCGGCTGATCGAGGAGCTGAAACCGAAGGCTCGGGCCGAGGGGCTGTGGAACCTGTTCCTGCCGCGCTCGCCGCGCGCGCCCGAAGGACTGTCCAACCTGGAGTACGCGCCGCTTTGCGAGATCATGGGACGCGTGCACTGGGCTCCCGAGGTGTTCAACTGCTCGGCGCCCGACACCGGCAACATGGAAACGCTGGAGCGCTATGGCTCCGAGGAACAGAAAAGGCGCTGGCTCGATCCACTGCTCGCCGGCGAGATCCGCTCGGCGTTTCTCATGACCGAACCCGACGTGGCTTCGTCGGAC
>JBGQKQ010000146.1:0-7354 GCA_041499655.1 Gammaproteobacteria bacterium
AGCAGCGTGGCCGCCGTGAAGACGGCGCGATGAAGGTGAAATCGCATCCTCAGGTCTTGCGCAACTTCAACTTGAACTTCACCTTCACGTCGGCGCCGATGGTATCGGTCGCCTTCCACTCGCCCAGGCCGATGCCGAAGGTCCCGCGCTGCAGCGTGAATTCGCCTTCCATGGTCGCGCCGTCGCCCGCGGGCGACCAGGTGAACGGCACCTCGACCGCCTGCTTCACGCCCTTCAGGGACAGCATGCCGCGCGCGACGTAGCGGCCGCCGTCCCGGCGCAAGTCGCTGGAGTGGAACTCGGCCTGCGGGAAGCCGGCGTAATCGAACCAGTCCTTGTTGCGGATCTCCTTGTTCACGTCCGGGATGGCCATGTCGGCGCTCGTCACCTTGATGGTGACGTCGAGACTCCCGCCGGCGGGCTTGTCCGGGTCGAAGCGCAGCCGCGTGTCGAACTCCTTGAACACGCCCGGCGCCGGGGTCTTCTCGAAGGTCGCAGTGAACTCGAGCTTGCTCCCCGAGGCATCCATCTTCCAGTCGGCCGCGAACGCAGGCGCGGCGAGCGCGAGTCCCCACAGCAGCGCGAGGATTGGCTTCATGAGGTTCTCCAGGGAAGCATGCGCGCGAGCACGGCGTCCTTCTTCACGTAATGGTGCTGCAGCGCGGCGCCGATGTGCGCGAACAGCCCCAGTGCGAGCAGCGTGACCAGCCACCCGTGCACCGACGCGAACAGGTCGGCCGTCGCCTTGTCGGGCGCGGTGATCGCGGGCAGCGGGATCGTCCAGAAGATCCTGAACGGCACGTTGCTCGCCGAGCTGATCGCCCAGCCGGTGAGGGGCAGCGCAACCATGAGCGCGTACAGCAGGAAGTGGGAGAGGCGCGCGCCCATGCGCTCCCACGCGGCCATTTCCGCCGGCAACGCGGGCACCGGGCCGGAAAGGCGCCACAGCAGGCGTAGCGCGAGCAGCGCCAGGATCAGCATGCCGGTCGACTTGTGCCACACGAAGAGGTTGAGCTTCGTCGGCGAGACGTGCCAGCTCACCGCGACCAGCCCGAGCGCGATCTGCGCGAAGATGAGCGCCGCCATCGCCCAGTGAAACAGCTTCGCTGGAGCACCCCAGGAATCGACGTCGTTGCGAAGCATCGGGACCCTTGCGTTTGGCTGACTGCGCGCCCCCGGACTTCGGGGAGTCGTATGATAGTCGGTTAGGCCAGATTCGATCCAACCCGGGGAGCAATGAACCTCGAAGACACCGCCAACCTGACCATCTTCACGCCGACCGAGAAGGGCAAGGCGGAGCTCAAGTCGGGATCGACGAAGCTCTCGAGCGTGGCGCTCGAGCTGATGGTGATGTTCGACGGGAAATCGCCCATCTCGGCGATCGTGAAACGGGTGACGGGCGCGCGGCCCGGCGAGATCAGCGATGCGGTGGGGGCATTGCTCCGCGACAAGCTCGTCGATATCGTGCAGCCTGGCAAGACCGTGGAGGAGGACTTCGGCTCCTTCTTCGAGGTTCCGATCGAAGCGATGCCCGACAGCGTCTCGGCGAAATTCCGCGACGAAGCCGAAAAAGGCCTGCAATCACTCGACCGCAGCGGCTACTACATCAGCGTCGCTCGGCAGGCGCCCGCCAAGAAGGTGCCCAACAACGGCACCAGGCACTCGGTCCTCCTTATCGAGGATAACGCGCCGTTCATCACCGCCGTGCGGATGCTGCTCAAGCTCGAGGGCTACGAGGTGCGTGTCGCGAGCAACCGCGACGAGATCGTGGCCGCGCTGAGAACACCGGCCTTGCCCGACGCCATCCTGCTCGACGTCAACCTGCCGGGCACGGACGGTTTTTCCATTCTCGCGCGAATGCGGCAGCACCCCGCGCTGCGCACGGTGCCGGTGATCATGCTCACCGCGCAGGCGAGCCGCGGCGACGTCCTGCGCGGGTTGTCGGGCGGGGCCAACGGCTACATCACCAAGCCCTTCGAGCACGAGGCCCTGATGAAGAGCCTGCGCGCGGTGCTCGGGGTCGCGGATTGAGCGGCTAAGCCGGCTGCAGCAGCACCGCCGCCAGTTCCCCGGGCACGAGGATCATCGAGTCGTGCCCGGTCCTGATCTCGTGGAAGCGCCAGGCCGGATCGCCGCGGTACTTCGCGGCGAACTGGTCGAAGGTGCCGGTCGCGGGCGACGAGCAGTAGATGAACGTCCTGGGCAGCACCGCGGCCGACGGGCTCACGAGCCGCACGGCCTGGGTGAAGCAGCGGTAAGGGTGGCGCAACTCGCGCTGTCTGGAAAAGGCGACGTGCTCGGGCTTCACGACACCCCAGAGAGACGGCGGAGGCGGCTCGACGAAGCCGGTGCGCTCGCCCTGCTCCCGGAATCCCGCGGCGCGCTCGGGCAGGACGTAGTCGAGGGCGCACCTGCCGTTCTCGGGAACGAAGGCGTCGAGATAGACGAGCCGCCGGATGCGCTCGGGGCAACGCTCGGCCGCGCCGGTCACCACCATGCCACCGTAGCTGTGTCCGAGCAGCACGACCTCGCGCAGGTCCTCCATCTCCATGAGCGCGACCACATCCTGGATCTGCACGTCGAGGTCGATGTCGCGACTCGCGAGGTGCGCGCGCTCGCCCAGGCCCGTGAGCGTTGGCGTGTACACCTCGTGGCCCGCGCGCCGCAGAATCGGCGCGACGAAGCGCCATTTCCAGCCGCCGGCCCAGGCTCCGTGGACGAGGACGAAGGTCGTCATGGACGTTTCCCGCAAGCATACAATCAATCGCCCGCCCCGCCGTGATGTGGGCGGTCGCCCACCCGGGACCGTTTACGGCGACCCGCTGAGGGTGCACCATGGCGGCTCTTGTCCGCGTCATCAGGGGAGATCTCATGAGATTCGTCGCATCAGTTGCAGCCGTTCTGCTCTTCGCCAGCACGACGGTGACCGCACAAACGCTCGATGACCTGAAGAATGACGGGAAGAATCCCGACAACATCCTCACCTACGGCATGGGCTACAGCCAGCAGCGCTACAGCCCGCTCAAGCAGATCGACAAGAGCACGGTCAGGCGCCTGGTGCCGGTCTGGAACCTGAGCCTCAACAACGACTGGGGCGAGCAGTCGCAACCCATCGTCTACAACGGCGTGATGTACGTGACCAACGCCAGGGCGACCGTTGCGATCGACGTCGCAAGCGGCAAGCAGATCTGGAAGCAGACGCTCGACTGGCCGCCCGACACTCCGCGTGTGGTGTGCTGCGGCGTCTCCAACAAGGGCGCGGCGATCTACAACGGCAAGGTGTACCGCACCACGCTCGACGCGCACGTGGTGGCGTACGACGCCAAGACCGGCAAGGAGCTCTGGAAGTCCAAGGTCGCCGAATGGAAGGACGGTTTCTCGCTGACCGTCGCGCCCCTGGTCGCGAACGGCGTGCTGATCACGGGAATTTCCGGCGCCGAGTACGGCGTGCGCGGCTTCATCGACGGCTGGGATCCGGAGACCGGCAAGCAGTTGTGGCGGCACTACACCATTCCCGCGCGCGGCGAAAAAGGCAACGAGACCTGGCCGCAGGACAACAATGCCTGGCAGACCGGCGGCGGCTCGGCCTGGATCACCGGCTCGTACGACCCCGACCTCGATCTCATGTACTGGGGCATCGGCAACCCGGCGCCCTGGGCCTCGCAGTCCCGCCCGGGCGACAACCTTTACACCTCTTCCGTGCTCGCGATGCGGCCGAAGACCGGTGAAGTCGTCTGGTACTACCAGTTCACGCCGAACGACGCCTACGACTACGACGCATGCTGGGAGCTGATCCTCGCCGAGATCAAGGTCGAGGGACGTCCGCGCAAGGTCGCGATGCAGCTCAACCGCAACGGCTTTCTCTACGTGTTCGACCGCGCCAACGGAGCGCTGATCTCGGCGAAGGCCTACGGGAAAGTGAACTGGGCGAGCCACGTCGACATGAAGACCGGTCGGCCGGTCGAGACCGAAACCGCCAAGAGCATTCGCTCGGGCAAGCCGACCGAGCACTGGCCCTCGACGCGCGGCGCCAAGAACTGGGAGCACGCCGCGTTCAATCCGCAGACGGGCCTCCTCTACGCGAACACGTTGAACGAAGGCCGGATGTACCAGCACCTGGAGACCAAGCCCTTCGTCGCCGGACAGCGCTACATGTTCATCGAGAACCTGCCGCTGCCTCGCGCCGCGGGCGAGCCCATCGGTCATATCGAGGCCATCGATCCGCTCACGGCGGAAAAGAAATGGCGCGTGCCCCTCACCGATTTCCAGATGTGGTCGGCGATGCTCGCCACGGGCGGCGGCCTGCTCTTCACCGGCAAGGAAACCGGCGAATTCATCGCTCTCGACGCCGACACCGGCAAGCAGCTGTGGCAGTTCCAGACCGGCTCGGGGATCAACGCCATGCCCGTCACCTACACGCTGAACGGCCGGCAGTACGTCACGGTGCTCTCCGGCATCGGCGGCCTGTACTGGAATATCGCGCGCGAGCAGCTCAAGGACAAGGTGCCGCAGGGAGGCTCGGTCTGGACCTTCGCGGTGATGCAGGACTGAGCCGGTGCGGCAGCATGGGATGGCGGCGCTCGCCGCTGCCGCCGCAGTTGCGTGCGCGCTCGTCTGCAATGAGTCGGCGGCTCAAACCCCCGAGCAGCTGAAAGCCGGCGCGGAAATCTATGCGCGCAACTGCTCGCCCTGCCACGGCGCGCGCATGCTGGACCCCCAGGGAGCTTCCGACTTGCGGAAATTCCCGCGCGATCAGCGCGAGCGGTTCGTCAATTCAGTGACTCGCGGCAAGAACCAGATGCCGCCCTGGGGCGACCTGCTCAAGCCCGAGCAGATCGAGGCCCTGTGGGCGTACGTCGCCGGCGCCGAGAGCATCTACGGTCACTGAATCACCACGCCCCAAGGCAGTGCACCGACCGCAATGTCACGGAGCTTCGTGTTGGTCTGCGTGTCGATGACCGAGACCGAACCCGAGCGGCCGTTGGCGACATAGAGCTTGCGCCCGTCGGGCGTGAGCGCCATGTTCCACGGCCGCTGCCCGACCGGGACCGTGGCGACGATGGCGTTGGTGGCCGTATCGAGCACCGAAACCGAGGCCTCGCCGCCGTTGGAGACATAAACGCGCTTGCCGTCCGGATGCACCGTGATGCCGTTGGAGCGTTTGCCGGCGCTCACCCTGGCGAGCACCGCGTGGGCTCTGGCGTCGATCACGAACACCGTATCGGCATTCTCCGCGGCGACGTAGGCGCGGCTGCCGTCCGGCAGGAAGCCGATGCCGCGCGGCCGCGGGCCGACCTTGATCTGCGCGGTCTGCTCGCGCCGCTCCACGTCGATCACTTCCACGGTATCGCCGTCTTCCGCGCCGGTGTAGACGATGCGGCCATCGGCCCTGAACACGGCGTGCTCGGGGTTCTGCCCTTTCACCTTCACGCTGAAAACCTCGCGCTGCGTCGCCGTGTCGATGAAAGTGATGCTGTTCGATTGCTCGCTCGCCGCGGCGATCCAGCGCCCGTCGGGCGAGCGACCGACGCCTTCGGGGGAAACGCCGAGCGCGATCGCGCCCGTCTGCTTGCGTTCGTTCAGATCGATGAGCAGCAGCCGGTTGTTGGGCTGGTCGCTGACGTACAGCCAATGGCCGGCGGCGGCCCCGCCGCGGGGCTTGCCGCCGGTCTGAAGCGTGTCCACGACCGTGTCGGTCGCGGTGTCGATGACGCTCACCGTTCCCGAGCCTTCGTTCGAAACGTAGGCGAAAGGCGCGGCGAGCGCGACCGAGGGGAGCAGCAGTGCGAGTGCGAGGTTTCTTTTCATGATGGCAGCATCCGGCGGAAGATCCCGTAGCGGGGAAAGAAGAGGTGCTTGAGAGCGGCGGCCACGTGCAGCGCGATCAGGCTCACGAACACGTAGGAGGTCGCCACGTGCAGGCCGTTGAAAAAGGCGTAGATGCCGCGGTCGTCCACACCCCACGGCGGGAGCAGCACGGCGTTGAAGAACTTGACTCCGAACTTGCTGAAATTCGAGGCCGTGTAGCCTGCGAGCGGCATGATCAGCATGCAGGCATACAGGAGAACGTGGTTTGCGAGCGCCACGCGGCGCTCCCACGCCGGCATCGCGGCGGGGAGCGGGGGCGGCTTGTGCGACAGGCGCCAGGCGAGGCGCAACGCGATCAGCACGCCGATCACCAGACCCGTGGACTTGTGGAAATTGACGAAGACCGTGCGGTCCGGCGTGAGTCGCGGGACGAGCTGGAGGTACCAGCCGAAGGCGATCTGCCCGAGCACGGCCAGGGCGATCAGCCAGTGCAGCACGACAGCCGTGCGGGAATAGCGGTCTTCCACGGCAGTATGGTAGTTCGGCTCAGCCGGCATACTCAAGCCCGACCCAGATGCCGCGCGGGGCGCCCGGCGCATAGAAGGTCTCGTTGGTCTGGCCGCTGGGCGCGGCGAGGCCGCCGCCCGGGAAGAAATTCTGCCGCAGGGCTCCCGCCGTCGCGTAGCGCCGGTCGAAGACGTTGCTGACCTTGGCGAACAGCTGAAAGCCTTTTTCCAGCTTGTAGCTCGCGTTGAGGTTCAGGAGCGCGTAGCCGGCGATCTCGCCCGGGCCGAGGAAATTTACGCCGTCCGCCTGGTGCTGGTTGTTGTCGTTGCCCTGCGCAAATTGCCGCGACACCGCGACCGCGTTCCCGCCGACGCTGAGCTTTCCGGTCAGGCCGTAGTTCAGGAAGGCGTTGAGATGTTGCCGCGGTATCCCCGGAATGCTGTCGCCGGGCGAGACCTGGATGTTGCCGTTGGCGTCGGCGCTGCTGTTCGCCTGCGAGAACAGCAGCGCGCTCGACTGGTAGGTCGCGTCGATCAGCGTGTAGGTGAGCGCCCAGGAGAAGCTACCCGACGAGCGCTCCAGAGCCGCTTCCAGGCCTTGCCTGCGCGTCTTGCCGAAGTTCGTGAAGAAGCCGGAACTCGCCGAGGAACTCACGAACAGGATGTCGTCGTAGTTCATGGTGCGAAACAGTGTCGCATTCCACCGGAATCCCGAGGCCGTATGGGCACGCACCCCGACCTCGAGCGTTCGCGACACGACCTGCTTGAGCGGCGGATCGGAGGCCATGGCGTTCGGCAGGTGGCAGGGGCTGTTGGGGTCCGCGCAGCCCAGCTCGACCGGCGAGGGCGGACGGTTGCCCTGACTGAACCCGCCGTAGAAGCCGGGCGCACCCTCGGGCGTGTACGACACGCCCAGCGCCGGATTCATTTTCACGAAGGTCAGATCGTTCCCCGATCCCGCCGCAGGCGGAGGCAAAGGCGGCGAAAGCCCGTCCGCAGTACGCACGCGTGTGAGGTTGTAGCGCGCGCTCCCGGTGAGG
>JBGQKQ010000147.1:0-7259 GCA_041499655.1 Gammaproteobacteria bacterium
AGGTTCCGCTGTTGTGCGCGCCCCGATTTGCGGGTGTACCTGAGGCGGACGGGCGGCGACCACACTCTACACAACGTTTGAGGGTTATCCCGACCCGGCGAACCGAAGCAGGCGATGCGTAGTATGAAATCGTCAATGGAGGGGACTTATCGATGAAACTTCCTACAGCACGACCCTGAAGCCCGTATCAACAGACGGGCATGTCACGGTGACGTGACGAAACAAGGCCACGGCAAGTGGCAGAACTGCGAAGCCCTGCGAATTCATCGCGGGGCTTCGCGTTTGTGGCGGGCCTTCCCGCGCGCTCGCGCGCTTCCGCTCTTCCCCCGCGTCGCATCGGGCAGTCCGGTGTGCTGCGTGCGAAACGGCTTCGAGCCTTGAGGCCGCCGCCGGCCTTCGCGCTCCTCGCCGGTTCCCGCGGGCTGCCATGAGGGCACGAGCCGATGCTTGCCGGGGCCGATGAGGTCGGCGCGGCCCATGCGCCTGAGCGCTTCGCGCAGGACCGGCCAGTTGTTGGCGTCGTGGTAGCGCAGGAACGCCTTGTGCAGCCTGCGCACGCGCAGGCCCTTGGGTACCTGAACCCGTTCGCTGTCGCGCGTGATCTTGTGCAGCGGATTGCGTCCGGTGTGATACATCGCAGTGGCGGTCGCCATCGGTCCCGGAAGGAAGGCCTGCACCTGGTCGGCGCGGTAGCCGTTCTTCTTCAGCCACAGCGCAAGCTCGAGCATGTCTTCGTCGGTCGTGCCCGGATGCGCGGCGATGAAATAGGGGATGAGGTACTGCTCCTTGCCGGCCTCGGCGGAAAACTTGTCGAAGAGCGCCTTGAAACGGTCGTAGGCGCCGACGCCCGGCTTCATCATCATCTTCAGCGGGCCTTCCGCGATCGCCTCGGGGGCGATCTTGAGGTAGCCGCCGACGTGATGCTGGACCAGCTCCTTCACGTACTCCGGCGACTTGATCGCGAGATCGTAGCGCACTCCCGAGGCGATGAGCACTTTCTTGATGCCCGGCAGCTCGCGCGCGCGGCGATAGAGACGCACGAGCGGCGCGTGATCGGTGTTGAGGTTGCTGCAAATCCCGGGATAGACGCACGAGGGCCGCCGGCACGCCGACTCGATCTCGCGGCTCTTGCACGCGAGGCGGTACATGTTCGCGGTCGGGCCGCCGAGATCGGAGATGACGCCGGTGAAGCCGGGCACGGTATCGCGGACCGTCTCGATCTCGCGAATCACGGAATCTTCCGAGCGGCTCTGGATGATGCGTCCCTCGTGCTCGGTGATCGAGCAGAAGGTGCAGCCGCCGAAACAGCCGCGCTGGATCGCGATCGAGAAGCGGATCATCTCGTACGCCGGGATTTTCGCGCCACCGTATGCGGGATGCGGCACGCGCCGGTACGGCAGCTCGTAGATGGCGTCCATCTCTTTCGTCGTGAGCGGGATGGGCGGCGGGTTGAGCCACACGTCGCTTTCGCCGTGGCGCTGCACCAGCGCGCGTGCGTTGCCGGGATTCGACTCGGTGTGCAGGATGCGCGAGGCGTGCGCGTACAGCACGGGGTCGTCGCGCACTTCCTCGTGAGAGGGCATGCGGACGAAGCTCTTCCCGCGCATCGCGTTGGGCACCTGGCGCTCGAAACGCACGACCTGCACCGGCACCGGAGCGCCCGCCGGGGGCGCGGATCTTGCCGGCTCGAACGCGTACGGATCGACCGGCGGCGCGAGCGGCCCCGGCTCGTCGATCGAGGTGGAGTCGATCTCGATCCAGCCCGCGGCCGGCTCGCGACGCACGAACGCCGTGCCGCGCAGGTCGGTGATACCCGCAACCGGCTCGCGTCTGACGAGGCAATGCGCGAGCTCGACGATCGCCCGCTCGGCGTTGCCGTATACGAGGATGTCGGCGCGCGCATCGAGCAGGATCGAGCGGCGCACCTTCTCCGACCAGTAGTCGAAATGCGCGATGCGGCGCAGGCTCGCCTCGATGCCGCCGATGACGATCGTCGCGTCCCTGAACGCCTCGCGGACGCGCTGCGCGTACACGATCACCGACCGGTCGGGGCGCCTGCCGCCCTCGCCGCCCGGCGTGTAGGCGTCGTCGGAGCGGATGCGGCGGTCGGCGGTGTAGCGGTTGACCATCGAATCCATGTTGCCGGCGGTGATGCCGAAGAACAGGTTCGCAGCGCCGAGCTTCCCGAAATCGGCGGTCGAGTTCCAGTCGGGCTGCGCGATCATGCCGACGCGGAAGCCCTGCACCTCAAGGAGGCGCCCGATGATGGCCATACCGAAGCTGGGGTGATCGACGTACGCGTCGCCGGTGACGAGGATGATGTCGCAGCTGTCCCAGCCGAGCTCGTCCATCTCGGCGCGCGACATCGGCAGGAACGGCGCCGTACCGAAGCGCGCGGCCCAGAACTTGCGGTGCGAAAAGAGGTCCGGCGCGGTCTGCATGGTCATCATTAGACCACTTTGGAGATCGCAGAGCAGATCGAGGTGTAGCATGTCGGGTTGCGGTGATTCCAGGTGGCTCCATGAGCGCAAGCGACCCCGGAAAACTGGACCGCATCGTCGCCGAAGCGCGTCGCGCCGCCGAGAAGCGCGAACTGGGCTATCGGGAACGGGCGTTGAAGATCTACCCCTGGATCTGCGGGCGCTGCGCCCGCGAGTTCACGCGCGCCAACGTGCGCGAACTGACTGTCCACCACCGCGACCACAATCACGACAACAACCCGCCCGACGGCAGCAACTGGGAGCTGCTGTGCCTGTACTGCCACGACAACGAACACCAGCGACAGTTGGAAGCGGCAAGCGGGGGAAGCGGCCCCGCCGCCGGTGGCCACGTGTCGACCTACTCTCCCTTCGCGGATCTCAGGGAGCGGCTAGCGAAGAAATCGCCGAAGTAAATAGGGGTTGCCGGCTAGTTGCACAGTCCCAGGATGCGCTCCTCCGCCGAGCATTGTCTCGCGGGCTTCGCGGGCGCCTTCGGCTTGGTCTTGCCGGTGCAGGCGCGGAGCTCTCTCGTCGTCGGTCCATAGTAGGTCCAGCCCGGGCCGAGCGTCGGCAAAGTGAGGCTGACTTCGCGCCATTTGGGATGACCCTGCGCCTGCAGGGTGGAAAAATTCTGGCACAGCGATCGCGCAAACCGGGTCAGGTTACCCACCGTGCCCTCCAGGTTGTAGTCGTAGGTGACCAGGAACGCTCCGACCGAGATCGTCGTGAAGTCCTCCTGCAGGAGGTTGGGGTAGCTGCTCGCCTTGACGGTAGAGCTGGAATAGACCGTCAGCGGCAGCTTGCTCGAGGGATGGGCGGGATCGAACTTCAGCAGCTTGATGAACTTCTGCGCCTCGGGTTTCATGTTGGCGATCAGCGGGGCGGGCTGCCCCGCGGCGACGACGACGACATCGACCGACTTGTCGCCGATCAGCTTGACCAGCGCCTCCTCGTTCGAGAGAAAGCTCTCATTCGCCTCCGGGATGGGGCCGTTGAACATCATCCGGTAAAGGGTATGCGTGATCAGGGCCGCACCGCTGCCGAGGATGCCTCCGTTGATCTTGGCATTCTTGATGTCGTGGAGATAGTTGAGCGGCGAGTCGGCCCTGACGATGTAGTGGATTTCGGTGTTGTAGAGCGGCAGGATCACGCGCAGCGGACGGATGATCCCGCTCGCCTCCCTGTTGCCCGCAGTCGCCCTGTCGATGAACGCCTGATACACGTCGGCCTGGACGATGGCGAATTTGACACCGAGGTCATAGCGAAGATGCTTGACGTTTGCGGCCGAACCCGCCGTCTGCAGGACTTCCAGCTTGATCGCGGCATCGGGGGCCACGAACTTGGCGAGATCGACGCCGATCGCGAAATAAGTGCCCTTTTCGTTGGCGGTCACGATCTTGTACTCGGCCGCCGCGAAGGCGGACCCGCCGTACAGGTAAAACGCTGCCGCCGTGAACGTGCTGAAGAATCTCCTCGACATGTCATTCCCCCCTCTGTGTGGTTCTCGGCGCGCACATCCCCAGGGCCGCCGCCTCCGCCGTGCACGCCGCGGAGCGGGACGGCTCCTGCGTGCCTGCCTTGCCGGCCTCGGGTTTCGTTGCGCACAATCCAAGGGCGGCGAGCCCTTCCGTGCACGTTTCCTGGCGAGACGGCCCCTCGCCGGGCCTGCCTAGGTTACCCGTTTGAGATCGCGTGATCGCGGCAGGCGCCTTGCCTTCCTGCGATTCTACGGGCTCGCGGACCGCGCGTGGCGGGTTGACCGCGGCACGCGCCGGAGTGGCAAGCGGGTTCGCGGATGCCGAGCTCGAGTCGTCGGCCGCTTTCGCGTCGCCGGCCGTTTCACTGCTTGTACTCCCCGGCGGAGGGACATCGCCGGGCGAGACCTGACGGTAGCCGTAGTAGCCCAGAACACCGATCGCGGCGAGAACCACCGCACCGGCGATCACTCGGCGAGGCGAGGGGCGGGAAACCTCGGCGGCGGGCGAGGAAGGCACGAGCGCACCGGCCTTGCGTTCCGGGAACGGCCTGTGGCACCAGATGCAGACGGTCGCGTTTGCCGAATTCACCGCCCCGCAGTGCAGGCACGAGGTCAGGTGCGGTGGAAGATGCAATTCTCCGCCGCAGGCACCGCAGAACTTCGCGTCCGCCGGGTTGGCGTGCTCGCAGTACCGGCATCGAATGGTTGATAGATGGATCTTCATGGCGACCGGTGCTTCTTCGCCGACGATGAACCATTCTAGGGCAGTTCAGGGGCTCGAACCTGGGACCTGGAGATTGACCGTCCCTCGCTCTGCCGCGTCACCCCAACGGCCCCAAAAACGGCTCTCCCAGGAACGTATCGCTGCGCCCTTCCACCGCTTCCGGCCATTTCGCGTTGTCGATCTTCGCACGCTGGGAAGCAGGACGCGGCTTTCCGTCCCAGCCGACCTGCTCCATGTAGTAATAGAGCTGGAACGCGAAGCCGTCGGGGTCGATGGCGAAGGCGCAGTAGTCGATGCCGGGGAAGAGTTCGGGCGGCAGGTATTTGACGGTGACACCGTTCGCCTTGAGGAACGCAATCGCGTCTTTGAGCTGCTGGTAGCTGCCGAGCTGCAACCCGAAGGACATGAGGGTGCTGTCGGGCTTCAATCCCAGTTCTTCCCGCAGCGCGAGCGGATAGAGCGCCATGGAGTGATGCTCGGTATTGGCGCGCAGGAACACGCAGCGGTGCCCCTTGTATTTCACCTCTTCGGTGATGGCGAAGCCCAGGTCGTCGCGGTAGAACGCGACCATCTTTTCCATGTCCTCGGCAAAGAGGCGCACCGGCCCGATGCGCGCGATCTTGAACGGGCGCGCGAGCAGCACGCCGCCGACGTCGTATTTCTCGTCGCTGGAGTCGGTTGCGCGCGTACCCTTCTCGATCGGAATGCCGTCCGTGCTCGCCTTCATCACTTCCGCGTACTCGGACTGGTGCGGCAGCTGCGGTGGCTTGGAGTAGCGCACGCCGTACATGTCGCGCGGCTTCGAATACCCGTCCCAGCCGATCTGCTCGATGCCGTAGTACAGCTCGTTGGTATGGCCGTCGGGATCGGGTGGATAGAAATGCCAGTTCGATCCCGGCAGGTCGCGGCCGGCGCGGCGGATCGTGCGGCCACGCTTGGTGAACCAGTCGAAGGCGTCCGACACCTCGCGCAGCGACCCGACCTGCCAGGTGATCTGGTTGACCGTACCGCTGGACGTGCGCGCATGCGGATTGATCGTCTCGAGGATCTTGCGCGGAAAGAAAACAAACGAGTGGTGATCGGTGCCGTGGCGCGAGAAATAGCCGACGGTCGGGCCTACCTTGTCCCGCTGCTCGGGCGGCACGCGCTCCTTGAAATCGAGCGGATCGGAAATCCTGAAGCCGAGCAGCCGGCAGTAGAAATCCTTGCTGCGCTCGGGATCCGCGACATTCACGCCGAAGTGGCCGAGGCGGCGGATGCGGAACGGCCGCAGCAGCCTCACCCCGCCGACGAGGAACTCGCCAGCGGCATTGTCCTGGAAGCGTTCGGGCTTGTTCATTGGGCGATCCCTGCTCCGTTCTTCAGGCACGTCATTGTATATAGGCTTCGCGTGTCAGGCATTCACGACAGTACTTGTAGGGTTTTGCCCAGTCTTGACCGCCGGTGAGCCGCCGTGCATCCTTTTGACCATAGCCCACTCCCTGGGGAGGGAAAGGGCTCAATACTACAAAAGGGAGGGACCATGACCGCACGTCACCCGTTTGCCTTTACGCTAACTGCACTAGCGCTCCTCGCACTTCACACCTCCGCCCACGCGGATTCCGACCGGGACAGGGATAGGGACCGGGACCGGGACAGGACGACCGTGGTCGATTGCGCCTCGGGCGACACCATCGCCAGGGCGCTCACGCGCGGGGACGACCGCAAGTCGCTGACGATCCTGATCAACGGCAGCTGCACGGAGAGCGTGGTGATCAACCGCAGCGACATCAAGCTGGCGGCGGCCTCGCTGGGGGCAACCCTCATCGGGCCCGACGGCGCGGTCGACGTCATCCGCGTCACCGGCAGTCGTGTGACCATCGACGGCATCACCGTGACCGGGGGCCGCAACGGCATCACCGCGGACGGCGCCGCAGGGCTGATCGTGCAGAACGCGCTCGTCCAGGGCACCGGCCGCACGGGGATAGACTACGCGCACGGCGCGAGCGGCATCGTGGACACCGCGACGGTGACGGGCAACGCGCGCGACGGGATCGCGATCGACGCCGCGAGTGCCGCGGTCATCAATTCGCAAATCGCCCAGAACACGCGCCATGGTGTCGGCGTGTTCAACAACGGCTCCGCGCGCATCGGGATCGACAACAGCAACAACCCCGCCGGAAACGTGATCAGCGCCAACGGTGCGAACGGGATCAACATCAATTTCGGATCCGGCGTGCTCATCGCGATGAATAATGTCTCGGGCAATGGCACGAATGCCGCGCCGGGCAACCCGCGGAACGGGGTCAGCATCACGAGCGCGAGCGCCGACCTGATAGGCGGCAATACGATCTCCGGAAACCCCGGCCAGGGTATCAGCATGCGCGGCGGCTCGATCGTGATCGGGGATACCGTGTTCGGCTTCACCTCCGTCAACACCATCACCGGAAACGGCAGCGCGGCCACGCCCGGCGGCATTTTCGCCTTCCTGGGATCGTCGCTGAACATTCAGAACGCCGTCATCAGCGGCAACAACGGCTTCGGCATGGTGCTTTCGCTCCGGTCCGAGGCCCAGATCGCGTCCAGCACAATCCAGAAC
>JBGQKQ010000148.1:0-7241 GCA_041499655.1 Gammaproteobacteria bacterium
ATCACGCGCCCGCGCTTCTCGGGCGGCGCGAGCTCGGCGGTGAGCGGGATGACCAGCTGGGCGAAGCCCGAGGTGATGCCGACGATCAGGCTCGCCGCGACCAGCGCCGGCAGCGTGGGCGCCGCCGCCATCACCAGCAGGGCGACGATCAGCACCGCGAGCTCGATGAGGATCAGCCGGCGCTTGTCGAAACGGTCGCCGAGCGGCACGAGAAAAAACGTTCCGGCGAGAAAGCCGCCGAAGGTGAGCGTCGCCACCCAGCCGACCGCGGCCGCGTCCGCGTTGAACTCCGCGGCGAACGCCGCGAGCATGGGTGTCTGGTAGTGGATGGTCCCGGCGCCGGCGAACACCGACACGGCGAGGAGGACCATCAGCTTCCGGTCGAGAACGCGGGGAGGACTCACGATGGATCGACTCTAAAGGATAGAATCGCCCTTTGCACGCCGGAGGGGGATCTTGGGTCTTCGTCTTCGCCGTCTCGCGTTCTGCGTTGCCGCATCCCTCGTGCCGGCAGGCGGAGCGCTCGCGCAGCCCGTCGAGCCGGTCTTCTCTCTCGTGAAGAAGGAACGTCAGCCTTTTCTCGACACGCTCAAGGAGCTGGTCTCGATCGAGACCGGCACGCGCGACCTGGAGGGCTTGGACAAGGCGGCGTACCTGATCACCGGGCGGTTGCAGGCGCTCGGCGGCAAGGTCGAGCTGATCGATCCGACCGCGGATGCCTACCGCATGGCGGACACGCCGGCGAAGATCGGCAAGGTCGTGCGGGCGCGCTTCGAGGGCAAGGGGGCGAAGAAGATCCTGCTGCTCGCGCACATGGACACGGTCTACCTGCGCGGCATGCTCGCCAGGCAGCCCTTCCGGATCGAGGGCGACCGCGCCTACGGCCTGGGCATCGCCGACGACAAGCAGGGGATCGCGCTCGTCCTGCACGCGCTCGCGATCCTCAAGGCGATGGATTTCCGCGACTACGGCGTGGTGACGGTGCTGATCAACGCCGACGAGGAGATGAGCTCGCCCGGCTCGCGCAAGCTGATCACCCGGGAAGGCGAGCGGCACGACGCGGTGTTCTCCTGCGAGTCCACGCGCATCGACAGCGACAAGCTCGCCCTTGCGACCGCGGGCATCGCCTCGGTGGTGCTCAGGGTGAAGGGCCGCGCCTCACACGCGGGCTCCGCCCCCGAGATGGGGCGCAACGCGCTCTACGAGCTGGCGCACCAGATCATGCAGACGCGCGACCTGTCCGATCCCTCGATCGGCCTGAAGATGAACTGGACGCTCGCGAGCGCGGGCACGAACCGCAACGTCATCCCCGCCGAGGCTTTCGCGACCGCGGACGTGCGCGTGCTGCGTGTCGCCGACTATGACCGCATCGAGCGCGAGGTACGCGAGCGCATACGGAACAAGCTCATCCCGGACACGCAGATCGAGATGACCTTCGAGCGCAGGCGCCCGCCGCTCGAGGCCAACGCCGCGGCGCGCGCGCTCGGCGTTCACGCGCAGAAGGTGTACGCAGAGATCGGGAAGAAGCTGACGGTGGACGCCGTCGCGGAGGGCGGCGGCACCGACGCGGCCTTTGCGGCGCTCGAATCCAAGGCTTCGACCCTGGAGCGCTTCGGACTGCAGGGATTCGGCGCGCACTCGAACGATGCCGAGTACGTCCTGCTCGACTCGATCGAGCCGCGCCTGTACTTGCTCGCTCGTATGATCGTGGACCTGTCTCAAGGGAAAATTCGATAGTGACGCGAACGGAGTGAAACGGCCGATGAAGAACTTCCGCTCGATTGCCATCGCCGCAGCCCTGATCTGCGCGCCCGCAGCGGCGCAGACGCGGCAGCCGGCCCACATGCTGGTCGGCTATCCGCCGGGCGGCGCAGTCGACGTGCTCGGACGCATCTTCGCCGAGCCGATGGGCGAGGCGCTCGGGCGGCCGGTGATCGTGGAGAACCGGCCGGGCGCGGTGGGACAGATCGCCGCCGAGGCGCTGAAGGCGGCGGCGCCCGACGGCGGCACGCTGATGCTCGCGCCGGACGCCACCGTGATTTTCCGTCCGCAGACGCTCAGCAAACCCCCGTACGACCCGTTCACCGATTTCGCCCCGGTCGCGCACACCGGGAAGTGGGCGTTCGCGCTCGGCGTGCAGTCCGGGCTGCGCGTGAAGACGCTCGCAGAGTACCTGAGCTGGGTGAAGGCCGATGCGACACGGGCGGTATTCGCCTCCTCGGGGGCGGGCGGCTCCACGCATTTCTTCGGCGTGCTCCTCGGCCAGAGCACGGGTATCGCGCTGCAGCAGGTGCCCTACAAGGGTGCGGGGCCGGCGATCTTCGACGTCGTGGCGGGGCATGTTCCCGCGACCATCCAGCCGCTGGGCACGCTGCTCGCCCAGGCGAAGGCGGGAAAGATCGTGATTCTCGGGATGTCGGGCCGGGAACGCTCGGCAGGCGCGCCCGAGGTGCCGACTTTCGCCGAACTCGGGCTCTCCGCGCTCACGGCTGACGCCTGGTTCGGGATCTTCGCGCCCGCCGCGACGCCGGCCGACACGGTGAAGAAATTGAACGGTGCCTTCGTGGAGGCGATGCGCAACCCGGGCGTGAAGGAAAGGATGCAGAACCTCGACCTGGAGGTGCGCGAGATGAGTCCGGCGGAGTTCGCGGCGATCGTTCGCGCCGACTACGACCGCTGGGGGCCGGTGATCCGCGCCTCGGGCTTCAGGGGCGACGCGCCCTAGACGAACAGGAACGTGAAAGTCCCCGGTATCGCATTGATCCTCTGCGCCTGCCTTTGCGGCACGGCGCTCGCCCAGGCCCATTCGACAGGCTCAGGGCAAGCCTACCCGTCGCGCCCGGTGCGGCTCATCGTGCCCTTTCCCGCCGGCGGGTCGACCGATCTCATCGGCCGCGCGCTCGCGAAAAAGCTGGGCGAGGGACTCGGGCAGCCGGTGCTCGTCGAGAATCGCGCCGGCGCGGGCGGCACCATCGGCGTGGGCGCGCTCGCCAGGTCGCCCGCGGACGGCTACACGCTCTGCCTCGGAACGGTGTCGACGCTGGGCATGGCGCCGGTGGTCCGCGCCAACCCGCCGTACGACTCCCTCGCCGCGTTCGCGCCGGTCAGCCTGGTCGCGAGCGCGCCTTTCATCGTGGTGGTGAACGCCTCGGTCCCGGCTTCGTCCTTGGCGGAGCTGATCGCGCTGGCGAGAGCCAAGCCCGGCACGCTCAACTTCGGCTCGATCGGCGACGGGACGCTGCAGCACTTCGCTGGCGAGAGCTTCAAGTCGCTCGCCCGGGTCGAGATCGTGCACGTTCCCTACAAGGGCGTGGCGCCGGCGCTCGTCGACCTGCTCGCGGGCCAGGTGCAGGTCGGCTTCGACATCCTGGCGTCGTTCCAGCTGCAGAACGTCCAGTCGGGGAAGCTGCGCGCCCTCGCCGTCCTCGGGCCCGCGCGCGTCGCCCAGCTTCCCTCGGTCCCCACCGCGGCCGAGGCCGGGCTCCCCGGCCTGGACGTGAACGCCTGGTTCGGCCTGATCGCTCCGAAGGGCGCGCCCGCGGAGATCGTTGCGCGGCTGAACGCCGAGGTGCGCAAGGCGGTCGTGTCGGCGGAGCTCCGCGAGGCGATCGCGACGCAGGGCCTGGAGCCCGCGGCCGACTCGCCGCAGGAATTCGCCGAGGTCATCGGGAAAGAGATGGCGCGCTGGGCGCAGGTGGTGAAGACTTCCGGGTTCAGGGCGGAATGAGATGACCGGCGTTAAAACGACGGACGGAGTCGCGCTCCACTGCGAGGAAAGCGGCAAGGGCCCGGCGGTCCTCTTCGTGCACGAGTACGGCGGCTCCTGCCGCAGTTTCGACATGCAGGTCGCGGCCTTCCGCGCGCGTCATCGCTGCGTCGTCTTCAACGCGCGCGGCTACCCGCCCTCCGGGGTCCCGGTTTCGGTCGACTCGTACTCGCAGGACCACGCGGTCGCCGACATCGGCGCGGTGATGGACGGCCTGGGTGTCGACAAGGCGCACCTCGTCGGCGTGTCGATGGGCGCGGCCTCGACTCTTCAGTACGCGCTCAAGCAGCCGGCCCGGGTGCTCTCGGCGACGCTGGTCGGCATCGGCTCGGGCTCCGACGATCCGGCGGCCTTCCGGCAGACCGCGGAGGCGACCGCGAAGCTGCTCGAAGCGGGCGGCATGGCGGCGCTCGCGGCGCAGATGAACGCGAGCCCGACGCGCAAGCGCCTGAAGGACAAGAATCCTGCGGAGTTCCGCCGCTTCAACGAACAGATGCTCGCGATGTCGCCGGTGGGGCACGCCAACACCATGCGCGGCGTGCAGGCCCGGCGGCCGCCGCTGTACGTCCACGAAAACCGGCTCGCGGCCCTGACCATTTCCGTGCTCGTCGTGGTCGGCGACGAGGACGCCGGCTGCCGCAAGCCCAGCGATTTCCTCGAGCGCGTGCTCCCCGATGCGAGCCTGCACGTGATTCCCCAGACCGGGCATTGCGTCAATCTCGAGGACCCGGCGGGGTTCAACCGCCTGTGCCTCGGGTTCATCGACGCGGTTCCCAAGGCGAGCTGACCGTGGGAAGCGTCACCACCGAGCTCCGCGGCGCGGTCGCGATCGTCACCTTCGACAACGCCGCGCGCATGAACGCGATCGACGCGGGCGTCGCCGAGGGCCTCGCCGCGGCAGCGGCGGAGCTGAAAGCGCGCAAGGACGTCGGGGCGTTGGTGCTGCGCGGCGCGGGCGACAAATCCTTTTCCTCGGGAGTCGACCTCAAGTTCGTCGAGGGGTTCGCGAAGCGCGCGGAAGGTTTCGCCGTCGTCGAGAAGGGCGTCGAGTCCTTCTGCGCTGACATGGCGGCGATGTCCTTTCCGACGATCGCGATGCTGCACGCCAACTGCTACGGCGGCGGCGTCCAGCTCGCCGTGTCGGCCGACTTCCGCTTCGGCGACTCGGGCCTCAGGCTTTCGGTGCCGGCGGTGAAGAACAAGCTCTACTACCCGGTATCGGCGCTGGAGCGCCTGTTCGCGGTGATCGGCGAGTCGCACACGCGGCGCATGATGCTTGCCGGCGAGACCTTGGGCGCCGCAACGCTGCGCGAGTGGGGTTTCCTCGACCAGGTATGTCCGGCGATCGAGCTCGAGCGCGAGACCCTCGATTTCGCGGCGCTGCTCGCCGCGCAGCCGCGCGAGGCCGTCGCGGTCTACCAGGAGATTTTCCGGGCGCTCAGGGCCGGAGACGGCAGGAAGGCGCGCGACCTGCGGCGGAAGGCCAAGGGGCGGGCGGTCAAGTGACACTGTATACATACAAGCGGAGACCGGGATGGATCTGAAGCTCGCGGGACGCACGGTGCTCGTCACGGGCGCGTCGAAGGGAATCGGCCTGGCCATCGCGCAATGGTTCGCGCGCGAAGGCTGCCACCTGCGCCTCGCTGCGCGGTCCGGGGATCTGCTCGAGCGCGAAGCGGCGGCCCTGCGCAAGAGCGCCAAGGCCGACGTACAGGTCTTCGCGCTCGATCTCTCGCAGGACGCGGGCCGGAAGAAGCTCACCGACGCGTGCCCGGACGTCGACATTCTCATCAACAACGCCGGCGACATTCCGGCGGGCGCCATCGACGACGTCGACGATGCGGCCTGGCGCGCCGGCTGGGACCTCAAGGTGTTCGGCTATGTCGGGCTGACGCGGCACTATCTCGCGAAGATGAAGGCGCGCGGGCGCGGCGTCATCATCAACATCATCGGCTCCGCGGGCGAGCGTCCGATCCCCACCTACGTCGCGGGCTCGATGGGCAACGCCAGCCTGATTTCCATGACGCTGGCGCTCGGGGCGGTGAGCCCCGAGCACGGCGTGCGCGTGCTCGGCGTCAACCCCGGGCCGGTTCTCACCGACCGCGTGGCGAAGATCTCCCGCAAGCGTGCCAAGGCCCTGCTGGGCGACGAGGAGCGTTACCCCGAGCTCCTCAAGAGGAATCCCTTCGGCCGCCCCGCGACCGTCGACGAAATCGCCGCGAGCGTGGTGTTCCTCGCCTCCGACCTGTCCTCCTACACGAGCGGCACCATCGTCACCATCGACGGCGGACTCTCCAAGCGCGCGGCGGTGTAGCGGCGGGTTAGCTGGTGCCGTACTTGGTGTCGACCTGCACGCCGATCTCCTTCAGGAACGGCGTCGGCAGGATGCCGCCGGCGCAGACGATCACGGCGTCGTTCTTGATCTTGAACTTCTTGCCGCCCTGGTCGAGCGAGACGGTGTCGGTGCCGATTTCCTCGACGTTCGAAGAGAGCATGATCTTCAGCTTTCCCTTCGACTCGGCGTTCTGCACCTGGTCGCGGTTCTTCTGCTTCACGCGCGAGAACGCCTCGCTGCGGTAGGAGAGCGTGACTTTCGTGCCGGGCTCCCCGGCGCAGGCGATCGCGGCTTCGAGCGCGGAATCGCCGCCGCCCACGACCAGCACCTGCCGCCCGCGGTACTGCTCGGGATCGATCAGCCGGTAGACGACCTTCGGCTGTTCCTCGCCCTTGACGCCGAGCTTGCGCGGGGTGCCGCGCCGGCCCATGGCGAGCAGGATCGAGCGCGTCCTGTATTCCTGCTTGGAGGTGCGCACGACGAAGCCCTGGCCGTCCGGTTTCACGGTCTCCATGCGCTCGAAAAAATTGATCCTGAGGCCCGTGCGCTTGACCACGCTGGTCCAGAACTCGAGTAGCTTCTCCTTGCTGACCTCGCCGAATTTGACCTTTCCGACGATCGGCAGTTGCACCGGCGCGGTCATGACAACCTTGTTCCGCGGATAGTGATAGACGGTACCGCCGAAGGAATCCTCCTGCTCGATCGTTGCGAACTTGAGATTCTTTTCCTTTGCGGCGAGTGAAGCGGAGATCCCGGCAGGCCCCGCCCCGATGATCAGCACGTCGTGCGGAAAGGCGCCTCCCTTGCGCTTCGCGATCGACTCCACGGCCTGGCGGCCCTGCTCGACCGCCTTCCGAATCAGTCCCATCCCGCCGAGTTCCCCCGCGATGAAGATGCCCGGCACGTTGGTCTCGAAGTTCGGATTGACCGCCGGAATGTCCATGCCTCGCTTGGAAGTGCCGAAGACGAGACGAATCGCGTCGTGCGGGCAGGCCGCCATGCAGGCGCCGTGACCGATGCATGCGGCGGCGTTGACCAGTTCCGCTCTTCCATTGACGATGCCGATGGCGTTCTCCGGGCAGGCGGCGACGCAGGCCCTCGAGTTGAGGCACTTTCCCGGATCGATGACGGGGTGCAGGG